>DKGN01000031.1 GCA_002453275.1 Caryophanales bacterium UBA6769
CGACAAATAATTCATTCATGTCACAAGCTTCCTTTCCTTACTGTTCAACTACATGGACGTTAATAATTGCGGTCACGTCTTTATGTAGCTTAGCTGGCACCTTCGTAAAGCCAAGCGAACGAATCGGTTCAGCAAGCTCAATTTTTCTGCGGTCGACTTTAATGTTGTGTTTTTTCAACTCGTCGGCAATTTGTTTGTTCGTAACCGCACCAAATAGCCGCCCGCCTTCACCGGCTTTTGCCTTAATCTTCACTTCAAGCTTTTCAAGATCAGCCTTTTGTTGCTCCGCTTCTTGTTTGATTTCCGCAGCCCGCTTTTCATCGCTGCGTTGCTTTGCTTTTAGTGATTGAATATTGCTTTTCGTTGCTTCAATTGCAAGGTTGTTCGGAAACAAATGATTGCGCGCATACCCAACCGCGACATTTTTCACTTCACCTGCTTTGCCTTTCCCTTTTACATCTTTTAGAAAAATAACTTTCATTTTAGTCGTCCTCCCTTTCACGATCATCAAAAAATTCATCGATTGCATGTTTTAAGCGCAATTCCACTTCTTCAAGTGATTCTTCATCAAGCTGTGTCGCTGCGTTCGTTAAATGGCCACCACCGTCTAACATCTCCATGATGACTTGAACGTTCACCTCTCCAAGTGAGCGAGCACTGATGCTTATTTTTCCGTCGGTACGTCTAGAAATGACAAAGGCTGCTTTCACTTCATTTATCGATAGTAACGTATCTGCTGTCTGTGCAATTAATACTTGATCATAGCTTTGTGTCGGTTCCCCTTTTGCAATCGCAATTCCTTCTCGATACATTTCAGCATGCTCAATCATTTTCGAGCGTTGAATGAACTTGCCAAGATCTTCACTTAAAAATTTCTGTACGAGAATCGTGTCTGCCCCTCGAGCACGCAAATATGAAGCGGCATCAAACGTTCGCGATCCTGTTCGCAAAGTAAAGTTTTTCGTATCAACTGTAATCCCTGCTAAAAGCGCGGTCGCCTCAAGCATATTTAATCTCAATCGATCAGGTTGATATTCTAGTAGTTCTGTCACAAGCTCCGAAGTAGAGGAGGCATAAGGCTCCATATAAACGAGAACAGGTTCTTCTATAAAGTCTTCACCTCGACGGTGATGGTCAATGACAACCGTCCGTTCTGCTTTATGAATTAGTTTCTCTTCAATGACGAGCGACGGCTTATGAGTGTCCACGACAACGAGCAATGATCTGAATGTCAACATTTCGTGTGCCGCTTCAGGTCGAATGAACCGACTCCATAACTTATTTTCTTCTTTTATTTTATCAATTAACTTTTCGATGCCAAAGTTGCGTTCTTCTTCATTAAAAATAATATAACCTTCTGTTTCGTTCGCTTGTGCAACTTTTAAAATGCCAATCGCTGCTCCAATCGCATCCATATCTGGCTGACGGTGTCCCATGATAAACACTTTATCGCTATCAAGGATGAGCTCCCGTAAGGCGTGTGAAATAACTCGTGCACGGACGCGCGTTCGTTTTTCGATCGGGTTTGTCTTTCCACCGTAAAACTTCACTTTTCCGTCTTTCTCTTTCATAGCGACTTGGTCACCGCCCCGACCAAGCGCAAGATCGAGTCCCGACTGGGCGAGCTCACCAAGTTCCTTGAAATCTACTGAGCCGAAACCGACACCGATACTTAGCGTAATCGGAACATTTAATTCTGACGTAAATTCACGAACCTCATCAAGCAAGGCAAATTTTGTCTTTTCTAAATCATAAAGAATTCGTTGATTTAATACAGCGAAAAATTTATCTTGTGAACTTCGTTTTAAATAAATACCGCGTTCAACTGCCCACGTGTTCAATAGATCCGTCACTTTACTGTTCAGTGTACTTCGAGCCGAGTCATCCATGCCTTGCGTAAGCTCATCATAGTTATCCAAATAAACGATCGCGAACACGGCCTGTTCATGTTCATATTTCTGCTCAAGTTCCTTTTGCGTCGTAACATCAAAAAAGTAAAGAAGACGCTCATCACGTTTTAAATGAATTTCATACGTTCGTCCTTCGACTCCAATGAATTCAATCTCAGCTTCTTCATTATGAATAAACGGAATAAGATCAGGTGACAGTCCATCGAGCGATTCACCAAGCTCGACTTTATCTTGGAGCCATGTCTTTAACCTGACATTTGCCCACTCGACACGATAGTCGGCATCATACAACAAGAAGCCAATCGGAATCTCCGAAAGGACGACATCGCTTACGTTATTCACTCGGCTAGAAAGCGTCGTTAAATACTGATCGACTTCCTTCCGGGTAAGCAGCTCTTTTTGGATAACAAAAAAACCGACGACTACTAAAAGCAGGAACGCGAAGATGCCAAAAATGAGCTTAAAAATCGAAATCACAATAACAAACAAAAGCGATACGGCTAATAAGGCTATCAAATGCCCACTATCGAACCTTTTATTTAAAAATTTCGGCATGCTTTCAGCTCCTATTTAGATTTCATTCGGCTTCGTAAGTTTAAGCCTAAATCAAAAATCCCTAACAATTTTACGAGCTGGAGTGGAAACATGAGTAAAAATGAACCAACTGTAATGAGTATTGGAACAACGAGCTTCCATCCCTTTATTTTACTAAAGGCATAGATAACCGTAAAGCCTTGCAAAATCATTGCATTTTCAAGCAAAAGTTGAAGATTAGCAACGAGAAGGAAGAGAGTCGTTCCTTCTTCTAAACCGATAAGCGCTAAAATTAAAACGATTAAATAATAAAAAATAAGGCTCTTCGGTAATGACCATTCATGAAATGGCTTCCAAGGGCTCACTTCGTATTTCAATCGCTTCAAAATTAAGTTTGCAATGAGTTGAGTGATCATCGCAAAAAAGATTGCCCCAATAATAAGCATACTTGGTATTAAGTACTTCACAAACTCGAGCTGTTCAAAAAGACTCGCAACCTGGTCTTCATTCTGGGCTCCAAAACCTGGCATTTGTTGAAGTTGGTTAACCATATCCTTCATCGCATCGATCGACTCTACGATCGGATTCAGTCCTGTAAAGACGACGACAAGAATATAAAGCAAAAGAAAGTTTCCTATATATGTAAGCGTTCCTCCAAGTAAAATCTGAAACGCTGAACGTTTTCTCCGATAAAGTTCCCCAAGGACAAGACCTACACTTGCAAATGTCCAGCTCAATAAAACAGCCGGTAATGTAAAGAGGAACGAAATGACAAGTGCAGCAATAAGCATATAAATGGACGCATTTCTACCGTTCCTTAGGACATTTACAATAAAGGGTATCGGTAAAACCCAAAGTAACAAGGGCCCTAATAACGGAATAAAAAAGGCGATTGCAAACAGAATCATGTAGAGTGCTAACAATATTGCTGTTTCTGTTAGTTGTTTCGTACTTTTCACAAGCCCACCTCAAATGTTAAGCATCATTCAGATTTGTTGATCTTTATTATCATATCATATTCATCAAAGTGTCTCATAAAGAAGTCTTACTTGATTATGTCCTTACCTATTTTGGAAAGAGTCATCTTTTGTAAAAAGAAGCCTATACGTTGTTGCAAACAACGATATAGGCTCCCATGCTTTCTAATGAATTTACTCTTTATTCCTTTTAAACTTTCGATAAAAATGAATAAAGATAATAAGACTAAATACAAAAATCGAAATAATCCCTGCAATAATTAAAATATTGCTCACTGTACCCTCTTCTTTTGCGCTCGCTTTACCGTCTATACTTGATTCTTCTCCAAGTTCATTTGTGAAGATTTCCCCGTTATTACTTTCTACAATCATGTTCGCTTGTAATGCATTCGTATTTAAATAATCGATAATCGTGTTGCTTAAGAAATCTATCTTTTCATCTTGATCGACAGATGAAAAAACAGCCATGAATTTTTTGTTATTCCATACAGAAGACTGTAACCATACGGCAAGCTTCGAAGTGTCATTTAAAAATTGAAAAGCCGAAACATCAAGTTGGTTTTTCTTGTCCACCCCAATTAGTAACTGATCACTATGTTCTTTTAAGCTTGGATGGTGTTCGGGTCCCCCCAAAACAAGAACATTCTGTTCCGCTAAATGTTGGGGCTTAACTTCATTTTCAAACATAAGCTCCAGTCCATCTAATCCTGTTTGTCGTTCAAAGCTATTTGTCAACTGTTGAAGCTGGCTAAACATCGTGCTCTCATAATGTTCTGGGAGTAAAATTGTTGTCCCATGTAAGCCGTTCGTGCCAACAAATGGGGAAGGCCATGCCTGAAAGCTCGTCTCTTCACCTTCATTATCACCAACAGGCAACTGAAGATAACTTTCTTCACTAATGTAAATCCAGTTGTCATTGTTCGGCGGAACACAGATATCGTCGTCGTGTAAGCCGTGTGCCTTAAATTGCAGGGTCATATAAGGAGCTTGTTTCAACGTGTCCGCTTTAATTGGGATGTCAACTTCATAAACATTCTCTTCATTCATTTCTAAATCTTCGATCGCAATCGAATAGGGCACGTCATTAATTGTAATGACAAGTTCAACCGGTTGTGGTTGATCCCGCTTCTCTAGCACTTCTGACCGTTTTAATTTCAATAACAGTTTTGCATCGTGTAATGACCCAACGTACGCTGGTAGTTGATAGAAGTAATTTTGAGACATACTCTTTCTACCTGTCAACGTTACATTTGGAATATTTAAATCTTCAAACGAATGTTTTTCCTTTATTTTTTCCTTTGGTGCCTGTGGAACTTTTCCAAAGGAAGTTTGATTATTGGCTAACTGTGAAACCAATCTTTCTTCAGTCATAACGGCAACTTTTTCTTCAATCGTTTTATCCTTGTTTGCTGTAACGAGTAAGAGCTGCTTAACTGACTTCGGAAATTGCAAAAAGTAATTGCTAACAAGTAGTTCATCGTCTGGAATAGATACTTTTACTGACTTCAGCATGTCCTTTATTATGCCGGACCATTGTTCCTCGGCACCGACCGCAATAATATGTGTCGAAATAGACTTTATTTCTGATTCCTTCAAAATTGGAATCTCTTTATTTTCCACCTGACTACTCAAATAGCTTGCCACTTTTAATGCCGCGACTAGGTTTGAAGCTGAAACTTCATCGGGGATTACGATTGTACTTTGAACAGGATTATCCTGTTCAGGTTGCACAAAAGGGTATGGGTAATCTTGGAGCGCATTATCTCTTTTACCTACTTCTTTCATATTGAGAGAGATGTGACTCTCTGATTCGATTGTTAACCAGTTTGCAGGACTATCTACATTTGCACATTTTTTATCGGAAATTTGTCCGTAAAAGGAAATTTTTAGATTATGGAATCCCTGTGTAAGTGCATCGCCTGTTAGCGGCACTTTTACATCTATTTGATTTGAGTCTACTTTTAACGGGACACTTTTGATCGGAATATCATCAATATAAATTGTCATCGACGAACCCTTTTGTAATAAATCTGAATAGTGAACGAATAACCTTATATAGTTCCCATCCTCAACTTCTTGCACCGGAACGGAATAATATAATTCTACTTCGTCGACAAGTCCTTGTAACGTAATATCATCCGTTGCTAGGTTCAAAATCCTTTGCCGTTCATTTACTGGGTCGTCATCAAGCAACGTATCAGGTAATATAATTGAGCGTTCTTTAATAGGATAGGCAGCGTCTGCACTATTACCCACCATGACAAAAAAACCAACAATGAAAAATAAAGCCGTTATTGCCTTTTTCATTCGATCACCCTTCAATCATTCAAATCGTTCAGTTTTATACCATTTTGTTTCCTCTTTAAAAATGATGCGCTTTATTTCAAGGAACAGCGCGTTTATCACTAAAACAATCCACAGCTGAGAGTAAGTAAAATACATTAAATTTACGAGAAAGAAATTTTGGACCGTCATTTCTGTTTTTTCAATACTAAGCGTAATGAAGACCTCAGTTACAAATAACAAAAAGGCGAGTATCCATAAAATTAAAGAAACATTCCCTACCGTTAAATTTAAATCGTAAAATAAATTTGTGATAAAAATAACATTTGATAAAATCACGCCAAAGAAAAAGAGGAAATACGTAAAAAAGAAATAAAGTAAATCGAAAATAATCGCTTTCCTTTCTAACTTAAAAAATTGCAACATAAACTTTACAATGACGTATTGATTCCCTCTTGCCCAGCGTGTTCTTTGATTCCACCAAACTTTCCATGTCTCGGGTTCTTGTTCCCACGTAACCGCAGCAGGAAAAAAACGAATGTAATAGCCTAAGTTGTAAACCCGTATTGATAGTTCCGTATCCTCAGAGAGAGCTTTTTCATCCCAGCCACCTAATTTTTCAATAATAGAACGACGAATTGCAAAATTCGTTCCGGGAATCGTTGCCATTTTGAACCAAAACCAACGTCCTGCTTGGGCCATCCATTGAAACGTAATCGTTTCAATATTAATAAAGCGGGTAAGTAATGATTTTTTCGCATTATCAACGCGAAATTTCCCAACAACCGCCCCAGCTTTTTTATCATTAACTAAACCCATCACGAGATAATACACCGCTTCTGGTTCTGGAGTATTGTCTGCATCATACACAATGAGATACTCACCTGTAGACGCTTGATATCCAAAATTTAAAGCACTTGACTTTCCTATGCCAGCATAAGGCGGAACTGTATCTACTACTCGAATGTAAGGATGTTTTTCTGCCATTTTTCGTGCAATGTTTCCAGTTTCATCCGAAGAGTTATCGTTAATGACAATCACTTCTAATTTGTCTTTTGGATACTCAAGACGAGTCATTGACTTTAAGGTTCTTTCTATGACAACCGCTTCGTTATGAGCAGGAATTAAGATACTCACCTTCGGAAGTGTTTCTAAATTTTTACTCCACTCTGGAATTACCTTCTCATAGCGTAAAAAATGTAAATACCCACCAAGCATTAGAAACATATGGTAAAGTAGCATAACCCAGATAACTATTAATGATAATAAAAACAACGTGTTAGCCAACTGTCTTTCGCTCCTTAAACAATCGCTTCTTCGATTGAGTCCGTAAATAAATCGAAAACAGAAAAAACATAATAACAAAGAGTAAAACGACGAGCGTGACTCCCCAAAGCAGTTTATCCACGAAAAGTGTTGGCGCTTTTCTCCTGATGATGCTATCCCACCATGGAAGCTTATTTTCTACCACAATATGGCCCGTACCATCAGAAATAATTTGCACCTTCGATGTGAGCACTTGTTGTTCCGTCTTTTTAAAATCAAGCCATGTTAGGTTTGGCACTTTTTCATATTGGGCTAACAATTCAGGTAAATATTGTAAGCCTAAATACGGGTGATAAAATCCACCTATCATCGCGTCTCTCACAATTAGTGTGTTGTTTACCAGCTTGTCTGTTTCGACAAAAGGGTTAATTAATGAAGGATCGACATACCCAATCGTCTCCGGATAAATCGCCATTCCATGTACACTTTGACTCGTTGTTAAAAAGGGCGGGGCATCCATTTGCATCCAGTCCTCATCACTTAATTGGATTTGGCCAAGGATATTAGGAAAATACTTTGCTACAAGCGAGTACCCTTGCTGAGACATTGTATAATGTGGTGCTTCAAACCCTAATGGATACAAATCGTAGCTCACAAGTTCGTGGACTGCATCTTTCAGTCTTGACTGAATATAATCCCGTTCTATTTTCATTAAAGGTTCTAAATAAGCAACATAATCTTCATCGTTCGCAAATTGATCTTGCGATTTAACTTTTTCAATGTTCTCTTTCGGTTTTATTGACGTAATAAATTGTTCATTTTCCACGTCCCAAAACTCAAAGCCTTCGCCTGTTTCGCTGTCTCGGTATTGATGGGTGTATCCATGAGCAATGACTGTTCCCCCTGTATCTTGTAAATATTTCAGTACTTCAACAAGTTCTGGGGAATCGGAGAAATAACGCCTTTCGCCTGTTTCTGGCGTAATGTAGACTGGAATCACAACTAAAATATAAGGAATGTCTCGTTCATTTAAATATTCACCAATTTCTAATAGCTTTTCTGGATCAGTCATTGGGTGAATATCTTCCAAACGAAGGTAAGCGATATGTTCATTACGATGATTATTTGGTAGTATCTCATGCAACACTTCTGCAAAATAATTTTTTATCACATCTTCGATGGCATGAGCAGCGAAGTAGTAGCGGGTTCCTTCATTTATCAGTAAAGGAAATTTTTCCGGTCCTTTATGTCCATACAGTAAAACTTCTTGCTTCGCTTTTTCCTTTATGTATGTAATGGGTTCAATGGACGAAAGGTGCGCCTCGCTACTATCATCATCCGCTTCACTTACACCATTGATATTGACTTCCCCCATTTGTTGAAATTGCTTAAATGAAGGAATTTGTTCTAAGTTCTCCCCAATCACAACAATGGGACCCACAAATTGATGAAGCTTGGAAAGCACCGCTTCGTTAATTTGTTGTTTCCGTTCTCCATAATAAAAAACATGTGTTGCATATTTAAAATGTTCCTCTCTTGCTTCTTGATCAGAAACAATGGCAACGTTGCTTGTAAAATGATGAAGTAACATGTCTAATATTTGTACGTTTCGGCTCTCTACATTTTTCTCATTAGAGTAAACTAATAAAATGTGGATGTTGTCATCTTGAAGCTCTTTTAACTGTTGTTTTGCGACTGCACTTTCACTAATAGACATGGCCAATAACACTGCTAAAACTGAAAGCAAGAGTTTACGATACATGAAAGGACACCTGCTCCTTAGCCAATTCGTAAACTTGTAAATAATCCTCTATCTCTTCCCCGTAACTAACGTGACCATACTCGAGTTCAAGTGTAATATATTTCTTGTTCTTTAACTGAAATACAGCTAGTTCCTTGTTAAGCTTATCAATCACACGCTGAACGTCCTCTGTTGACGTTTCTGTTAACAACAAACCAAACAGATCTTTTTCTGGTCGAAATTTATAATCACTTTTTCGCACTGACCGGTAAATTTCAGTCGAAAGATGCAATAAAATTCTGTTTAACTCTTGTTCTCCATACAATTTGCGCAACTGTTCAAAATGGTTAATTTTTATTAACAGAAATGAAAACATCCGTCCATACCGTTTTGACCGATTGTACTCTAACTCAAGCTCAAGTAACATTCTTTCTTTATTATCAAACCCAGTAATCGGATCAATTGCAACCAAGGTGTCGATTTGCTCTCGCAATTCAAAATTAGCCTCGTGTAATTCCTTAATTAGCATCGATAAACGTCCCGTCATAATTGCCAAAATTAGTAGCTTCACCATCCAAACTAAAATATAATTTAAAGTAAGACTGCTTTCTAACGATGGTGCTCCAAACAAAGACCAAAACAATAAGCTGCCAATAATAAAAAATAAAAGTAACGTTAACGCTAACGCAGGAAGAAGACCACTAACCACCCCAACAATTCCAACTAACCCTGTTAATAAAAATAACATCATTCCTTCTTGTCCTTGAAAAAGCAAAAGCATTCCAGAAATGACGAAAATAAACAATATCCCAACTAACAACAACCTCACACGAAATTGCTTATCGAATAACTTCTGCATCTATTAAAATCCTTTCTGCTAATAAAGGGAACAAATTATCAAAGGAGTGCGTTGAATTAGAAGAAGTAACATACCCACCATAAAATAAAGATTCATCATCCTGCACTTGCATAGTTTTCATTTGCGTATAAACGTCTTTAGCAAACGTCTCATCATTTCTTTCAAGGCTATAAATAATTGTTAATGCATAAACAGACGCTGATTCATAATCAACCGCTCGCTTTTTCGTATCTAAATCATAGCGACCATATAAAAAATGGTTTTTATAGAACTCATCTTTTAACCATTGGTAAAAATCATCTGTTTGAGCCCCCGACCTTTCTACATGAATCGCTGTATAAACCTGATCAATTAAATTAACTGTTTGTTCATATTGAAATGTTGAGTTAACAGTATGATAAGACTTTGGCAAGAATCCATTTTTTAGTGGGATATTCCCTAGAAAAACGTGGATATTTTCCCATAACTTTTGTGAAAGTAAATCAAGCTTGTACAAATAGTCAAATGCTTCAATATCGATGTAAGATAACGTCAACTCTTCGTTCGCATAACGATGAACAACGTCATAAAAATCAACAAATTGATCGCCCTGTCGATTATACTTTAAGATTGACTTCGTCATTTTTGTAGCTGTTTCGATATAGTTTTCAGAGCCCGTCCTTTCCCCCTCCTGACCTAAAGCCTTTATTATTCGAATATCGTCAATTAGTGCATTTGTATCAGCAACAACACCATCTTCCACTTGCCATGCAACCAATGCCTCTTTTAATAAAAACATATCAAGAAGAGTTTCATATGCTTCCTGGAAACGCTCACTATCTTTTTTCATCACTAAATATTCCATCCATAATCCGAGTGATTCAGACAAAGCCAGATCATCACCTTCATGCTTGTCTACATTTGTCCGAATCGTCCCATCCTCATGTAATAGATGGTGAACAATAAACTGTTCGGTTGGAAGTACGATGTTTTTAGTATCCATCAATTTCTTATCGTCTTTGTTTTCTTTCGGTTTACCTTTTTGAACAAATAAAACTAAACTTACTACGACAATGAACAAAATGGAAAAATATATACTTTTTCTCATTTTCCACCTCATTATCACTTTTATATTTTCCCTCTATTCTATCTTAATACTTTATCCTGAACAAAATCTATACTTAACTCTTTACCATTTGCTGACGATAACTCATGCTATAATAAACGTGTAATTGCGAAAATTTACTTTTTATCCAAAACCCATCACCCGACAGAGGAACTGAATGATGCAAAAATCTAACAAAAAGTATAAACATATTTTAATAATCATCGGTATATTCTTATTTCTTACGGGCTTCCGTCTAGTGTGGCTGACGATTCATATGGCCCCAGAACAACCAAATGCTCAACAGGGGGTTCTAGATTTAAGAAATTATGAATTACCTGAAGATCAGTCAATTACATTAGACGGGGAGTGGGCTTTTTTTCCGAAAAAACTCATTGACCCATTGCAAGGAGAAAGTCAGTCATCCGACGATATTCATGTTAGTGTTCCTACATCTCAGGAGAACATTTTAGACGCTCCATACGGAACGTACCGCTTACGAATATTACTCAATGACGACCAAGTAAATGATGGTGGTGAATATGCTATTCGCCTTCCATCAGCAAAAACGGCTTCGGCTTTGTTTGCCAATGGAAAGCTAATTGGAACGTCAGGGGAAGTAGGAGAGACAAAACATGAACATCAAGGAGAAGACACTCCATATACAGCCTTTCTAATTGCTAATCAATCAGAAATTGATCTCGTTCTCCATGTTTCTAACTTTGATACACCCGAAGGTGTAAAGCTAGGAAAAACGATGAAATTCGGGACGACCCAAGCGATTGTTTCCGAGCAGGACTTTCTGAAAACATTAATTCTTAGTATCGTAGTCGTACTCATCGTCCACAGTCTATATGCTGTCTTAGTCTACGTGTTTATTGCTCAAAATAAAGTATTTCTCTTTTTTGCCATAGGCTTTCTACTGCCAGCTCTTGATGAGCTCATCACTTTTAACAAAGGTGTCATGAGCTGGCTACCGCTCAACTATGATTGGTCATTAAAATTAATCAATCTCATTTATTTAGGCTCGGTTTTTTTCTTTGTACAATTAATGAGAGTGCTATTAACGAACAAACACGAAAAAATCTTCCGTTGGTACTCAATATTATACAGTCTTAGTGCTTTGTCGATCATTTTTATGCCGACCTATTATTTATTCCCGGCAGATACTTTATTTTTCGTGCTTTACTTTGTCTCATTTTTAACAGTTATTTTCTTTGCTTTCAAAGAATTTTTCCAAGATCAGGATGAGTCCTTTTATCTCATTTTTATTACGTTAAGTACAACATCTGGGATCGTGTGGGGGGCAATAAAAGGAATTGCAGCGATTGACATGCCATTCTATCCTTTTGATTATTTACTTGCGTTTCTTGGATTTGCGGCCTTTTGGTTCAAGCGGTTTTTTAAAACAAACGTTCAAAATGAAAAGCTTGTCAAACAATTACAACAAGCAGACAAACGCAAGGATGAATTTCTCGCAAATACGTCCCATGAATTAAGAAATCCACTGCATGGTATCATTAATATTGCACATTCACTCTTGGAAAATAAAACAAATAACTTCAATACAGATAGCAAGGAGCGTCTCCAATTACTGATTACAATTGGCAGACAGATGACAACGATGCTTCATGATCTGACTGATGTAGCACGCCTAAAAGAGAAAGAGGTACGGCTAATTAAAAAATCCCTCGACCTTCATTCAGTCGCGTCTGGGGTCGTCGACATGCTACGATTAATGACAGAAAATAAACCAATTCAATTCGTCATTGATATTCCCGCTTCATTTCCCGCTGTTGCAGCCGACGAAAATCGCCTCATTCAAATCCTATATAACCTTATACACAATGCCATTAAGTATACGAACGAAGGGACGATTACGATCCGGGCGTATTCTGAAGGAAAAACAGCCTATATCGAAATTGAAGACACCGGGATTGGGATAGATGAGGAAACACAAAAAAGAATCTTTAATCCGTATGAACAAGGCAATCAAAGCAACATTAGCACGCTGGGTGGTCTCGGATTAGGTCTCAGCATCTGTAAGCAACTTATCGAGCTACACGGAGGCATACTTGACGTTCATTCTGTTAATGGACAAGGTTCGATCTTTACCTTTACACTACCCGTCGCGGCAAAAGATACACCTTTAAACGAAATTCCGACGATTGAATCAAGCTTGGATCCAGAATATACAAATGCTGAAATTCCAGCTGGTGGCGAGCATATTACCGAGGATGCTACATCACGTTCACTAACAGAAACATCAAATTTAGAAAAAGCAAAAATATTAGCAGTTGATGATGATCCAATTAATTTAAAAGTCATCTCCATGCTTTTACCACCCGAAGAGTATGAGCTTGTCACCGTCGCGAGTAGCGATGAAGCATTGGCCTATTTAAATAAAAAAGATTGGGATTTAATTATTATTGACGTCATGCTTCCGCAAATATCAGGATATGAATTAACTCGAATCGTTCGCGAGCAATTCTCTTTATCAGAGTTACCAATTCTTTTGCTCACGGCAAGGAATCAACCCGAGGATATTGTGACCGGTTTTGTTTCGGGGGCTAATGATTACGTCACAAAGCCTATCGAAGGTTTAGAGTTAAAGGTTCGGATTAATACATTAACGAATTTAAAGCAATCGATTAGCGATCAGCTTAAGACGGAAGCCGCTTGGCTTCAAGCCCAAATTCAACCACATTTTTTATTCAATACGTTAAACACAATTGTTTCGTTAAGTGAGATCGATACGACGAGGATGACAAACCTCCTCATTGAGTTTGGAAATTATTTAAGAAGAAGCTTTGAACCAAAAAAGTTACAACAAGTTGTCCCGCTTGAACATGAATTAGAGCTTTTACGTTCATACTTATTTATCGAAAAAGAGCGGTTCGGTGAACGATTACGCGTCGTATGGGAAGTTGATAAACTGATCAACATACAAATCCCTCCTTTAACGATCCAACCATTAGTTGAAAATGCCATCCGACACGGCATTTTAAAACAGCTCAAAGGCGGAACGATCTACATTCGCATTACAGATCATGAGCAGTACGTCAAAGTTGCTATTGAGGACGATGGGATCGGGATGGATGAAGAGGAGTTGAATGAACTACTAACGATTAAGCCGACTAGTAGTACACATGGAGTTGGGCTTTACAATACGAATCGCCGCTTAATAAAAATGTTTGGCAAAGGCTTAGAGATTACAAGCAAATTAAATGAAGGAACGACCGTTTCCTTTAAAGTGAAAAAAGTGCCAGGCTCCCCAGGTTAGGGTAATCTGACACTTTTTTTCTAATCAATACTAACTTCTGTCTCGTTCACTCTTTCACCAAACACTAATAATCTTTGATGATTATGTCGATACGGATGGCATGTTAATAATGTCGCCAAGTCCTTTCCTTCAACGATTTCTAAGGAATCTGTTTCACTTGGATAGATGACCTGTTGCTCATATACTTGATACGTTAACAGTTCTCCCATCGTATGTATATAAAAAACGTCACCCTCTTTTAACTCATCGACATTCCGAAACATTGCCTTCGTACCCATTCCACGATGACCTGCTAATACCGTGTGGGTGCTTTGCCCACCGATCGGTAAAGACGAACCTTCCACCTGACCGATACCTTTATTTAGGATGTCATCAGAAGAGCCAAGGTAAATAGGGATAACGAGTTTAAGCTTAGGGATCTCAACCGCTCCAAACATAGTTCCATCTTCAATATTTAAGCACGATTGAAATGCTTGTAGTTTTTCTTGATTATCTCCAAATGGATCTCGAAAGCCTTGACTATCATAGTAAACTTCCTCATTACATTCCTGTGCCTTTATCATTAATTTGTCTAACTCATCTTCAGATAGTTGGTTAATCTCATGTTGAAATTGATGTACGTGTTTTTTTTGAAGGTATCCATTTACCCATTGAGCGACATGAGGGTAAACTAAAATTGAAAATCCCGTTAAAAAAATTAGGATAATCCAGCGCTTTTTCTGCAATCTTTAGTTCACCTCTTTTTTCGCTTTTGATAACGTAAGATGCCGATTAATATCAATAAACCAAAAGAACCAAGTAGAGAAATTAGGACCCAATTTATCCGATTTGCACGTCCGCTTCGGTCAAATTGTTCTCCCTCTTTTTTTTCGTCAGGAACTAAGTGTCCAGTCACTAAAAGCCGATGTGAGTTAATCATGTACGGCTCGCAAGTTAATAACGTAACAACGTTATCACCATCATCAAACTTCAACCAGTCTGTTTCATGAGGTAAAACGATTTGCACGTCATGGACCTCATAAGTTAATGTTTCATCTAAAACTTGCACAAAAAACTTATCGCCGATATCAATATCATCTAAATGTCTAAATAATTTTGAACTTGGCAGTCCTCGATGTGCCGTCAACACACTATGAATACCAGATTCACTAGATGGAAGGGAGGAATTTTCCAAATGTCCTACTCCTTGTGATAATGCTCGTTCACCTGTGCCATGATAAATAGGCAAATCTACATTTATTTTTGGAATGCTTATACTTCCGATTGCCGGATTAATTTGTAATACATCATAGTAACTTTTAGTTCCCTGCAAATGTTTATCCGTTGTCTCATCTGAAAATGGATCTACATAGTCCACTTCAGATTTAGCTAATTGCTCATTGTGTTCATTAGCCTTTTGCTTCTCGCGTTGCAATTGTTCCGACTCCATTTTAAGAACGGTCTCATGGTAGTCACCAATCATCGTATGATGTTCTTTAGTTGCAAACATATTACTAATGATAGGATACGAAAAAACCCCTAATCCGATTAAAAAAACAATTATGATAATCCCTTTTTTCATAACACTTTTCCTTTTCTAACACTTTAATTTAAAGGAAAGATAAATAGGAGAAATCATTCTCCTATTTATCTAAGTAAACTTTCTATTCCATTGCTTTTTTCCGACGGGCGTATAAATATAAGGCAATTCCCATAATGGACAATCCAATGCTAGAAAATAGAGTCGTTCCAAGACCGCCGGTAGTCGGCAACTCCCAGCCAGTTTTATTATTATCTACCGTTAATTCGATATCGCTATTTTCTTTATTTATTGTAACATCGATTGGATTCTTTAAAATTCGATAACCTTCTGGGGCTTTTGTCTCGACTAGCTGATACTCACCATAGTCAAGTCCCGTCCATTCAAGTTCCCCATTACTATTTGTCGTTCCAGATTCAATCACTTTTCCATCTAGATCACGCAGTTCAAATTGAGCACCTGCTAATCTATCAGATGTTTCGGGATCTTGTTTGATAATGGTTAAAGACCCTTCAGTTGGAATAACGTAAACTGGTGGAGGGTTTTTCTTCCCTTTTGTGCCTGAATCATTTGTAAAGTCAAGGTCAACACCGTTAGGGATCGCCTCTATTTCTACGCCTGCATTAATTTCTGCTGTGAAATTAATCGTAAAAGATTCTATGCCGTCAAGTTCGTCAAAATCATTTACTGTCCACGTTAATGTTTGTCCATTCTCTCTAAAAGTGAGCACAGACTCATCGATGCCTTCCACATTCCAATTACCTGTATAAGATAATCTATCATCTAATATATCCGTTACGACAAACTCTTCATATTCAGCGATATCTTTAGGTAAAGCAATTTTTAAATTATACGTAAATTCCGTTTCACGGTTCGTTTCATGTGTTTCTGTTGAACCATTAATTGTTTTTTCTATACTTGGTGCTTCATAGTTCGTAATTTCAACTGTTTCCACTGTGCCAGTCTTCTCACCATCTGTTGTTATTGCTCCACTATTTGTAATCGAAAAATGTTTTTTATCTCCAAAAATAACATACTCGCCTGGAGCTGAAATTTCCTTAAAATAGTAGTCTCCGTAAGCTAGGCCACTGACTCGGATATACCCGTCACTATTCGTTTCTAAATTATCATCGATTAGTTCATCATTCGAATCATATAGTTCAAACACGACACCAGCTAAACCAACTTCGCTTTCCCGCTCACCGTCTAACTTTAATAATTCAACGGCCCCACGAATTGTTTCGTTTTTCGGGTAAATATGCACATCGTAATTAAGTTCGTTGCCTTCTTCATTTGTCATTGGAATATCGACATAATATTCTTCCGTATTTAAATTGACATGATCTGGTCCATCTGTTTCTTGAACTTTATAACGCCCTAAATCGATATCTTCAATAATGATTTGTCCCTGCCCGTTTGTCACCCTTGTAAATGGTGTTCCACTTACTTCTGACCATTCATCCGTATCTGAATTATATGAATGTGTTTGGGTTAATGTAAATTCTACACCAGGCAATGGCGATCCTTGTGGTGATTGACCTGGTTGTCCCGTTCCTTCACTTTGATCAGTATCAGGTTCTTGTTCATATTTATGAATGGTTAGTTTAGGACTATTTGCATCCCCTTTTATATCATATGCGAACGAGATATTAGGAATTAAAAATGACATAACTAATGTGAAAACGATAAATAGATGAAGTGATTTGTTTTTAGTGATTTTCATGATATTTTCCCCTCTCAATATGCTGCATTATATACTGTCAAAAATTAAAGTAGCATTAGGGTAATGTCTGCAATTAAGTGACACCATCCCTCTCGAATATTAAATAAACTGCTACTCTATCGATTTCACATTTCTTCTCTTAAATAAGATAATTGAAGCTATAATCATTAGTAATAATCCAATTCCGTAAAATAGGAATGTTCCTATTCCCCCGGTTTTCGGCAACTCCCAACCATTTGAATTGTTTTCCACTTCAAATTCGATAAATCGATTTTCTTCATCAAGCAATTCAATAGATATTGGTTTCTTTAAGAGACGATAGCCTTCAGGTGCTTTCGTTTCAACAAGTTTATAATTACCCATAGGCAAGTCTGTAAATTGGATTTTACCGTCTTCATCAGAAGTGTCTAATCCGACTCGCTCACATTCTTCGAGCGAACTGTCTTCATTAGGGCATTTCCATAGTTCAAATTCAGCACCTTCTAAAGCTTCCCTAGTATCTTTATCAATCTTTGTAACCAAAATTTCCCCTAATACTGGTGGCCTTATTTTTACTTCATTTGAGAGAGTTGGTATGTCATCAACAATTAACTCGGCCTCGTTCGGTATTCCACCAGAATGGATAAATGGTTCTAACTCTTCATCTGTTGCTTCATCTTTAATTTTCGATTCGATAATGAGCGTATACGTTTGGTCTTTTAAATAGGCAAAGCTATTATCTTTTTTGCTTATTGTGAATGTAACGACATTATTAGTTATATCTAGCTCTCCATTTGCTGTCACATCTTCGTTATTTTGATCGACTACTTTTACGTCGATAATCTCAAGTAACTCATGAATGGCATCACTAAATTCTGCTGATTCCCAGTTGCCTGTATAGTTTCCAAACTCATAATCTACTTTCCACGTAAATTGCTCGTCGCGATTAATAAGATCGACTGTTTCTTTTTGATCATTGACAGTTTTTTCAACTTTCGGATCTTCGATGTCATAATCCATATATACACCGACACGTAACGGTTCAACTGGTTGTCCATGATCGGTTGCCACCGCAAATGAATTCCAAGCTGCTCTTTCTGTCGGTGCAATTGAAGCGTCTAGTACATTACGATCTACCTCAAGTTCTGATGGAGCTTGCATAGCAAACTGAATCATCATGTCTTGACCTTCTGCCCATTCAACACCTTCTTTTAATTCAATTTTAAAAGAATGAATTGATGACCAGTCAGTTACTTCAGATTCTGTCATCCAATTTGGAGCTTCAGCCCCCGTTGGGTTCGTTAACGGTATTGTTGTCCCTGGATATATTGTATGTTTTGTTAAATCGTCACGCTGTGGATTTTTTGCTGTACTGTAATATACATCCACTTTATCTTGCCACTCACTAGGTAATATAATTGAATCTGTCATTTTCGGAGTAAACTGACTGCCACGATCAATGTGATCCGTAATGCCTAAATCCCCTGCAGAAGGAAGAACATCGATAAGAGTCATTTGTGTAATATCTCGCCCTGTTGTATTTGTTAACTTCACCTGATAATCAATCGAACCATTAGGGATTGTATTACCAAAGTGAGTGAAGTCTTCATCAAGCTCACCTTTCACGAGCTTTTCGGTTTGAATATCATAGTGACCCCGAATCGTATATACATTCCCAGACTTCAGTCGTGGTTGATCAGTAATTCCATCCCCATTTAAATCTTCTTCATCTGTTTGTAAAATAGTATCGGTAATGGCCTCTCCTGACGTTTCCGGCACTTTTAGTTCCTCTTCCCCCGAAAAGCCATATACATCGAATGTCAACGAGTTTGTGGCGCCGTCCGAAATGATAACATCGAGTTCGGCCGTAAGATTACTTCCAATTCGAATTCGATCGTCATTCCACATCATTTTAATAAGTTGTCGGCCACTCCCATTGTAATCCTCTGCTAGTATTTCGTAATTGCCAGAAGAAGCTTGCCCGTCTGTGTCAGTATATGTTCCGTTAGGATTGGGAGAAAGTGTAACACCGATTGGGAATAATACAACTGTCTCTAAGGGTCCCATCATAGCTAGTGTAGAGCTAGATGCATTTGCTAATGTCACTTTCATCCTGTTCTCCCCGTGTGTAACCTCACCAGCTTTATGATCTAATAATTCAATGCCCACTATTGCAATTGGCGGTTGATCAGTTGGTCTTGGAACAATAGTTGCACTACGCGGACCTGCAGACGTGTCTCTTTCTTCTTCATGATATCGATAATTAAATGCATCGCCTCTCGCATCCTCTCCAGCCACATTAAATGTGTTTACAACTTCACCGGTATAACCTTCTTTCACTGTGAAGTAATAATTTGGTCGCCCATCATTAAGCATTCCCGCAGGAGCATATGTAAAGTCATAGCGAATATCTGTCACTTCATCTGTTCGCGATAATCCCAATTGTTTCCGTGTATAAGTGCGATTTATTTCTGCATTAGAAACTAATGTTTTATTCGTACCATTAACTGTTGCTTTAATATCAAATCGCGGTTGCTCTGGTAATGAAATTCCCCTCGGATAATTACTATTTGGTCGGTATTGAAAACCACCGGGTGTCGTTAATTTTTCGAATATTAAGTTCGGATCAATTCGATAAGTTGTCGTATACTTTTTGAAATCTCCATGCTGACTTTCCATTAATGGTGATATACCATGACTAAACCCTAGTAAAGCATCTTCATACACATCGGGATTTGGGTTTTTATTATCATTTGGTGCGATACCACCCTTTCCATCGCTAGGCCCATTATGTGTAGGAACGTACCATGTTCCTGTAATTTCTCCTGTCGCCTCTTCTCGACTAATAATTGGAATGGAATCTTGCGCAGTCGTTGTTTTCGTCTTATCATCAATAAATGTTGCTTCAACTGCTACATTATTTTCTTGTGTAGTACCTATAAAATTGTCGTTATTATTTACTTGTAAGCGTACCCGTAAATCCGTCGTAAAGAATTCCCCGTCCGCTTCCATTTGTTCAATAAATGTCGGTGCATCCATCTCCCACGTTAATGTACGGCCTGACACGCTAGGTTCAGGCGTATTATTTTGAACATCATAAAAGCTTAATCCATTACTAAACGTATCTGTAATAACAATCTTTGAGCCTTCTTTTACAAACATTTGCCCAACATCTTTTTTCGGAATACTTACCTTAATATCCCAAATTGTAAAGCTTCCTGGAAAAGGAGCTTTTTGTACTTCTCCACTATGGCGGGCTTCTTTAAACTTTTTTGAAACGCTTACTGCCCTTGAGGCGGCTAGAGGGGCAAATGCCTCGGCCGGGATGCCCTCTTGATTATCCGCCTCAAAAGATACTTTACCTTTTAACCCGGCTTCATTTGGTGAAAT
>DKGN01000029.1 GCA_002453275.1 Caryophanales bacterium UBA6769
GCAACAAAAATATTAGAAGGTAAGCGCGGCTTTTTTAATGCGATGAGTGAAGAGTACGACGAAATGAAAATAACGAGTAAGCTTGGCGAAGAATATAAAATAACTGAAAATTCATTTAAAATCCATGCGTCATGTCGGCACACTCATCATGTGATCGATTTAATGATTGAATTATTTCAGGAACGAGGACGCTTTGAGCATACGATTGATAAAATTGTTGTTAAGACGTATCGAGTTGCGATTAACATTACAGATAACGACGATCCAATGACAGAGTATGCTGCAAAGTTCAGCTTGCAATTCTGTACTGCACTATCGCTTATAACGGGGAAGGCCGGGCTCGATGATTTTAATGATGAGACATTATTGAATGAAGATATCCGTTCATTAATGAAGCGAGTTGAACTCCTTGTTGATCGTGAGCTTGATAATGCTTATCCTGAAAAGTGGGGTGCATCAGTAACGATTTACTTAAAGAATGGTGAGACGATAACGCGTGAGACGGACTATCCAAAAGGGGATCCAGAAAGGTCGGTGACAGAAGAGGAACTCATCCTTAAATTTATGAGCATAGCGAAAAGTCTATCGAAAGCAGCACGCGAGCGCATCGTTCAAGATATTTTAGCATTAGAACAAAAAAAGGATATTCATGCGTTAATGATGACATTTCATGATGACTTGACAGAAGAACAGCGATAAAAAACAACGAGAGGACACAACGAATGAAAAACTATACGATTGCAGTTATACCAGGAGATGGAATTGGGGATGAAGTTGTTCCTGCAGCTATTCAAGTGTTAGAATTGGTCGCAAAAAAGCACGATTTCACGTTTTCTTTTACTACATTTCCGTGGAGCTGTAAGTATTATTTAGAGCATGGAAAAATGATGCCCGAAGATGGGCTTGATCAATTGAAAGCATTTGACGCCATTTTTCTAGGGGCAGTCGGTGATCCAAGACTCGTAGAAGATCATATTTCTTTATGGGGGTTACTGTTAAAAATACGTAAAGGGTTTCAACAATCGATTAACATCCGACCCGCTCGGTATTTTGAAGGGTTAACTTCTCCACTTGCTAATCCGAAAGACTTTGATCTCATCATCATTAGGGAAAATAGTGAAGGAGAATATAGTGAAATTGGTGGTCGAATGCATCAGGGCAAGGATGAAATCGCCATTCAAAATGCAGTTTTCACTCGTAAAGGCACCGAAGCTGTCATGCGGTATGCGTTTCAAATTGCAAATGAAAGAGGAAGAAATGTGACTAGTGCTACAAAATCAAATGGTATTTTTCATTCGATGCCATTTTGGGATGAAGTATTTGATGAAGTAAAAAAAGATTACCCACAAGTTGAAACGAATAAGGCACATATCGATGCATTGGCGGCATTTTTTGTTAGTCGGCCTCAAGATTTTGATGTCATCGTTGCGAGTAATTTATTCGGTGACATTTTATCGGATATTGGCGGGGCAATCATGGGAAGCATCGGTATTTCACCGGCTGCAAATATTAATTTAACCGGAGAATATCCATCTATGTTCGAGCCAGTACATGGATCAGCACCAGATATCATAGGCAAAAATATAGCAAATCCAATTGGGCAAATTTGGACGGCTAAAATGATGCTCGATCATTTTGGGGAGTATGAAGCAGGTCAACAAGTTCTTGATGCTATTGAAGAAGTAACGAAGAACGGAATTAAAACTCCTGACATTGGTGGGAGTGCGACGACAAGTGAAGTCACACATGCCATTTGTAACGTTTTAAATAAGTAATCTCAAAACTGATAGAAAACATAGGCTTTATCAAAGGAGGGTTCAACATTGACAGGCCCACTTACAGGAATTCGTGTGATTGATGTGACGTCAAATATTTCTGGTCCAAGTTTAACGATGATTTTAGCTGATTTAGGTGCAGAAGTAATCAAAATTGAACGACCAAATACAGGTGATGACTCGCGAACAATGGGTCCCTTATTGGAAGGGGAGGGAGTCTATTATTTAAATATAAATCGTAATAAACGTTCAATTGTGATTAATCTCCGTAGTGAAGAAGGCAAAAAGCTAGCTTCTAATCTAGTAAAAGATTCAGATGTGTTTGTCGAAAATTTTCGATACGGAAAAGCGGAAGAGATGGGGCTCGGTTATTCTGAATTACGTGCAATTAATCCGAAAATCATTTACTGTTCACTTACAGCGTATGGTCAAGCTGGCGATAAAAAATATAAGCCAGGCTATGATGCAATTATCCAAGCAGATACAGGGATTATGGGGATTAATGGCACCGAGACTGGCGGTGTTGCAAGAGCGGCGGTTTCTATCTTAGATCAAGGAAGTGCAATGTGGGGAGCAATCGGTGTCATTTCAGCTCTTTACGACCGAATGAAATCGGGTGATGGTCAACGGGTAACGACATCGCTGTATGAGACAGGTATTGCTTGGATGGGGTACCACCTTCTTTCTTATATGGCCACCGGCGATGAACCGAGAAAAATGGGATCGAATCACGCAGCATTTGCACCGTACGGCGCATTTGCGACAGCAGATGAATCCATTATGATCGGGGTGTCCAACAACGCATTATTTGAAAAAGTATGTCGAATTATCTGCAAGGAAGAATGGGTTGAAGATGAACGATTTCAAACAAACGTAGCTCGGGTGAATAACAGAAATGAATTGAATTACCTCATTGAAAAGCAATTTAAAACAAAATCATCTTCTCATTGGATACAGAGATTTGCTGAAGAAGGAGTTCCGTGTTCGATCATCCAAACGGTATCAGCAGTCATAGGTGACGAACAAACGAAAAGCACTAAAATGCTAACAGATGTTAAACACCCGAACATTGACGAGTTAGCATTAACACGATTGCCGCTCCAATTATCGAAATTTCCCCTTTCAATTCGAAAAGCACCTCCATTATTAGGGGAAGACACGGTAGCAATTTTACAAGAGCGCGGGGTGAGTCAAGAAGTCATTGACGAACTCATAACTAAAAATGTTATTCAGAGTTATAACAAGGGAGGAGAACAGAATGATGGAATATAAATCACTTTTAACTGAGAAAAAAGAAGGAATTCTTACGATTCGATTCAATGAGCCTGACAAGCGAAATGCACTAATTATGGAAATGAGAAATGAACTGCTTGATTGTTTAGACCGGGCAGAAGACGATGAACAAGTAAAATGCATTATTTTAACAGGCGAAGGAAAAGCATTTTCGGCGGGCGGAGATTTATCGGCATTAAAAGAATTGCAACCATTACAAGGAAGAAAAAGATTACAAGCTTCGCAACCGTTAATGTTGAAAATGTTAGAAATCGAAAAACCAATCATTGCAGCAGTTAATGGAGCGGCAGCTGGCGCTGGCTTTAGTTTGACGTTATTATGCGATTTAATTGTAGCTGCCGAGGATGCTTTCTTTGTCCAAAGCTTCGTTAATGTTGGGCTTATCCCCGATTTTGCTGCTATGCATTTTTTACCAATATTAATCGGTTCACAAAAAGCAAAAGAACTAATGTTTACGGGTGATCGCATTTCTGCGGCTGAAGCAAAGCAATTAGGTATCGTAAATCGAGTCGTATCGAAAGAAAGCCTGTTAGAAGAAGCGATAAATATGGCAGAAACCATGGCGAAAAAGGCACCAGTTTCCATTGGTTTAACGAAAAAAATTATGAACCAGCATTTAAATCGTGATTTAAGAGTGCTGTTAGAACTAGAAGCACAAGGACAGGATATCTGCTTCCAGACAGAAGATTTTAAAGAGGGCGTTCAAGCATTTTTTGAAAAAAGAGAACCAACCTTCACTGGAAAATAACAATGTAATGAATATAATCTTTTGCTTAATTAATAGAAGGAAAAAACGTTTTTCTACTGAAATACCTTATGAATGCCTAACTAGATAATACGAGAGGGGATGGGGAGATGAAGACAAGAATTACGGAATTACTCGGAATTAAATACCCAATTATTTGCGGAGGAATGTTTCAGGTTGGACGTGCGGAGCTTGCAGCCGCCATTTCTGAGGCAGGAGGATTAGGAATCATCACGTCAAAAACGCAAGGTACACCCGAAGGGTTACGCGAGGAAATTCAAAAAGTAAAGGCTCTAACAGATAAGCCATTTGGTGTGAACTTAAACTTATTTCCGAGTATGACAGCGACACCGAACGAAGAATTTATTCAAGTTATGATTGAAGAAGATGTCAAAATCGTGGAAACAAGTGGAAGAAGTCCGGAACCACTTATGCCACTATTAAAAAAGAATGATTTTATTGTGATGCATAAAGTTGTCGGCCCACGTTATGCAAAAACGGCAGAAAGACTAGGAGCAGACGCGGTGATCATTGTAGGAAATGAAACAGGCGGTCACCCAGGAATGAGTGATGTTGGGACACTCGTTGTTTTGCCTCGTGTCGTTGATTCGGTATCGATTCCTGTTATTGCAGGTGGCGGATTTGCTGATGGAAGAGGTCTCGTAGGCGCACTTGCCCTCGGTGCTGAAGGTGTTTTAATGGGAACAAGATTTATGGCAACAAAAGAAGCGCCAATCCATGACAATGTAAAAGAATGGATGCTAAATGCGGACGAAACACAAACAATCGTTGTACAACGAAATATCGGAAGCCCATCACGCGTTGCCTTAAACGAAGTAAGTGAAGAAGTTGATCGTAAGGAAAAAGATGGAGCGACTCTAGAAGAGCTAATTCCACTCATCACTGGGAAACGAAGCAAGGATGTTTACTTCGAGGGTAATTTAGACGGTGGAATTTGGTCGTGCGGGCAGTCCGTTGGATTAGTTGATGAAGTTCTTTCTGTACAAGAATTAATTGACCAAATGGTTAGTGAAGCGGAAAAAGCAACTGCTTTTATTCATGAACGGGTACATAATTAAATTTAAAAATCTGACGAGAGGAATTCTCGTCAGATTTTTATTTTGATCCATTCCCAATAATAAATTTCCATGCTTCATGAAAGACACGAGCATTGTAAAGGGCTTTCCCTAAAACGAGTAACACAGGGCCAAGAACGAGCCCGAAAAATCCAAACAATTTAAATCCAACAAATAATGCCATAAGTGTTGGTAAGGGATCGAGCCCAATGTTTGATGAAAGTACTTTTGGCTCCATCACTTGTCTTTGAACGAGAACGATAGCATAGAGAATGGAAATTCCAATTGTTAAAAAGTAATTTTCTGTAAAAAAGTTATAAAAGATCCAAGGGATAAAAATTAAACCTGTTCCTAAGTAGGGCAATAAGTCAACGAGTCCTATGATAAGCGCAATCGTAATCGCGTATTCAATCTGTAAAATGAGAAGACCAATTAACACGATGACGGCTGTAATAGAAATTAATGTGAATTGAGCTTTAATAAATCCGAATAAAGCTTTGCGTAATTCTGTATAAACGCTTCCACCACTCTTCAGTGCTTTTTCGGGTGTAATCTTAGTAAACCTTTCTTTTAATTTGTACCAATCTTTACTAATAAAGAACGTTGCTAAGATGGAGATAATAAGACCAGTTGCGAAATTTGGCAGGCTGACGAGAAACATAGATAGCCCCGTTGCAAATGCTTGGACTCCATTTTTAAAACCTTCTGTAATTTGGGCTCCCATTGACTCAATATTATCAACGATTGTATTTTGCTGCGACGGATCTAAATTATCGAACATCGTTAGCAGTTGATTGTAGAACGGTAAAATGTTGTTTACAAAGAAACCCTCCAAGTATTGAACTAACATTTGAAAGTTGCTTGGAACAATCTCTACTAAGTATTCTACGCCATTAATTGCTTCGATCACGATGATCGTAATTAACCCAGCAAAAACGAGTAAAATCAATAACATCGTTAACAATACAGATAGCAATCGACTTAACTTCCATCTCAACTCAAAAAAATTCACGAGTGGGTTCATTAAAAAAGCAACACAAAGGGCGATAATAAAGGGGTATGTAATTTTTGCTGTATAAAATAACAGTATGAAACTGAGAAAAATAACGACAATAAGAAATAAGAAGCGAAAAATTCGATTAACAATTTCACTATTCATCACATTGACCACCTTAATTGTAGTCTATATATAGTAAGAATATGTATATTTTATCTCACTTTGGAAACAATTGCCATCCACTTTAATTATTTTATTTGTAGCAAATTGTTATATAACAAGAAACACCTTTTCTAAAAGAATTTCCGTATATTCATTCCAAAATGTTCAAAAATTGTTTATAATTAGAGACGGTTAGAGAATAATTGCCTTGTTTTAATACAGTGGCACGTAATCATATGCTATCTTAAGAGTATACTATGACAAGGAAAGGGAGAGATATTTGATGACAGCAACCCGTGGATTGGAAGGAGTCGTAGCGACAAATTCCGCTGTAAGCTCAATTATTGATGATGTACTTACTTACAGAGGATTCAATATTGATGATTTAGCGGAGCACGCTAGTTTTGAAGAAGTGATTTATTTATTATGGAACGATAAACTTCCTACAAAATCTGAACTTGATGAATTGAAGGAGCAATTAACACAACATACCTCAATTCCAAATGAAATCATCGAACAAATGAAATCATATCCAATTAACGATGTGCATCCAATGGCTGCTTTACGTACATCTGTTTCTGCTTTGGCTTTGTATGATCGTGATGCTGACACGATGGACGAGGAAGCGAATTATGAAAAAGCAATAAAAATCCAAGCCAAAGTCTCAACAATCGTAGCTGCCTTTGCAAGAATTCGAAATGGACAAGAACCAATACAACCAAAGCAAGGCTTAAGCTATGCAGCAAACTTTTTATATATGCTATCAGGAGAAGAACCTGATGAAATATCAGAGACGGCTTTTAATAAAGCTCTCGTTCTGCATGCAGACCATGAGTTAAATGCTTCTACCTTTACTGCACGGGTATGCGTAGCAACCCTATCAGATATTTATTCCGGAATTACAGGTGCGATTGGTGCACTTAAAGGGCCACTTCATGGTGGGGCGAACGAACAAGTAATGAAGATGCTTTCAGAAATCGAGAAACCTGAAAATATTAGACCATATCTTGACAACGCATTTGCAAACAAAGAGAAAATTATGGGCTTCGGTCATCGTGTCTATCAAAAAGGCGATCCTCGTGCAAAACATCTTCGTGAAATGTCGAAAAAATTAACCGGTATTACTGGGGAGACAAAATGGTACGACATGTCGATTAAAATAGAAGAGATCATTCAAGGTGAAAAAGGATTAGTCCCAAATGTTGATTTCTACTCAGCGTCTGTATACCATAGCCTCGGTATTGATCACGATTTATTTACACCAATTTTTGCAATTAGCCGAGTATCTGGATGGGCAGCGCATATTTTAGAACAATATAGCGACAATCGTCTCATTCGTCCACGAGCAGAATATATAGGAAAAGTAAATCAAAAGTACGTTCCAATCGAAAAACGCGCATAATAAAAGGGGGGAGGGTCATTCCTCCTTTTTTTGTTCATATGAACAAAAAAGACGCTAGGTAGAAAGTGACGTGTCATAAACCCGAAATTCGTTGTAATAGGGGAAATAATCTGTTCATAATAAGTTAGAAACACGTGAAAACAAGTACCCTTTTTTACAGAAAAGTCAGTAAATTCACGTGCCGTTTTTGTTGTGTTATCAAGGCATTATTTTAATTCTTATGTTATAATACACGTTGTGTGCATAAATTACATGAGGAGGTTTTTTCTCGATGGCAAATGGTGAAAAGATAACAGTACAAAATGGTGATTTAAACGTCCCTAACAATCCGATCATTCCTTATATTGAAGGTGATGGAATTGGACCGGATATTTGGGCCGCAGCTTCACGTGTACTTGATGCAGCTGTCGAAAAAGCTTACAACGGTGAAAAGAAAGTTGTTTGGAAAGAAGTGCTTGCTGGTGAGAAAGCACATAATCAAACTGGTTCATGGCTTCCAGATGAAACGTTAGACACGATTCGCGACTACATAATTGCGATCAAAGGACCACTTACAACACCAATTGGTGGAGGTTTCCGTTCACTTAACGTTGCGTTAAGACAAGAGCTTGATTTATTTGCATGTGTACGTCCTGTACGTTGGTTCCAAGGTGTTCCATCTCCTATCAAGCGTCCTGACCTCTGTGACATGGTTATTTT
Source organism: Caryophanales bacterium UBA6769 (assembly GCA_002453275.1). GTDB lineage: Bacteria > Bacillota > Bacilli > Bacillales > UBA6769 > Pueribacillus. Next base: position 8,150 of record DKGN01000029.1, read on the forward strand.
CCGTGAAAACACAGAAGACATTTACGCAGGAATTGAATATCAAGAAGGAACAGACGAAGTTAAAAAGCTCGTTGACTTCTTGCAAAATGAAATGGGCACAAAAAACATTCGATTCCCTGAAACATCTGGAATCGGGATTAAGCCAATTTCCGAAGAAGGAACGAAACGACTCGTACGCTCAGCAATCGAGTATGCAATAACTGAAGGCCGTAAAAGCGTAACTCTCGTTCATAAAGGAAACATTATGAAATTTACTGAAGGCGCGTTTAAAGACTGGGGATACGAAGTCGCAGAAGAAGAGTTTGGCGACAAAGTGTTCACATGGGCTGAATACGATCGCATCGTTGAGAAAGAAGGACAAGATGCGGCGAACAAGGCACAAGCAGAAGCGGAAGCAGCTGGTAAAATCATCATTAAAGACGCGATTGCAGATATTTTCTTGCAACTTATTTTAACGCGTCCAGCTGAATACGATGTTGTTGCAACAATGAACCTAAATGGAGACTATATTTCTGATGCGCTTGCCGCTCAAGTTGGTGGTATCGGAATTGCACCAGGTGCAAATATTAACTATGAAACAGGTCATGCTATTTTTGAAGCTACTCATGGTACTGCTCCAAAATATGCTGGTCAAGACAAGGTGAACCCATCATCTGTCCTTTTATCTGGTGTTTTAATGTTAGAGCACCTAGGCTGGCGAGAAGCTGCAGACCTTGTAATAAAATCAATTGAAAAAACAATTTCAGATAAAGTTGTCACGTATGACTTTGCAAGATTGATGGAAGGTGCAACTAAAGTAAAAACTTCTGAATTCGGCGATGCTTTAATTAAGAACATGGAGTAAGGAAGGAGAACTTACGGTGGGGATCAAACGCAAAAAAGTTTCAGTCATCGGAAGTGGATTCACAGGCTCAACAACAGCTCTTATGCTTGCACAAAAAGAAATTTGTGATGTTGTGCTTGTAGACATTCCACAAAATGAGAATCCGACAAAAGGGAAAGCGTTGGACATGCTGCAAGCCAGCCCTGTCCAAGGCTTTGATGCAAATGTCATCGGCACTGCAGATTATAAAGATACTGCAGATTCCGATATTGTGATCATTACTGCTGGAATAGCAAGAAAGCCTGGTATGAGTCGTGACGATCTCGTGAATACAAACGCGAGTATCATGAAATCAGTCGTACAAGAAATAGTACAGTATTCTCCTGAAACGATCATCCTTGTGTTAACAAACCCAGTAGATGCTATGACATATACGGCGTTTAAAGAATCTGGTTTTCCAAAGGAACGAGTCATTGGACAGTCAGGAGTTCTTGACACTGCTCGATTCCGTGCTTTTATTGCACAAGAACTAAACCTATCAGTGAAAGATGTGACTGGATTTGTTCTTGGAGGGCATGGTGACGATATGGTTCCGCTCGTTCGCTATTCATATGCAGGTGGCATTCCACTTGAAAAGTGGATAGAACCTGAAAGGTTAGAAGAGATTGTGCAACGCACACGTACAGGTGGCGGCGAAATTGTCAATTTGCTTGGAAATGGCAGTGCGTACTATGCTCCAGCTGCATCACTTGTAGAAATGGCTGAAACGATTTTAAAAGACCAACGTCGTGTCCTACCAGTAATTGCGTATTTAGAAGGTGAGTATGGGTACAATGGTATTTACCTTGGCGTTCCAACCATTTTAGGTGGTAATGGGATTGACAGAGTTATTGAGCTTGATTTAACTGAAGAAGAAAAGAAGCAGCTCGATCAATCTGCTGATTCCGTTCGCAAAGTGATGGACGTTTTAACATAAACTTATACTTAGTATGAAGAGATTCGTTTTCGCGAGTCTCTTCTTTATTTCAATTCACAATTAAATAAACAAATTGAACCGTGCTTTTTCCATTCTTGTTTCTACGTGGTAAAATAACAAAAGAAAAGGACGGTTTTTATTTATGCTTAGGAGGTTATTTTTTTGAACACGGAGAACAAGAAGAAATTAGTGCTCATCGATGGGAACAGTATTTTATATCGAGCGTTTTTTGCGTTACCGCTTTTAACAAATTCAAAAGGGATTTATACAAACGCTGTATATGGTTTTGCGCAAATGGTAATGAGAGTACTTGATGAAGAGAAACCATCGCATATTCTAGTCGCTTTTGATGCAAGTCGGAAGACGTTTCGTCACGAAAAATTCGAAGACTATAAAGGAGGAAGACAAAAAACACCTCCTGAACTATCGGAGCAAATTCCTTACGTTCATGAGTTGCTTGATGCGTTTCGGATTCCACGATATGAACTTGAAAGATATGAAGCAGA
>DKGN01000058.1 GCA_002453275.1 Caryophanales bacterium UBA6769
AATGGGCTCTGAGCCAATATCAGAGAAAGAAAGCGCTGAAATGAGACGAGTGATTACTCGTCCGAGACCGGGTCATGCGGATTTGAACGGAGCTATCAAATATGGACATCGTGACATTAGGAATGTCTTAGAACGCTCCTCTGCACGCGAAACGACAATCCGAGTTGCCGTTGGAGCCGTCGCAAAAAAGATTTTGTCATTATTTAATATAAATGTAGCAGGTCACGTATTAGTCATTGGCGGAATTGAAGCGAAAGAAACTGAGATCACGTCGATTGCTGATTTGCAAGTGCGCTCCGAGGAATCACCTGTACGTTGCCTTGATAAAGAAGCTGAAACGTTAATGATGGAAGCGATTGACAATGCAAAAAAGAATGGGGACTCAATTGGTGGCGTCGTAGAAGTCATCGTTGAAGGAGTTCCAATCGGATTAGGCAGCCACGTCCAATACGACCGTAAGCTTGATGGTAAGATAGCCCAAGCTGTAATGAGTATCAACGCTTTTAAAGGGGTCGAAATTGGCATTGGCTTTGACGCAGCTCATCAACCTGGAAGCCAAGTACACGATGAGATTATATGGGACGAACAAGCAGGCTATCAACGTCGAACAAACCGTCTCGGTGGTTTTGAAGGTGGAATGACAAATGGAATGCCAATCGTTGTAAAAGGAGTTATGAAACCGATCCCGACACTCTATAAACCGCTTGAAAGTGTCGATATTGATACGAAAGAAACATTTACTGCGAGTATTGAACGCTCCGATAGTTGTGCTGTTCCTGCAGCTAGCGTTGTTGCCGAAGCAGTAGTTGCTTGGGAAGTCGCGAAAGAATTTCTTGACAAATTTGGTAAAGACCGTTTAGCAGAAATTGAAGATAACTATAAACAACATATGGAACATGCGAGAACATTCTAATGTTGGAAACCATTCAAATTCAAACTTCATCAAAACAATATCCATTAATTATTGGAAATGGCATTCGACATCAAATTAAAAAGATTATCCAATCTTTAAATCAAAAAGTCTCAAGCTACTTCATTATCACAGATAATATTGTTGAAAAATTATACTTAAATGACTTAGTAAAAGTTTTAGAAGATGAACAAGTATTTACTCACATCGTTCCAAGTGGCGAGGAAGCAAAATCAATTGACCATTATTATGCATGCCAAACGAAAGCACTCGAAAGCGGGTTGGATCGTCAATCATGCGTTATCGCATTAGGTGGAGGTGTAATCGGAGACTTAGCTGGATTCGTTGCTGCTACGTATATGCGCGGGATTACATTTATCCAAATACCGACAACATTACTTGCTCACGACAGTAGCGTTGGTGGGAAAGTAGCGATAAATCATCCTCTTGGCAAAAATATGATTGGCGCATTTTATCAACCGGATGCTGTCATTTACGACATTGAGACGCTACACTCATTACATGATACAGAGTGGCTATCGGGGTTTGCTGAGGTCATCAAACATGGACTCATATGGGATAAAAACTTGTTTGATGATGTATGCAAAATCAAAACGATGTCTGAATTAAAAAATAGCAATCTAAATTCAATTTTAAAACGAGCAATTGCCGTCAAAGCTGATATCGTATCTCAAGATGAAACTGAAAAAGGTATTCGTGCTTATTTAAACTTTGGCCATACACTTGGCCATGCAATAGAAGCTGAAGCAGGGTATGGATCAATAAGTCACGGTGAAGCTGTCATTATCGGCATTGTTTTTGCGATGAGACTTAGTGAGGAACATTACAACGTAGACTTAAATATAAATGAGATTAAACATTGGTTACACTCACTCGGTTATTCCACAGCAATTCCAGAAAAGCTGTCACCAGAACGCTTAATTAACAGGATGAAAAAAGATAAAAAAGCACAACATGGCAAGATAAATATGATTCTGTTAAAAGAAATTGGAATCGTTGAAAATATTCCTTTTCATGAGAATACCCTCTATACATTTTTAAAAAAAGAAATCGAAGGGGGAGTGGGTTAAAATGGTCCGCGGAGTTAGAGGTGCGACGACAACGGAAGAAAACGATGAAAAACAAATTTTAAGCGCTACAGAGGAAGTTGTCGCACAAATGATTAAGGAAAACAATATTTCACCTGAACAAGTGGCACAAGTATTAATTACCGTCACTCCCGATTTAAACGCTACTTTCCCAGCGAAAGCATTACGCTCGTTTGCTGGCTGGACTTATGTTCCCGTTATGTGCGCTACCGAAATTGATGTACCAGGTGCACTGCTAAAATGCATTCGAATCATGATGACGATCAACACAAATCAACAGCAAACAGAAATTACACACGTCTATCTTAAAAATGCAAAGCAACTTCGCCCTGAATTCACACGTTGACAATTTGACGTTAAAAGTTTATCCTAAAATAAATGAATGATGATGAGTTGTTTTAATTAGAGATGAGTATGAGTTGAGTGAGATGAGTTGAGGAGAGCTGAGGGAATACTGACAATACCCTAAGGCCTTCTATTGCCTTAGGTTTTTTTATCGTTTTAATTATTACCTTTTTTTTCCCCTCCCAACTCATATTCACATTGACAATAAATGTGAGGTGAGGTAAATGTCCACTACGTTTGAAGAATTTTCACAGACTACAAAAGAGTATAATACTATTCCTCTATTTAAACGTTTTTTTCTAGATACGATTACCCCAATTCAAATTTTTCACAAATTAAAAGAACAAGCTAGTTTTATTCTTGAAAGTAAGGATAACGAATCAGAATGGGCTAACTTTTCCTTTATCGGAATCAATCCTTACGTAACCTTGCAAGAAAAAGACAATCACTTTATCGCTAAAACAAAAACGGGCTCCACTGTTGCTAAACATAAGCATTTTCGTGAGGCTTTATTGCAAACGATTAAAGTTCTTCAACCACAGCCAATTGACATAGATATCCCATTTTCGGGTGGGGGTGTTGGCTATATTAGCTATGACGGCATTTCAGAATTCGAAAATAAGCTTTCACCACATCCGACGAACGATTTAAATGTACCGCGCTTTCACTTTTCTTTTTGTGAAACGATTATTGCATACGACCATGAGCAAAAAGAAGTCACAATCATTACTCACGTTTTCTTAAATAAAAATGAAACGTTAGACGAATTAAAGACGTTATACGATAACACACTCTTAAAGATAAATAAGCTCATTTCAACATTACTAGAAGGTGACAATTCCTCGTCCCCCTTATTTCAAATGCCAAAGGGGTTAAATGACGTTAGCTTTGAGCAGGTAAAAACAAATTTTGAAAAAGCAGACTTTTTAAATGCAGTCAAAAAGGTGAAGCATTTCATTGAAAAGGAAGAAATTTTACAAGCAGTTATTTCACAAAGGTTCGAGCGAGAAATTACCGTTTCAGGATTAGAGATTTACAGAGTGTTACGCACAATTAATCCTTCACCTTACCTATTTTATTTGAAAATTGATGATTTTGAAGTCGTTGGAAGTTCTCCAGAAAAACTTATTCAAATAAATGGAGAACATATAGAGATTCATCCGATTGCAGGTACAAGACCTCGCGGTAAAACGCGGAAGGAAGACGAACAATTGGCTACAGAATTGCTCAATGACAAAAAAGAACGTGACGAACATATGATGCTTGTCGACTTAGCCAAAAAAGAGATTAGTCGCGTCGGTAAACCAGAATCAGTCGAAGTTCCGTCATTAATGGAAGTTGGGTTTTTTTCTCATGTCATGCATATTATTTCAAAAGTTACAGGAAAATTAGCAGATGATTCTTCGCCAATTGATGCATTAATTTCTGCATTTCCTGCTGGAACACTTTCAGGTGCTCCAAAGCTTCGTGCCATGCAAATTATCAATGAAATTGAGCCAATGGCAAGAAATTTATATGGGGGCGCAATTGGCTATATTGGATTTGATGGAAACATTGACTCTTGCATTACGATCCGAAGTATTTTCATTAAAAATAATAAAGCATATATCCAAGCTGGAGCTGGCATCGTTGAAGACTCTATTCCAGAAAACGAATGGGAAGAAACAAAGAATAAAGCGAAGGCACTTATAAAAGCAATTGAAGTTGCAGAACAGTTATTTAATAAAGAGGGGGTAGCTTTTCATGTTTAAATCGTTTTTGCAACAGGCGATTAACGGTAAAGTCTTTTCAGAAGAAGAAGCTCATTTACTTATGGATAAGATTATGTCTGGTGAAGCTACAGACAGCCAGATTGCTAGTCTACTAACGATTATTGAATTACGTGGAAGTACAATTGATGAAATGACTGGATTTGCTCGAGCAATGAGAGCCCATGCGACTCCAGTTCATCATAATGAAGATTTATTAATCGACACATGTGGAACAGGAGGCGATGGCTCCTCGACGTTCAACATTTCAACGACTGTTTCATTTTTAATTGCAGCTAAAGGCATTCCCGTAGCTAAACATGGTAATCGCTCTGTATCTTCAAAGTGTGGAAGTGCAGATGCTTTAGAAGAACTAGGCGTTCAAATCCAGTCATCTCCTGAAGAGGCAACGGAAAAATTAAACAAAAATAAAATGTGTTTTTTATATGCACCTTTATATCATTCATCAATAAAACATGCCGTCACTCCAAGAAAAGAAATCGGCTTTCGGACCGTGTTCAATATATTAGGTCCACTGACTAACCCAGCAAGAAGCAATTTTCAATTGCTCGGGGTGTACGATAGTTTGCTAGCGGAAAAAATGGCCGAAACCCTTCATCGTTTAGGTACAAAGCGAGCTTTGATCGTGTCAGGACGGGATGGTCTCGATGAATGTTCTATCTCAACAACAACGGATGTAGTAGAATTACATGATGGTAACATTTCGCGATACACAATAAGTCCTGAACAAGTAGGATTATCAAAAGGCAATAACGATGATCTCATCGTTTCATCTGCTAAAGAAAGTGCCGCATTAATCAAGCAAGTGCTTAAAGGAGCAGCACCAGAATCAGCGATTAATATTGTTTTAATAAATGCAGGAGCGGCATTATATACTGTCGGCGCTACGGATTCAATTTCTGAAGGTGTTCACGAAGCACGAAAGTTGATACGTAATGGCGATGCATACCGCAAGCTCCAAGAGTTAAAAACTGAGGGGGTTTCGTTACGTGCTTAATAAAATTTTGCAAAATAAAAAAGAGGAACTTATCAATCTCACAATTCCAGAAGCTGACGATAAAGTTAAACAGGCATCATTTGTTCGCGCACTTCATAATCCAAATCACTCAATCTCGCTTATTGCTGAGATTAAACGAGCCTCTCCATCAAAAGGAATTATCAATGATAAGATTAATCCAATTGAAGTTGCAACAGCATATGAAGAGGCAGGAGCCGATGCGATTTCAGTTTTAACAGATAACGTTTTTTTCAAGGGATCTATTGAGGATTTAAAGGCTGTCAAACAACATGTAACGATTCCGGTGTTACGGAAAGATTTTATCATTGATAAAAAACAAATAGAGGAAAGTAAAGCAATCGGGGCAGATGCCATTTTACTCATTGTTAAAGCACTTGGAGCAGAAAAAACTTATGAATTTTATGAATATGCTACGTCTTGTGGACTTGATTGCCTTGTTGAGGTTCATGAGTTAACAGAGCTTACGGAATTGTTAGAAGTTTTTACCCCTGCGGTCATTGGCGTAAATAACCGAAATTTAACTAACTTCAACACATCGCTACAAACGTCGGAAGGGGTAGCCAATCTCATTCCGGAAGGAACGATTTTTATTAGCGAAAGTGGCATTCACTCGAATGATGATATCTCAAAGGTAAAACAATTAGGCGCAAAAGGAGTATTAGTCGGTGAAGCATTAATGAAGGCAGGTTCACCACAAGCAGGCATTGCGCATTTATTTAGTGATGAGCGAATGAAGAACAAATGAAGCTTAAAATTTGTGGAAATCATTCTGCCCACGATGTAAAGGTTTCCTCTCGAAGCGATGCTCAATACATCGGATTTGTTTTTGCTACTTCAAAAAGACAAGTTCAACCTGAGCAAGTGCAACAATGGCTCAATAATGTTCAAGGGAAAGAAAAGAAACAAATTGTCGGCGTATTTGTCAATGAAGACATTGACATAATCGAAAGAGCAATCAACATTGCTGATCTCAATATTGTCCAATTACACGGCACCGAATCGCCAGAATTTATTGCACAACTTCGAGCGAGATGCAACGTTGATGTATGGAAAGTCATTCACCATGCTGATGACGCACTACAGATGTTGGAACAATACGCTAATCTCGTCGATGGCTATTTAATTGATAATAAAACTGATAAGGCTTGGGGTGGAACAGGGACGACGTTTAACTGGACGTTCGTGCCTGAATATATTAATAAAGCACATCAATATAACAAACTATGCTTTATTGCTGGCGGCATTAATCCTTCAAATGTAAGTGACTTAATCAAATTCAAACCTGATGGAATTGATCTCGCAAGTGGGGTAGAAACAGAGCTTAAAAAAGACGGGCAAAAAATTATTCAACTACAGGAGTGTATAGATTCTTATGACGACAACATTACCGAGTAAAACAGGAAGATTTGGTCAATTTGGAGGAAAATTTGTACCTGAAACATTAATGGAGGCACTTGAGGAGCTTGAAGAGAACTTAGCGTCTGCATTAGCTGATCAAAGCTTTGTTAAAAAATATCATCAAATATTACAAAACTATTCAGGTAGACCTACTCCACTAACGTATGCTGAAAAATGTTCTCAGCAACTTGGTGGTGCAAAAATATATTTAAAGCGAGAAGATTTAAATCACACAGGAGCACATAAAATTAACAATGCTATCGGGCAAGCCTTGCTTGCAAAACGAATGGGGAAACAAAAGATTGTGGCAGAAACAGGGGCAGGTCAACACGGGGTTGCTTCAGCAACTATTGCCGCCCACTTCGGGTTAGAATGTAAAGTGTTTATGGGTGAGGAGGATATGGAACGCCAAGCATTAAACGTGTTCAGAATGCAATTACTTGGTGCAGAAGTTATTCCTGTCTCCTCAGGAAGTAAAACGTTAAAAGATGCTACTAATGAAGCGATTCGTTATTGGGTTTCAAATGTTGAAGATACATTTTATTTAATCGGTTCTGTCGTTGGACCCCACCCTTATCCAATGATGGTTCGTGAATTTCAAAGAATCATTGGAGATGAAACGAAAGAACAATTTTACAATTTAACGAATCAAGCCCCTGATGTCATCGTTGCTTGCGTTGGCGGTGGGAGTAACGCGATCGGAATGTTTTCTCCCTTTATTAGTGACTCTGTTCAATTAATTGGAGTAGAAGCTGCTGGCAAAGGAATTGACACGGATCAGCATGCAGCAACAATCTCGAAAGGTAAACTTGGCGTTATCCATGGCTCAATGACATACTTGCTTCAAGATGAAGCTGGTCAAATTAAAGAACCTTATTCAATTTCAGCAGGTCTTGATTATCCTGGTGTCGGACCTGAGCATGCTTATTTGGCCGAAACCGGTCAAGTAAAATATACAAGTGCTACAGATGAGGAAGCACTCGAAGCGCTCACCCTTTTATCTAAAACAGAAGGGATTATTCCAGCAATTGAAAGTGCTCACGCTTTGGCCGAAGCTTTTAAACGAGCTAAACAAATGGAAAGTAGCGATTGTATCGTCGTTTGTTTATCTGGTCGTGGAGACAAAGACGTACACACATTAATGGAGAAATTAGGAGAGGAAACGAATGACTAATCGATTCGCACAATATGTATCAAATAAACCAAATTTATTTATCCCATTCATTGTCGCTGGCGACCCAAATCGAGAAGCAACCATTGATCTCTCACTTACATTACAAAAAGCAGGCGCAAATGTAATTGAACTCGGAATCCCCTTTTCAGATCCTTTAGCAGATGGCCCCGTTATCCAATCGGCGGCTGCCCGAGCATTAAAGGATGGAACGACGTTAGAAAATACAATTGAGCTTGTGTCTAAAATGAGGGCAAAAGGATTAAAAATCCCCGTCGTTATATTTACTTATTATAATCTTTTGCTACAATTAGGACATGAGCGCTTTTTCACTTTAATGAAGGAAAATGATGTAGACGGTTTGCTCGTACCTGACTTGCCATTTGAAGAAAGCGATGAGCTAAGAAATCAATGTGAGGATAACGACATTACATATATTTCACTCGTTGCTCCAACGACTTCTGAGTTGCGATTACAACAAATCGTTTCCAATGCAAATGGTTTTCTGTATTGTGTCTCCTCGTTAGGAGTAACAGGAGTGCGGAATGATTTTCATCCATCAGCATACACCTTTTTAGAAAATGTGAAAAAGTACGCTACTGTTCCCGTTGCCGTAGGCTTCGGAATTTCAAAAAAAGAACAAATTGAATCATTAAAGACACACTGCGATGGGGTCATTATCGGAAGTGCGATTGTCAACAAAATTGGCATATATCAAGAGGAGCTTCTAAATAAACAAACAAGACAAGCAGCTCTAGATAATATTTATGAATATGTCCATTCACTCATAACGTAAAAGAGGAAGTGTAAAGCATGCAAGTGAAATCACAACTCATCCCTTTAAAACCATACGAACCAGGAAAACCTATTGAAGAAGTAAGGCGTGAACTTGGACTTGACAAGGTTATTAAACTTGCTTCAAACGAAAATCCATTTGGATGCTCCAAAAAAGCAAAAGAAGCGATTCAGCAGGAACTCGAACATTTACACATTTATCCTGATGGCTATGCTTTTCAACTTAGGGAGAAGGTTGCCGAGCATTTAAATGTAAACAAAGAACAAATCATTTTCGGCAATGGCTCAGACGAAGTCATTTTAATTTTATGTCGGGCTTTATTATCACCTAATAATAATACGGTTATGGCGCACCCATCCTTTTCACAATATAAGCATAACGCTTTAATTGAAGGGGCAGAAATTCGAGAGGTTCCACTCAGTGAAGGCGAGCATGATTTAGATGAAATGCTCGAACAAATTGATGAGAATACTCGTATTGTCTGGGTTTGTAATCCGAACAACCCGTCTGGAAATTACATTGATAAAGAACGCTTTTTGTCTTTTCTACGTAAAGTTCCACAACATGTACTCGTAGTCAGTGACGAAGCTTATTTTGAATATGCTGTGGCAGGAGATTATCCTGACACCATTTCGTTATTAGCTCAATTTCCAAATTTAATGGTACTGCGTACATTTTCAAAAGCTTATGGATTAGCAACGTTAAGAGTCGGATATGGGGTTGCAAATGAAGATTTTATTAAAGCGTTAGAACCAGCTCGTCCACCATTCAATACATCAACAATTGGGCATGCAGCTGCAATTGCAGCCTTAGACGATCAACAGTTTATTCAATCTTGTGTGACGAAGAACAGGCAAGGCTTACAGCAATTTTATAATTTTTGTGAAGAGAATGCTTTAAGCTACTTCCCATCACAAGCAAACTTCATTTTAATCGATTTTAAGCAAGACGCCGATGAAGTGTTCAACTATTTATTAAAAAATGGCTACATTGTCCGTTCCGGCGCTGCTCTCGGATTTCCGACATCAGTTCGAATTACAATAGGTAGCAAAGAAGAAAACAGTAATATTATTCACTGTTTAACTGCTATGTTAAAAGCACAAGAGAGAGATTAATTAAGGAGTTAAATTGTATGAACGACAAGCGAGTTCTCATTATTGGATTAGGGTTAATTGGAGGTTCCATTTCATTAGCAATAAAAAAGAAGCATGCTGCAACGATTGTAGGTTATGATGTTCATCATGCGAAAGCAAAGTTAGCAAAATCGTTAAATATAATCGATGAGGCTGTCTCTTCACTGGAGGATGGTGTGGAGGACGCCTCTCTTATTATTATTGCTATTCCTGTTATCCAAACAGAGGAACTGATTGCTCAGCTAGCGAGAATTCCATTAAAGGATAACGTCATTATTACGGATGTCGGAAGCACGAAAGCAGCTATCGTCGAGAAATCAAAAATATTTGCAAACAAAAATGCAGTCTTTATCGGTGGTCACCCGATGGCAGGCTCACATAAGACGGGAATTACAGCCTCAAAAGCCCATTTATTTGAAAATGCATTTTATATTTTAACACCACATAAAAGCTGTCAAAAAAAATACGTCGATGAATTAAAGCTGTGGCTAGAAGGAACAAATGCAACGTTTATTGAAATGACACCTCCCCAACATGACAAGCTTGTTGGAGTTATTAGTCACTTTCCGCATATTGTTGCTGCTTCACTCGTGCACCAATTAGCTAATGTTGAAAATGATGAAACGAACATTGCTCGCTTTGCTGCAGGAGGCTTCCGGGATATTACAAGGATTGCTTCATCAAGCCCAGTCATGTGGCGTGATATTTTGCTACGAAATAAAGAAGTCATTCTGTCTTTATTAGATAAATGGGAAGATGAAATGGCGAAAGTTAAGAAGATGTTAGAGCGAGAAGATAGTACTGATATTTATAACTATTTTTTAAATGCAAAAGACTATCGAGATAAATTACCCGAAAGATCACAAGGGGCAATACCTTCATTTTACGATTTATTTGTTGACGTCCAAGATTACCCTGGTGTGATCGCTCACGTTACTGGTATTTTAGGTGGCAGAGATATTAGTATTACAAACATTCGAATTATCGAAACGAGAGAAGATATTCTCGGTGTTTTGCGATTAAGCTTTCGCAGTGAAATAGAACGTCAAAAAGCAAAGTCCCTGCTAGAAGATTACCGATATGAGACGTACATTCTTGATTAAAGTGAATGGATCAGGAGGATATTAAGTTGGCAAAAACATTACATCCATTAAAGCATTCATTAAAAGGGGAGTTAAAAGTTCCAGGTGATAAATCGATTTCACACCGCTCAATTATTTTTGGTTCAATTGCCTCTGGCACAACAACAGTTGACGGCTTTTTGCTTGGTCAAGACTGCATAGATACGATTAACTGTTTCCAAAAACTCGGCGTCCAAATTGAACAGGAACAAGAAAGAATAACGATTATTGGGCAAGGAATAGAGGGGTTGCAGGAACCGGAGGACGTACTAGATGTTGGTAATTCTGGAACGACGATTCGACTTCTCCTAGGTCTTCTTGCCGGGAGACCTTTTCACTCTGTTTTGCTTGGGGATGCCTCAATTGCTAAACGACCAATGGATCGAGTTGCAATTCCATTAAGAAAAATGGGCGCGAACATTGATGGGCGTAAAAATGGCAATTACCCGCCAATCGCGGTGAGTGGCAGTCGTTTAAACGGAATCCATTACGATTCACCAGTTGCAAGTGCTCAAGTAAAATCGGCCATTTTGTTAGCTGGCTTGCAGGCAAGTGGAACGACAACAATTACCGAGCCTGCATTATCAAGAGACCATACCGAACGAATGTTAACAGCCTTTGGCGGAAGGCTAACGAGACAAAATACTACGATTTCAATTCAAGGGCAACAGAATCTAACGGGCACGAGCGTTCAAGTACCGGCAGACATTTCTTCAGCAGCATTTTTTATCGTTGCCGCATTAATTACTCCCAACAGTGAGATTACCCTAAAAGATGTTGGCATGAACCCAACAAGATCTGGAGTCATTGATGCGCTGTTAGAAATGGGTGCAAATATTACAATTTTGAATGAACGAATCTATAATGATGAACCAGTTGCTGATCTCCACGTGACAACATCTCAATTAAAAAATATTGAAATTAGCGGGGATCTTATCCCACGCCTCATTGATGAAATCCCTATTCTAGCTTTAGCAGCTACGCAAGCAAAGGGTGTCATGGTAATCAAAGATGCAGAAGAATTAAAAGTAAAAGAAACAAACAGAATTGATGCCGTTGTTCATCAGCTTCAACAATTAGGTGCATCGATTGAATCGACTGATGATGGAATGATTATTACTGGGGAAAGTCAACTTCATGGAGGAACCGTCCACAGCTTAGGCGATCATCGTATAGGTATGATGCTAGCGATTGCAAGTCTCATTAGTGAAGACAAAGTAGTTATTCAAGAAGTGGACTGCATAGCGATATCTTACCCTAATTTCTTTCAAGACTTATCCCAGCTCTCCAACAGAGAAGGCCGATAATTATTTAAAAATCACTAGAATACCGCATTCCATTCTAGTGATTTTTTTAATTTCATCGACAGATTTCCTAGGCACAAAGTTCGAAAAATAAAATTATATAAAATTGTCTTGCTTTTTACGCAATATAGAGTATAATGAATTTGTAATGGTTTCTCTCCACTCCTATCCATATTTACCCTGAATTGAAAGCGCTAACAAGCTTTGTTCAGGGCCTTTTTTTATTTTCTTTAACTTTCGTGTAATCAGTTATCTATTTACAATGAAACAAATGATTTGCCCAAGTAAATGGAATTCTTTATAATTGTGGAACTAACATTCATATTTTAAAGTTTTGGGTGATTATACTTATGGATCTTTTGGAAAGTGCTGTTCATAAACTTGAAAGTGGCTCTACAGATGAAGCTTTAATTATTTTAAAAAAATTAACAGATAGCGGTCAAGATGACGTGATTTTTAATGTTGCACAAGTTTATTATAATTTTGGTTTTTTGCATGAAGCCGAACAGACATATTCATCATTATTAGAAAAGTATCCCCGTGAAGGTGAATTGTTACATTTACAGGCTGAATGCTTTATTGAATTAGGCGAAGATTTGAAAGCACTTGAACTTCTACAGTCAATTGATCGTTCAGATACTTTTTATTTAAATGCACTTTTACTTCTAGCTGATTTATATCAGTCACAAGGCCTTGAAGAGGTAGCCGAGCAAAAATTACTTGAAGCGTACGATGTAAATTCTAAAGAACCTGTAATTTGGTATGCACTCGCTGAATTTTATCACCACCAAGGTGACGCATATCGGGCGAATATTCATTATGAAAGAATTTTACAAAACAGTGACTTTATACCAGATCATTCGATTTACTTTCATTATGCGGAATCACTAAGCTTATTAGGGCAATTCGAAAAAGCAATCCCTTATTTTGAACAAGGCTTAAAATCTGAATTTAATTTAGATGGTTTATTTCGCTTAGGTTATACCGCTTATAAGGCAGGAAATTATGAAAAAGCAATTAATACATTAAAGAAGTTACAAGTAGCTGACCCTCAATATAGTACGCTTTATCCTTTACTTGCTTCTGCCTATGAGTATACTGGAAGTCATGATCTTGCAATTTCCACTTTAAAAAGCGGATTAAAGGAAGATGAGCATAACGAGGAATTATACTATTTACTAAGCAAATTATTGATCCAAACGGGAAGCATGGACGAAGCAGAACATTATTTACTGCAAAGCTTTAAAATCATTCAACCATCATTAAAGTCGTCCCAACTGTACATTGATTTATTGAAAGAAGACTCCCGATTTGAAGATGTAATTTCACACATATTAAATGTAAACCAACAATATGACGAGATCGATCCCGTATTAGATTGGGAGCTAGCCGCAGCTTATAATGAAGTCGAAAATTATTCAGAGGCTAAAGCACTCTTTGAAAAAAGTTACCCGTTTTTAAAAGACAATAGTGAATTTCTGGAACAGTATGGTCATTTTTTATTACAAGAAGGTCAAATAGAAAAAGCTAAACATTGTTTTAAAGAGGCACTGAAACATAACAGTCATTTATTCCATCTAGAAGAATTAATTTTAGATTTAGAAAATAGACTATAAAAATAGTTAGCACCCTGTTGCAGGAATTTAACCCTTTTAACAGAAAAATTAACAATAATGAAAGTTTATTATGAGTACGGGGAATAGGGGGGTTCTAGTTGAAAAACTCCACTTCAATCGCCGAAAAAAAAGAATTTCTAAAATGGTTTTTAAAAAACTACCGGTTTCATAAACGGGAATGTGTTTGGTTGCTTAATTATTTTATAAGTGATGACCTTGTCATGGAAAATATTCATTTTGTCGAACATGCCGAATACTGTCCTAAAGCGATCATATTGTCTACTGTTTGTTCAAGTGATGTCTCTTTCCGATTTTTAAAAGAAAACATCGTAACCTCTGATATCGAAAAGTCGTTTCACGATATACGGTTAAATCCGGAAGAACATGTTTATATTCAACTAAACTTTTTGCATTCTAATCAAAATCCTCATTACGGTTTAGTAATTGAGGAAAACCCATATTTGCCTGAAAGCTTGCAACCAGACAAACAGTTTGCCACTTGGACAGACTTTATCCTTGACGAC
>DKGN01000055.1 GCA_002453275.1 Caryophanales bacterium UBA6769
CATTCCTCGCCGTCATTTTAGGTGCCTCGCTATACTCGATTGAAAATACAATTTTTGTAACGACAGGACTCGTTCTTTATATGATCGTCATTAAGATTGTGGAAAAGCGAGCGTTAAATGTTCAAAAAGCGGTCCCATTCGTCGTTTTCTTATCTAGCTTTTTCGCCCGCTTTCTCTACATGTCATTTGATGGCCGTTTATTAACGACTGAATTGATTATGGCAGCGGTAGAATCGGGTTTAAGTTTACTATTGACGATGATTTTTTTACAAAGCATCCCCCTTTTAACATTAAAACCACTGAAACGGACGTTACGTAATGAAGAGGTCGTTTGCTTTATTATTTTACTCGCCTCAGTGTTGACAGGAACGATCGGATGGGCAATTTATGATATGTCGGTTGAAAGTATTTTCGCGCGGTATTTAATTTTGCTCTTTGCTTTTATTGGCGGAGCGGCCATTGGAGCGACGGTAGGTGTTGTGACAGGCTTAATTTTAAGCTTTGCAGATGTGACAAGCTTGTATCAAATGAGTTTGCTTGCATTTTCAGGCTTACTTGGTGGTTTGCTTAAAGAAGGTAGAAAAATGGGCGTTGGTGCGGGCTTAATCGTTGGGACACTACTCATCGGAATGTATGGCGATAAATCACCCGTCAGTTTGTATCCATCATTAATGGAATCATTAACAGCAATCTTGCTTTTCCTTATTACCCCACAGTCAGCGATTAGAAAAGTAGCTCGCTACATTCCAGGCACAAATGAGCATTCCCTTGCTCAACAACAATATTTAAAAAAGATTCGTGACGTAACTGCTAATCGAGTCGAACAATTTTCTTCCTTATTTCAAACGTTGTCCAATAGCTTTACACAAGCCCCAGCATGGCAGGACGAAACTAAGGTGGACAGTGAGGTTGACTATTATTTAAGCCGAGTGACTGAAAAAAGCTGTCAAACTTGTTTTAAAAAGCGGAATTGCTGGGTTGTCCAATTTGATACAACATATGAGCTGATGAAGGAAATGATGACTAATCCCGATAAAATAATATCCAATTATGCGTTTCAACGGGAATGGGAACGACACTGTGTGAAACCAAAAAAAGTAACAGAACTTATTCAACATGAAGTCAGTCATTATGAAGCAAGCTTAAAATTACAAAAAAAGGTTAGAGAAAGTCAAAGGCTTGTCGCCGATCAGCTGTTAGGTGTGTCACAAGTGATGGGGAACTTTGCAAAAGAAATCCAACGTGAGCAAAAGCACCATTCTATTCAAGAAGATCAAATTGTTGAATCTCTTTTTGAACTGGGATTAGAAATTGATACGATCGATATTTATTCTTTAGAAAGTGGACAAGCCGATATTGAGATGACGTTATCTTCTTGTAGTGGACATGGTGAAGCTGAAAAATTAATCGCTCCGCTACTATCTAATATTTTAAACGAAATGATTATCGTTCAAAAGGAGGAACACGCACATTATCCCGGTGGTATTTGTACGGTGACGTTTGGGTCGGCGAAAGCGTATGTCGTTGAAACGGGCTATGCCAATGCAGCAAAAGGTGGCGCCTTCGTATCGGGAGATAGCTATTCTATGATTGAACTCGCTTCAGGCAAATATGCGATGGCGATTAGCGACGGGATGGGCAATGGACAACGCGCTCATTTCGAAAGTAGTGATACGCTTCAACTGCTTGCAAAGATATTACAATCAGGCATCGATGAAACTGTTGCAATAAAATCTGTGAACTCCGTATTATCGTTGCGAACGAAAGACGATGTCTTTTCAACGCTTGACTTGGCAATGATCGATCTCCAAAATGCGAAAGCGAGGTTTTTAAAAATCGCATCAAGTCCTTGTTTTATCAAACGGGGTGATCAGGTGAACATGGTTGAGGCAAGCAATTTGCCGATTGGAGTTTTACAAGAGTTTGATGTAGAAGTCGTGAACATGCAATTGAAGGCTGGCGATTTACTTATTTTAATGAGTGACGGTGTTTATGATGGTGCAAATGCCGAAAATAAAGAAATGTGGATGAAGCGTAAGATTCGTGAATTGAAGACAGATGACCCACAAGCAGTCGCAGATTTACTTTTAGAGGAAGTCATTCGAACGAGACAAGGTGAAATTCAAGACGATATGACCGTGATCGTAGCGAAAATCCAGCATAATCTACCAAAGTGGAAAACGATTCCGTTTTACTCCAGCACTGTTAAGCGTAAAAAGGCACAGTGACTGTATAAACTCTTCTCCGCTCGTCTAAAATAGATGAACGATTAAAAGTGAGGAGGGTTTCGCTTGAACGAAGGTACGATTAGACAAATATTATTGATTACGGATGGATGCTCGAATGTCGGAGAAAATCCAGCGGCAATCGCAGCGTTAGCAAGGGAGCAAGGGGTAGCGGTCAATGTCATCGGTGTTGTCGAAAATGATTCAATTGGTTCTCAAGGAATTGCCGAAATTGAAGCAATTGCTCAAGCGGGTGGCGGATTTAGCCGGATTGTTTATACGAAAGAATTGTCAAAAACGGTTCAGATGGTAACACGTCAAGCGATGACACAAACGATTTATGGTGTCGTCAACCGAGAATTAACGTCACTATTTGGAGAGGAAAAAGAAATTGATGATTTGCCACCAGAGAAGCGTGGCGAAGTCATTGAAGTGGTCGATGATTTAGGTGAGACACTTCAGCTAGAAATTTGTATTGTTGTGGATACGAGCGCGAGTATGAAGCATAAGCTAGCTACAGTAAAGGAATCGTTACTTGATTTGTCGATTAGTATGCAAGCTCGAACAGGTGACAATTCGTTTGCACTTCTTACGTTCCCTGGAAAGCGGAAAGAGACAGACAAGCTTATAAACTGGACACCTAAAATTAATGAACTAACTACGATCTTTAATAAACTTACTCCAGGGGGCGTTACACCGACAGGGTCTGCGCTCCGAGATGCGATTGCAGCCTTTTCTTCGAGAAAACAACGGAGGAGATGGATGCGCGATGATTCATTTAACGAAGAATCAAGCGGTTAATATTCAGCCAGGTAATATCATTGTTGGTAAATGGCAACGCAATCGGTACAAAATCATAAAACGATTGGGGTATGGCTCCATCGGTGCTGTTTATTTAGTGCAGTCCCAGCTCGGGTTATCCGCTTTAAAAATTGGGTATGACAAAGTCGGAATCATTTCTGAAGTGAATGCGTTAAAGCGTTTAACAAATGTAAAGGGCCAGTCGCTTGGTCCTTTTTTTATTGAAATGGATGATTGGAACGGTTGGACCTATTATGTGATGGAATATTTACGGGGGGAACCGTTGTTGTCTTTTATACAACAAAAAGGCAGTGAATGGATTGCTGTGTTCATGTTACAACTATTAACTGAGCTTGATAACCTGCACCGTGAAAATTGGGTATTTGGTGATTTAAAACCTGAAAACTTGCTAGTCGTTGGTCCAACACCAAAAATACGTTGGCTTGATGTTGGTGGAGTGACACAGATTGGTCGCTCGATTAAAGAGTTTACTTCCTTTTTTGATCGTGCTCATTGGGGAGCAGGCTCTAGAAGGGCGGAGCCAAGCTATGATTTATTTAGCTTTGTGATGGTTTTTCTTAATCTTGCTTATCCGAAGCAGTTTTCAAAAAATGGAGAAGGTATTCGGCAATTAGAAAGAAAAATAATGATAAGTCCGTTTTTAAAAAATATGCTTCGATTCTAATTGGCGCTTTGAAAAGTCAATACTCGAATGCAGCAGAGATGAGATTGCACTTGCTTCAAGAAATAAATGGTGGCGTTGAGCCAATTTCTGCAAGAAGTCGGGTTCATCTTAAGAAAAAAAAGCGTCGGAAACGCTCCAAATTGAAAGTTATCATAGTTATGACTTTAGTAATTTTGTTTTTTCTTTTATACTTGGAATTTAATGGCGGATAAGCTTCTACATTAAAGAAGGGGTACATATGGAGAACGTCGTCAATCGATTTATCGAAAGACATCAACTACTTACAAAAGGTGCAACTGTTATCGTTGGTGTATCAG
This sequence comes from Caryophanales bacterium UBA6769, assembly GCA_002453275.1. Lineage (GTDB taxonomy): Bacteria > Bacillota > Bacilli > Bacillales > UBA6769 > Pueribacillus. The sequence continues at coordinate 4,029 of DKGN01000055.1, forward strand.
GTGGTCCAGATTCTATGGTGCTGTTACACTACCTTTTGAGAAAAAAGGAAGCGTGGAACTTAACGATTGTTGTTGCGCATGTCAATCATATGCTGCGTGATTCTGCGAGAGAAGACTTTGCATACGTCGAATCGTTTTGTCAAAAATTTGACATAAAGTTCGAAGGGATAGAAATTGATGTGCAAGCTTATCAAAAAGAACATCAATGTTCGATCCAGGTGGCTTCTAGAGAATGCCGCTATCAATTTTTTGAACAGATGATGAATACGTATCAAGCTGATTATTTAGCGTTAGGTCATCATGGGGATGATCAAATTGAGACAATACTCATGCGGCAAGTTAGAGGGGTGCTTGGATTTGGTCGGGCAGGTATTCCTGTTAAACGAGAATTTGCAGGGGGTTTTATCGTACGACCGTTACTTTGCGTCGAAAGGTTGGATATCGAGCAATACGTGACAGAACATCAGCTTCACCCACGTTTGGATCCAACGAATGAACAATTAGATTATGTCCGTAATCGCTTCAGGCATAAGGTTCTACCTTTTTTAAAGAGTGAAAATCCAAAAGTTCATATGCACTTTCAAAACCAAAGTGAATCACTGTATGCCGACGAACAGTTTTTGCAAACAGTTGCCGAGCAGTATGTTAATTCGGTTACTGAGCAAAAAAAGCGTGATAAAGTTACGATAAATGTGAACCGTTTTTTGTCTATTCCGTCCGCTTTACAAACGCGGGTCGTTCAACTAGTATTAAGCTATCTGTATCATTCTAGACAACCAATTGTAACGAGTGTACATATTGAACAAATTTTGGTTTTGATGAAAGGTGAAAACCCATCCGGAATGCTTCATTTACCGGATAGTCTTTACGTTCTCCGTTCATATGAACGGATTGTTTTTACGTTCACCCCCGAACAAAAACACCAAAAGTTTGCTTACACTGTAAGTGTTCCGTTCGAGCTCCAATTGCCACATGGCTATTTAAGAGGCAAGGTGAGTGAAGAGCATCCTTGTGATGACATTCATTCCGAAACGACGTTTGTTGGAGATGCCCATGCATTCGAGTTTCCGCTAACTATACGCACACGAACACCTGGAGATCGAATGACTCCAAAAGGGATGAATGGTTCGAAGAAAGTGAAGTCTATATTTATTGATGAAAAAATTGCACGACGGAAACGGGATTCAATTCCGATTATAGAAGATGCAAATGGCGAAATTATTTGGGTTGTCGGTGTAAAGCAAACAGGGGTAGGTTCCATTTCAAAAAACACAACACACTTTTTGTATTTAGCTTATGAGTCATAGACAGGGAGGACGTATAAACGGCATGAAAGATGATATTTTAGAAGTGTTAATTACGGAGGCAGAGATTCAATCAAAAACAGATGAACTCGCTGCGATTTTAGCTCAAGAATACGATGGGCGTTTTCCACTTGTTGTAGGAGTGCTCAAAGGCGCGCTACCGTTCATGGCTGATTTAACTCGTCAAATGGACATTCATTTAGAAATGGATTTTATGGACGTGGCGAGCTACGGCAATTCGACTACATCTTCAGGGGAAGTCAAGATTTTAAAGGATTTAAATACTTCTGTTGAAGGTAGAGATATTCTTATCGTCGAGGACATTATCGATAGTGGCTTGACTTTGCAATATTTGGTTGAACTGTTTCGCTATCGGAAGGCTAACTCGATTAAGATTGTTACGTTGCTTGATAAACCTACAGGGCGGCAGTCAAAAGTAAAGCCCGATTTAGTAGGATTTGTCGTGCCGAATGCTTTCGTTGTTGGTTACGGACTTGATTACGCTGAGCGATATCGAAATTTACCTTACATTGGAGTTTTAAAAGAAGAAGTGTATAAAACGTAACAGTTTCTTTTCGTTACGTAAGCGAATATGATTTTTTTAATTGACGAACTTTTAGCTGTAGTACAGAACGATTGTAATATGTTGTAGTGTAAATGCTATGTATGA
>DKGN01000205.1 GCA_002453275.1 Caryophanales bacterium UBA6769
ATCGAACAAGCTGCGGAATTGGCGCTCATTCAATCCATACATATGGCGAAGCTTTTGCTTTTCCTGTAATTGCAAACCATATTCAGAAAGTTTTCTACGTTGGTTAGGTCCGTGTTGACCTGGGGGATAAGGGCGCTTTTGAAGTTCTTTCCCTGTCCCGCTTAATGAAACACCAAGTCTGCGTGAAATTTTCCAGCTTGGTCCTGTATAACGAGCCATATTTAGCTCCTCCTCATTCACATGTTTTGTTGCATAAAACAGAAACAGTGATCGCAATCTCAACGTATGCTCATTTCATTTTCACACACCTTCACTTCGACAGCGAGAAGCTACACGATGCACCTCACCCATTCGCAGCCGCGGAATCGGAAGGTTTAAAATTGCAGTAACGATAGGCATCGAATCTCTTCGTCAGCTTGCTTTTCCGCTACACACGTATCAATGAAGAAATACGCTGTGTTGCTCAAAGCTTCGCTTTCTAGACATTCTTGCCTCTCATTTTCCCCATTTTAAACAAACATCCAATAGAATGAGAAATAAAATGAAAAACAAACGAAGTTTACGCAAGCTGTCTTATTTTACACAAAGTTAAGTATAGATTTTTTTTGCGCTGGAGTCAAGAATAGAAAAGGTGATGAAGGAAAATCTAGTATATAAAAAGGAAAAACGGGACGTAGTGTAGTACTATAGAATTAGGACTATTGTGTTAACACTCATTTGAGGAGGGGTGATTCCATGTCGGGGGAGCAAGTGGAGAACCAATTAGATGATAAATACAACGCATTAGAAGCGAATGATATCATGTTACTTTTTCAGCTAACGAAGAAGCTATTATTGACTTCTCAGTCAAATGAAGTGTTAGAAGAGCTTATCGATGCCTTTCTCCTGTTTTATCCGCAGGCAAATGTTCAATTGTTGTTAACACATGAGGATAAAAAGTATCGTGACTTGCCTGTTGCCTATTTTGAGAGAAACACACAGTTTGAAAATGAAGTGGCTTTCCGTACGTATCAAACAGGAATCATCCAAATTGAGAAACGAAGCAACAACCAGATCTTGCATATCCCATTCAAAGGGGTTCAAGCAATGTATGGGGTGTTGCAATTGTCAGTTACAAACAGTAAAGAAATAACTGAGAAAGACTTTGAAATTTTGCAACATCTTGCTGATGTTTCAGGCAATGCATTTGAAAAGGCGAGGTTACAGGAACAATTAAATCAAAGGATAAATGATCTTAATTTGTTGAATGATTCATCACATAAATTAAATTCGAATTTGCGCTTGACGGACACGGTTGAATATATGACAGAGCAAATTCAAGCCTCCATTCACTCTGAACAAGTTGGGTTCTTTTTCTTCAATCGGACGGGTGAAATTGAAGCGTTACAAGGCTCAACAGAATACTTTTTTACAGATGCATCGAGTTTGTTAGTTGAAAAAATAAGTGAAAAAATTAAGCAGAGAAAAGAAGCATTTATGATGTTAGATTTAATGAAAGAGAACATACAAACGCCATATCGCTCCCTTTTAGCTGTCCCAATGATTCATGATGATGAATTAAAAGGAGCCACGATTGTGTTGCATACGCGCGCGAATTTTTTTACGTTTGATCAGTTTAAACTGCTGGAATCTCTTATTTATCATTCAACATTAGCGTTTATTAATTCGATGCTTCATGAAGAAATGCAACGGTTAGCGATTACAGATCAACTCACGAGATTGTATTCGCGCAACTATTTAGATGAAAAAATTAATGAATCGATGCAAAGTGACATGAAAGGGACGTTCATATTATTTGATATTGATGATTTTAAGCAAGTGAACGATACATACGGACACTTAACTGGAGATGATGTCATTATTCAAGTGTCTAATTTGATTTTGGCTAACAAACGTTCAACAGATATTGCAGCACGCTGGGGTGGAGAGGAGCTGGCTCTTTATTTACCGGCTGTTGATATTACTCAAGGCTTGCGAGCGGCAGAAAGACTAGTGAGTGTTGTGAAAAAGAGTACTAGCCCTTCTGTTACGCTATCTGGAGGGATAGCATACTGGGATATGACGGATTCAAATGATACAGTGACTAAACTATTTAATCGTGCCGACCAGGCTCTTTATGAAGCGAAACGAGCAGGGAAAAATCAAGTTGTTGTTCAACCGATGTATACGAACTAACAAAGTTCTATAAGCTATAACTTATTTTTTGGTGAACGCTTATTTAACCATGACGTTCAATCGAAAAGCGGATGTTAGTTGAAAAGAATACTTTATTAATATAAGGTATGTAACTATACTCTGTTAATTTTAGAGGGTTGTTTTTTATTGTTTTAGTAACAGTTATTTTCTATTTTTACTAAGGGAGTATCTAGATTTTATTTCGTTAGACATCAAGATGGATGACGAAGTTGAATCAAGCTGCTCTATATAATAATTGTTATTTATCGAAATTAAACAAACATCGAGGAGGATTTTACAAGGTGAATTTGAAAAGGACGATTGTCATAGGAATCGCAGTACTTTTTTCATTGGTTCTTGTCGCTTGTGGCAATAAGGATACGGAACCTGAGACAAGTACAAGCAAAAGTGTTGGAGAGCTCGTTGATTATAATATTGTTGGGACTGATCCTGGTTCAGGGCTCATGCAAGCAACTAATCAAGCTTTAGAAGAATATGAATTGACAGAATGGACTCTAAACCCGAGTTCGCCGACGGCTATGACTGCAGAGTTACAAAGAGCGTACGAAAATGAAGAGCCAATTATCGTAACGGGCTGGTCACCTCATTGGAAATTTACACGATTCGATTTGAAATATTTAGATGATCCTAAGGAAATTTACGGTGGTGACACTGAAAAAATTCATACGCTTGCACGCATGGGGTTAAAAGAAGATATGCCTGAAGCGTATACAATTTTAGAACGGTTTGAATGGGAAGAAGAAGACATGGCATCTATTATGATTGACATCGAAGATGGAGTGGAGCCTGAAGAGGCGGCACAGAAGTGGGTTGACAATAATAAAGACAAAGTTTCCGAGTGGACTGATGGTGTTGATAAAGTAAATAACGATAAGATAACCCTTGTCTATGCTGCATGGGACACTGAAATTGCAAGCCACAATATGATGAAAATCGTACTTGAAGACATGGGATATGATGTTGAAATGTCTATTGTCGAGGCTGGACCAATGTTTACAGCTGTTGCTGATGGATCTGCTGACGTGACTTTAGCTGCATGGTTACCAATCACACATGAACCTTATTATGAAGAGTATGGCGATAATTTAGATGATTTAGGGATAAATATGGAAAATGTGAAGCAGGGATTAGTTGTACCAACTTATATGGACGTTGATTCAATTGAGGATTTAAAAGAATAGCTATTCAACTGAAAAGGAAACCTAAGCGGGTTTCCTTTTCAGTTTGGTTACAGCTTTAGTCGTTATCTGGCATCACAGACGTAACTCGTCCTTGAAACGATGCGGAAAAAAGTACGGTGAAAAGTCAAATTAATATTCAACAAATGTATGCAAACTGACAAAGTTCTACAAAGTTTCAAGCGAGAAGCAGAAATTGTCGTACGATTTTTATAGGATTTTACTTAAAAAGAGTGGAAAATAGAAGTATGAGAAATGTAACGTCTTACAATCGGATTAGGTGGGATACAGATGGATGAACGTATGACGAAGAAAAATATTTATAATGCGGCTATTTTCCTCTTTAATACGAAAGGTTTTTCAGGCACGTCTGTAAGAGAAATTGCAAAACAAGCGAATGTAAACAGTGCATTGATTTCATATTATTTTAAAAGCAAACAAGGCTTGCTTGAAAGCTTAATGGAAACTTTTTATGACGGATACGTTGAAAAAATTGAACAAGCGTTTGAGCGAAGCGAGCTGTTGCCTATACGTAGTTGTTTACACAAAGCGATTTTGAGCTTGCTACGCTACCAACAAGAAAATAATCAATTGGCTCGTTTTGTCCATAGAGAAACGACAATTGATTCGACTTTAACGAGAGAGGTTATGACCGTTTATTTGCGGAAGGAAAAGTATTATTGGCAGAAGATATTTGAGCAAGGCTTTCGGACGGGAGAACTTCATAAGCGGAACATTGATCTGACGATCATTCAGCTAAAAGGAATGATTACGATGCCATTTAGTAATCCGCAATACGTTCAAGAAATTTTTCACTTGTCGCCATTTGAAGATTATTTTATTCGACAATATGGGTTACACGTCTTAAGCTGGCTCGATGAGCGATTTTGTCGGCAAAAGGGTGCGACAAAAAAAGAACAACAAAAAGCAGAAGTTGGTTAAAAAAAGTGAAACCTCTCACAGCTGGAAAGTGGGAGGTTTTAACGTAGATCCGATGGGACGGTTGTTTTTTGCTTAAGAAAAAGGCGATTGAATCCTTGTCCAAGCCCTTTTACACTATGAGCATCAGATCCATATATTAAGGGGATCCCTCGTCTCACGGCTTCGTTTACGACCCACGCAGGTGGGTAAGCCTCTCCACACAAAGGCTTTGAAAACCCAGCCGCATTGTAATCAAGCTCATAATTTTTATGTTGGATTAAATCGAGTAATTCTTTAATTTTCAGCGAGAAATTCCTCTTCGGCATAAATTGCTGCTTAAATTTATGAATAAGGGTGATATGCCCTATTCGCTTCGGTTTATATTGTCCCAAGTCGGATAATATTGCTTTTTTGACTGTTTCATAGTACGTTTCATACACATTTTCCAATGAACCCGCGACCCTTACCATGTCAGCAAACATGTCAGGACTAAAATCTAAGCAAAAATATTCGTTAGCGAATTTCAAAAAATGGACCGATAAAATAGCATCATCCAAAACATGTCCCCACTCCGAGAGAAATTCCTCTGTTTCCCTTTCGTATCCTTCAATATAGTCAACTTCAAGACCAATGTTAATCGTAAGCTTGGATTTGTATTTTAATTTTAATTGTTGGAGTGTTTTAATGTAAGGTTCTAATTGCTCTAGTTTCATTCCACTATCTTGTTGGGGTGTCGGATCGTTGAAGCCATTAGGCAGTGGAGCATGCTCAGTGAAAGTCATGCCTTTTAGTCCTAGTGAAATCGCTTTTTCAATGTAGGCTTCAAATGAATCGTTCGTGCCGTGTGGACAAAAAGGCGAATGTACATGACCATCAAATTGCATGAAAATCATTCCTTTCTTTATCCTTTTATACGAATTAAAGGGAAATTTGACAAAATCTGTTGAAATTAATACTCAAATGAATGGTTACATGGTATCATATTAGCTAGATTATGTGTGAATTTGTTTGTGTTTTCACGTATTTTTGAACGATGCACGTACGAAAGGGTGCTTTTTCAGTGAAAGTAATTATTGCCGTCGTGGTGTTACTTACAGGTTTTATTTTTACGAGTGCCATCATACGTAGAAAAATATATCGTGAAGTTGACCGCCTTGGCTTATGGAAAATTGAGATCTTAAATCGTCCAATTTCAGATGAAATTGCGAAGGTGAAATCGTTGCATATGGTCGGCGAAACAGAGAAACAATTCGATGATTGGCGAAGTGAATGGGAGAATATTATCGCTGTTGAGCTTCCTGATCAGGAAGAGTCATTAATTGAGGCTGAACAGTTATCAGATAAATATCGCTTCCGAAAAGCCCAGAAAATCCTTGCTCAGATTGATGATGAGTTGGTAAACGTTGAAGAACGCATTACGAACATGCTCGTTGAAGTTGATGAATGGGTGAAGAGTGAAGAAAAAGGTAAAGCCCAAGTTGTCACATTGCAGGCGGAGTATAATGAGGCGAAGCAATTTCTAATTTCACATTATCCGAGCTTTGGCAAGGCGGCTCTTTACATTGAGGAATATTTTGAAGAAGTTGATAAAGGGTTAGCTGAATATGAGGATGCTTATTCGGATGGAAACTACCCGAAAGCAGAAACAATTCTTAACAAGACAGGAAAAGTGTTAGAGACAGCGATCGATAAACTAGAAAAGATTCCAGAATTTCGGATTCAACTTACATCGGAAATTCCTCAGAGTATTGATAGGCTTGAACGCGATCTCGACGAAATGGAAAGAACAGGGTTTATTCTCGAACGACGGACGTTTCAAAGCGAATTGGATGCCATTCGTGTAGCTTTGAAAGAGGAACTGAAAAAGGTCGAAGCGAACGAGTTGGATAATATTCAAGCGAGCATTGAGGAGTGCAACAAACGAATCGATGTGTTATATGATTTGTTAGAAAAAGAAGTAACAGCAAAACAGGCTGTTGCTAGTAACCATAAACAATTAAAGACTGAATTAGATGAGCTTCAGCAAACAATCGTCAATTTAAAAGAAGAAGTACAAATCGTGCTAGAAAGATATCGGATTGATGATGTCGACTTGAAGTCACAAGCAAATTTAGAAAAGCGTGTAGAACAATTGCAAGATAAATTTCAAACGATAGAGGATTCAATTGATACAAAAGATCACTCGTATACGACGATTCTCGAAATGTTTTCAGAGATGAATGACAAGTTAGCTGAATTACAAAAATTAGGCGTAGAATTTAATGAGATGTTAAGTAATTTAAGGAAAGACGAAATTGAAGCTAAAAAAATGATTGAATTGTCAATTAAACAATTGTTGAATTCAAAACGCTTAATTGAGCGCTACAATTTGCCCGGTATTCCTGAAACATATTATGTCACTGTTGACGAGGCAGAACAAAAAATTAATGAAGTTGAAGAGCGATTACGTGAAAAGCCACTCGATATTCCAGCCATTAACTATACGCTTAAACAAACAGTTGAAAGTGTCGAAGTATGCTTAACTTATACAGAGGAATTAATTGAAACAGCATTATTAAGTGAAAGACTCATTCAATACGGCAATCGTTATCGTAGTCGTTATGATTCATTAGCTCGTGCCTTGCTTGAAGCGGAAGAAGCGTTCCGGGGATACGACTATGCCGAGGCATTAGAAATAGCAGCAAAAGCGATCGAGCAAATTGATCCTGATGCATTAAAAAAGATTAATGTTGAGCTGGAAGAAATTGAATTGGCGATTCCAGTCAAATCATAAAACACTTGAAAAAGGCTTGTGCACCTCAATTGTTAGACACGAGAGTCTAATTTTTGGAGGTGCTTTTATTACTTTACATTGAACTAAAGAATGTGCTTGAATATAGACATTGAAAATGTGTGATTAGAGGGAACAGGTTATTATGATTTATTTAGACAATAGTGCAACGACGAAGCCTTATAAAGAAGTGATCGAGTCCTTTGTAGCAGTAACGGAAAAATATTACGGTAATCCTTCTTCTTTACATAAAAAAGGATTGGAAGCTGAGAAATTAATTGACCATGCCCGCCAAGTAATAGGAAAAATAATGGATGTCCTTCCTGAGGAAATTATTTTCACATCAGGGGGAACAGAAGGCAATAACATGGCAATTAAAGGGGTAGCCCATCAATATAAACAACGAGGCAATCATATCATTACAACGGAAATTGAACACCCATCAAGCTTGGAGGCATTTCACCATTTAGAGCAGAATGGGTTTCGAGTAACATATTTACCAGTTAATCGAGACGGGATTGTTTCATTGGAAGCAATTGAACAAGCGATATCCGATAATACGATATTGCTTTCAATGATTCACGTGAACAATGAGATTGGGGCGATCCAACCGGTAGAGGAGGTTGGGGCCCTTTTGCAAAAACATCCAAAAATTATATATCACGTTGATCACGTTCAAGGAGCAACGAAAGTACCGTTAGCGATTCGGCTGGCAGGCATCGATTTGTGTACGATTTCTGGTCATAAGATCCATGGTTTAAAAGGGACAGGTGCTTTACTTGTCCGTGAAGGGCTACAGCTGACACCGTTACTGCATGGCGGGGGACAAGAAAAAGGTTATCGCTCAGGCACGGAAAACGTCGCGGGAATTGTCGCATTTGCAAAAGCCCTTCGTATGAGTGATGAGCAGGCACATGAAATGATTGACGAATTACATCAGTG
>DKGN01000210.1 GCA_002453275.1 Caryophanales bacterium UBA6769
TGCTTGCTTTTATCGTTAAATACGCAATCTTTTCATAAAGTACATCCGCATACTGAACGGCTTCCTCTGTTTCCCAATGGATACCTTTCCGTGCGAGGAGATGATGCCATCCGAACGTGCCTAGCCCAATCGCTCGATATTTATGATTCGTGAGCTTCGTTTGCTGAATCGGCAATGTGTTGAGATCAATGACATTGTCTAGCATCCGGACTTGGATTGGGATGAGGCGCTCTAGCACTTCATCTGTGACAGCTTGTCCAAGGTTAATTGAGCTTAAGTTACAGACGACAAAATCACCGGAACGGTATTTTTTTACGATCGTTGCATCTTGCTCAACATACTCTTCAATAAACTCTGTTGGCGATTGATTTTGTGTGATTTCTGTACATAAGTTCGAGCAGTAAACCATCCCTTCGTGGGCATTCACATTTTGTCTGTTCACTTCATCACGGTAAAACATAAACGGTGTACCCGACTCAAGCTGTGAACGTAAAATTCGCTTCACAATCTCGATAGCAGGCACTCTTTTTTTAGATAACTGTTCGTTTTGAATGCATTCCTCATATCGCCTTCGCCACGTGCCGCTTCCTTTTTCCTCGTCATATGCATCTTCAAGCGAGTAGCCCATCACTTCTCTAACTTCGTGCGGATCGAACAAATACCAGTCACCGCGTTTTTCGACTTGTTCCATGAAATAATCTGGGATGCAGATGCCAGTAAAAATATCGTGTGCCCGCATTCGTTCATCACCATTGTTCAGCTTCAAGTCAAGAAAGAGCTCAATATCTAAATGCCATACGTCGAGATACACAGCGATTGCGCCTTTCCTCGTTCCAAGCTGGTCGACGCTAACAGCCGTATTATTCAACTGTTTTATCCATGGCACAACACCGCTTGACATTCCTTTATACCCGCGAATGGAACTCCCGCGTGCTCGGACTTTTCCCATATACACCCCGATGCCACCGCCATTTTTCGAAAGCTTTGCAATATCTGTGTTACTGTCATAAATCGATTGCAAGCTATCGTCAACAGTATCGATAAAGCAGCTTGATAATTGCCCGTGAGTTTTCCCGGCGTTGTTTAATGTTGGTGTTGCGACTGTCATATATAATCCGCTCAATGCCCAATATGCTTCAAGCACGTAGCTTATACGGTTATCCCTCTCATCTTGCATGAGATACATTGCGATGATCATCCACCGCTCTTGGGGAAGTTCATACGTACGTTTCTCGTGATCAGTCGCCAAATATCTTGTTGCAAGTGTATAAACCGCTGGGTACGTAAACAGCTCATCACGTTCAGGCTTGATTTGTTTTTCTAGTTGATTTATTTCTTGTTGTGAATATTTTTCTAACAAGGCATGATGGTAGATTCCTTCTTCAGTAAGTTGCTCAATAAGCTTATAAAAGCTTCCGTAGAGTGTTCCTCGCTCATAGCCACGATGTTCAGCTGCTTCACGATATAATTTTTGTAAATAAATGCGTGCCGCCAAAAATGTCCATGACGGATTCGCCTCATCAATTTCCTCTAGTGCAAGCTTTAACAGTACTTGTTCAACCTCAATTTCGTCTCTCGTATCCGTACACTGCTGCATAGCCTTTCGTTTATAATCATCCGTAGGAAGCTGCAAATGTTCATTCAAATCATCGATAAGATTAGCTACCTTTTGCTCTGAATCTAATAAATGTGTTGCCATATTATCTTCTCCCCTCGAAAAGTGTTGTTGTGATCTCAGGGGAAAGAAAAGCAATTAAAAAACCGCCCATCCCGGCTGGATGAACGGTTAATAAACGATCGAAATAGACAATTCATTTCTCTCGCTTCATACTCTCCCACCCCGAAGATCTGAAACTATGAAATGCTGGCAGGTCTCCTGACTTGTGCATCTACCTACTAAGGCCCTTCCCATACCGATAACTTTGGTACAGTGGATTCTCCTGTTCGTCCACACTTACAGTTGCGGGGGCAGTCCCAGATTCTCACTGGATTCCCTTTTCAGATGTCACTCACCATTATGGCGAGGACATCACCATCATTCACATAACTATATGTAGTTGCTTTAATCAATATATAACACAATATATTGTATTTAAAGGCTAACATAGTCTTTTGAAAAAAGCAATTCATTTTCAATTGATTGCCCCTAGTAAGTTACGGTAAAATAGAACAATAGACTATAGAATACGAGGGGAACCGATTATGAATAAAAAGACGTATATCATTTTAATGTTAACAACTTTAATCATCGGAGTGTTATTATTAATCTTTCTGCCTCCAGAGCAAATGTTATATGTTTTTTTCTTACCGATAGTCATGTGGATTATCTACGCTATTTTAATTCAATTTGAAAAAGCAAAAGAGAAAAAGAATTCGCGTTAGTTATTGTGCGAACTCTTTTTCGTCAAAGCTTATGTCTACACGAGCTGCCACCACAAGGGGTAGCCTGTGCGGCTTGGCTTTTTTATTCAAGAAAGGTGTCTTGTAATTGTCGTCTTCTAGCCTCTGTCACTCCTAATGCTTCCGAAAAATACTGATCAATCGAACCGTATTGACTTCGAATTTCGTCAAAAGCCGCCTCTAAATATTCTTCCCGAACAGCAAGAACGGCCATCAGCACTTGTAGTTCGATGTCATTCTTTAAATAAGCCCTAAATTGCTCTAATATTAGTTCGTTGAATTGTTCTCGATGTTCATTACTTAACAAAAAGTCTTGCATGACGATCTCTTTAGAGACACCTAATGCTAAAAGAATAAGCGCCGATCCGAAGCCTGTGCGATCCTTTCCTGCTGAACAATGTTGAACCATCGGAAAATTGTTCGGTTCTAAAATGAGTTCAAATAACTTCTTGTAAACTTGTGTATTCTGATTTATAAGATCCCGATAATATGTCGGCATCACCTCATCAGGTGCTCCTAGCGTGTGCAGCTTTCCAGCGAGAGCTAGGCCTTTAATATCGTTCCCTGCAATTTCAAGTTCTAGTGTATTTGCTCCTGTAATGAGTGCATTTGGCTCTTCTTTTCGTTCAAAGTCCGCACGATAATCGACAATTAATCTAAAATTAGCGTCTTCAAAAAACTTAATATCAGAATCCGTTAATTCATGAAGATTACCAGACCGGAAAAAATAACCTGATTTTACTGTCCGTCCATCTTCAGTTTGATAACCACCTAAGTCACGGAAGTTCGTTACCCCTTGAAGCTTCTCGCTATTTAATATGTGCACTTCGTATACACCCCTTATCAATAGTCGTCAAAAAATTATTAAAATTCGCTTCTTAAAATAATGTTAATATAAGGGAGCGTTTCGTTCAAATAGATCTCAATAAAAAAAGAGCTCGCATCGTGCGAACTCCCTTCCTCTTAGGATACAACCTCTGTGTGATTTCCTGTCACGATTTCCTGAACCTCTTCGCCTTCAAGCGTTTCTTCTCGCATGAGTGCATCGACGAGATGATGAAATTCAGTTTTGTGCTCACGAATGAGTTGTTCCGTTCTTTGTAAAGCTTGTTCGAACAACGCTTGCATTTTTTCGGCTCTTTTTTCTTTCTCGAACGTTAACTGGAAGCCGTCCTGAAGCATACCGGTATCTACCATTTCTTCAATGATTTGCTTCGCTTGTTGCACGTCACCACTTACACCGATGCTGTGCTCACCGAGAAACATCCGCTCTGCGACACCCCCAGCGAGTATCATACTCACCCGGTCTAGCAGCTCACTCGTCGTTGAGAGATGAAGCTCTTTCGGGATTGGTGCAACGTATCCTAGCGCTTGTCCACGTGGAATAATCGTTGCTTTTCTAATTGAACCTGGATTTGTAACAGCTGCAATGAGTGCGTGTCCTGATTCATGAATGGCAACTCTTCGCTTCGTTTCCATGTCATTCAGCGCACGTGAAGTTGTGCCGAGAATCGTCCGATCTAACGCATAATCAATGTCACTTGCCTCAATCTCAGTGCGACCTTCACGGATTGCACGTCTACTCGCTGTTTCAAATAGTGTGCTAATTTCTGCCCCTGAGAAACCCGATGTCGTCTCCGCAAGATCACTTAACGAAGCAACGACATTTTCTGCTAACGGTTTGTTTTTCGTATGAATATCAATGATCTCCTTGCGACCTTGCGTATCAGGTAATGGGACTTGAAACGTAAAATCAATTCGGCCCGGTCTGAGGAAAGCTTCATCGAGCATATCTTTTCGGTTTGTTGCTGCGATAAATAAAATCTCATCGTTGTCATTGCCCCCGTCTAACTGAACGAGTAGCTCTGTTAACGTCTTCTCCCCTTCATCACTACCTCCATGGGCTTTCCGTTTCCCTGCAAGTGCATCAATTTCATCAATAAAAATAACCGCTGGCTTTTGCTTGCGAGCATTTTGGAAAAGTGATCGTACGCGCGCAGCTCCAACACCGACAAAAAGTTCTGTAAAAGCGGCTCCACTAGACGAGAAAAAGGTTGCTCCTATTTCCTGAGCTATCGCCTGCGCGAGCAACGTCTTCCCTGTTCCCGGAGGTCCATATAATAAAATTCCTTTTGGCGGCTTTAATCCGACTTGCATAGAGCGCTTCGGATCTTTCATTATTGATAGTGTTTGCAAGATTTCTTCTTTCATTTCGTCTGGTAATCCACCGATGTCGTCCAATGTAATATTAGGCAATGGTGTTGCCTTCGAACGACTATTTTTCATCGATTTGACACCAACGCCACCTTTACCTTGAAGAACGATAAAGGTGAGGATGAGTGCGATAAGCACACCCCCGATAATAATGCCTCCAACTGAGGCTTGGTTTGAGTACTCATAAGAAATATTATATTTTTTTATCCACTCTTCGACCATTTGACTTTCTGGTCGAACAGTCGTGACATATAAACTATCTTTCGTTTTTAAATAAAGTTTGCCATTCGACTTTTCTGTCAGTTGTGCGTCCTGACCTTGGTTCGCTTGGATCGTTTTTTCCATTGTCGCAAATGAAACATCGACCCCTTTATTTGCATCAACGATGATCCAGCTGACTGTCGCAATTGCGGCAACTACAACTAAGACGAGAATCGTAATCTTCGTTGTTAGTTTCGTGTTTGATTTCAAGCCTTCTCATCTCCTATACTTCTAAACTAGTCTATTACAGGTAGTCAGACTACCTTCTAGTATAAAGGAAAAAGCGTAGCTTGAACACGTTAAAAAGAGGCAAACTTGACATATCTTTCAATATTTCGATGCTTGTTACTATCATTCAATATACATCGAGGTTAATTCATAAAATCGTTTGGAATTTTTTTGTTATTTCCAACAACTAAATTAATAATTAGCCATGCAATTTGAATTATTAATGGAATTACAAATGCGATCAATAAAACTAAAAATGCTACTAATTTAAGCTCTGGGGTTTGAATTACACCAGCGCCATCAATCTTTCGCAGCCAAATGAAAGCTGTACCAATAGTAAAAAGAACAACCCAAAATATATTGGAAATCCACCAAAAAAGCCATCTTTTTTTCATCTTAATCCCTCGGTCTTATATTTTAATTATTAAATTTCTAAGTTCTATACTACAGGATGGCCCTTTTAGTGCACAACGTCTATTCAATAACTGCATCCAATTGTTTAGTATATTTTCCTTTGTTAAAGAAGGAAAAATGGAATGTAGATGAAGCTCCCTAATATTACAATGGAAACAAGAAGCAGGATACTTTTCCAACGTTTCCGATTCCAGAAAAGGAAGGAGACGATAATCGCTTGCAGGAAGATAAGAGACGTACCGATAACAACCATCCAAAAGGAAGCAAAATAGCTTCCAAACACATTGATAAGGATACCAACGGGCATGAGAGCAATCAAAAGGATATAAGCTGGGCTTCTCTTTATCCTTTGAATAATTTGCGCTCGTTCTGATTCAGAAAAGCTATCAAGTTCAACAAGTGTAATCCAGCCGATTATAAATATCATTGCACCAGGTATAGTAACCGCTCCCATTTGGGTAACCTCCTTTCATTCCAAGTTTAGCCGTACCCTTGTCAATTGAAACATTAAAAACTAATCCAGTACAAAATATACTTGAATAGGTATTTTAAAATCTCCTCACAGTAAATCCTTACACTTTTTCTTTAACGTGAATCAAAACCATCTTCTGTTTCACCAAGACGATTTAAAACTAATTAGATCTATATTGTTGATGTCATTCCGCTATCTTAGATACACAGAACATGAAAAGACCTGATTACTGCTTATTTTTCATACGTGTAATTTAAGATTTCACCTGTATATGCTTGTACGTATACCAGTACTTCCTCGTCGTTCTCTGTTTCGATTTCAACGATGTACACGTACGATCCATCCATTTCTTCTAAGTCGATGTCATCGATTTTGCCTTTTATTTTTGTTTGTGCAATTTCGGCAGCTTTTTTCTCCCCTATTTTAACTTTCGGCTCTTCATTTTGTTCAAGTTCTGGCTCTTTTGCAGGGGCTTCACGCTTCTCATTCAATACGAGAGACTCGATTTCTCCGTTCGTTCGGTTTACTTGCACGGTATAGTCGCCAAGCTCATTTTCCATTTCGATGTTAAACTGATTGCCTGATTGAATGAGGGTTTTTACTTTTCCCCCGTAGAGCGATTCGACGAATTTTTTAGCTTCTCGATCAGTCATCGCGCCTTTATCGTCTTTTGCGAGCAGTTGATTGACGCTAAATCCAAGTGCAAAGATAAGTAGCGCCCCAATGATAATCCCGAACCATTTTTTCAGCATGTAGCATCCCTCCTTATCCTTTTGCTCCTGAGCTCGGCAACGATACTTTCACTTTCGTTCCTTGCTTTTCTTCGCTCTGAATCTCAATTGAACCATGATGGGCGCGCATAATTTTATTCGCAATCGCTAGTCCTAATCCGGTTCCACCTTGATCACGGTTGCGCGCCTCATCTACGCGATAAAATCGATCAAACACTTGCTCAAGATCTTGTTTTGGGATTCCAATTCCATCATCTTCAACGATGAAATAACAACTGCCTTCTTCTTGACCGATGTAAAGTTCAATTGGACCTGTGCTATATTTTTTGGCATTATCGAGAAGAATAAAAAGCACTTGTTTCATTTTTTGTTCATCCGCAACGACAATTGGCTCATCGCCTTCTTCCTGTTGAACACGAACTTTACGCCCATAGAC
>DKGN01000138.1 GCA_002453275.1 Caryophanales bacterium UBA6769
CTGCAATCATTAGCGAAATTACTTGTTTTTTGTTAATAGTAAACTGTCTTTTTTTAAAGAATGTAAGTAACCAAAGAATGATAGTCGCAATAATCAATTGGGCGACAATCAACTGTGAAATTGAATAGCCTGCCGCAAAGTTCAATTTAACAAAAACAGGTGTAAACCCAAACAGGCCAGCACCAATGGTAAATATTGTAATTGCTTGCCAATGCTTCATTGTTGTCTCTCTTTTCGTGTCGTATTCTCCTATTATAGTAGCATAGAAAATGCCCACTATTTACGATAGATGCTTTCAAGTGCTTCTTGTAAATGTTCGAATTTGAATTGATAGCCATGCTGCAAAGCTTTTTCAGGGAGCACTCGTTGACCTTCAAGCACAAGCAGGCTCATTTCACCAAGCAAGACTTTAAGTGCAAATGCAGGTACCGGTATCCAGTGTGGTCGTTGTAAAACGGACGCGACAGTTTTACCGAATTCATTCATTCTGACTGGGTAAGGGGCTGTTACATTTATATGACCTGTCAGCTTCTCTTTCTTGAGTGCGAATGAAATCATCTCACATACATCATCAATATGTACCCACGATACCCATTGATTGCCGCTACCAATTTTACCTCCAATAAAGGCTTTATACGGTAACACAATTCGCGGCAACGCACCTTCCTGTTTATCTAATATAACCCCAAATCGCATAAAAACTGAGCGCACCCCTTCTCGTTCTATTCGTGTTCCAGCTTCCTCCCATTGCGCGACAACGTCAGAAAGAAAGTCTGATTGTGTCCGTTTATCCTCTTCTGTATACGTTTTCGTTTCTGACGTACCGTAGTACCCGATGGCAGATGCTTGAATATAGACGTGAGGTTTTTCGGGTAATTGTTTTATGAGCTTATGAATTTCAAGTGTCACATTAAGACGACTAGCCAAAATTTTTTGCTTCATCGTTTTTGTCCAGCGATTATTAATCGATTCGCCTGCTAAGTTAATAATGGCATCGACATTGTTTAGTTTCTCAAGTGGAAGCGGGTTGTTATTGAACCATTGGACATACGTAATGCTTGGATGTGTTGGTTGTCGTGGACTCCTTGTGAGTACGATGATGTCATGACCGTCTTGAAGAAGTCGCTGACATAAGGCTTGCCCGACTAGACCAGTCCCTCCAGCAATGACAATTTTCACATTTAGCCTCCTCAGTAAGCTCTATAAGTATTCGTTTGAAGTATTATCTCATAAATACATGATTGTGAAGTTGGACGCAAGCTTTTACAATTAGAGGAGAGATAAGGGAGGAATTGTCCGTGATGTTTGATATCGCAATTATCGGTGGGGGAATTGTTGGGCTTTCGACAGGCATGTCACTTACGCAGCAACATCCTCACCTTCGTATAGTCGTCATCGAAAAGGAATCCGATTGGGCTCAGCATCAAACAGGTCGAAACAGCGGGGTCATCCATTCGGGGATTTACTATCAACCTAACAGTTATAAAGCGAGATTTGCACGTGAAGGGAATCAAGCAATAATTGATTTTTGTGAAGAGCATGGCATTCAATATGAGGTTTGTGGCAAAGTCATTGTTGCCGTTGATGAAGCAGAGCTTCTGTTAATGGATAACCTCTATGAGCGTGGCTTGGCAAACCATTTACGTGTTAGAAAAATGGGACGCGAGGAATTGCGAGAAATTGAGCCGCACGTCAATGGGATTGGAGCTATTCATGTCCAAGATTGTGGCATCGTTGATTACAGTAAAGTCGCTCGAGCCTTTAAGAATATTGTGGCACGTAATGGCGGTGAACTCCGACTATCGACAAAGGTAGAAAACATAGCTGAGCGAGAAGATAGTGTCACGATTGAAACGAACAATGGGACTATTCATGCACGCTACGTCATCAACTGTGCTGGACTACACAGTGATCGGATCGCCAGCATGGTCGGCTTACAAACTAGAATGCAAATTGTTCCGTTTCGCGGAGAATATTACGAGCTTATAAAGGAAAAGGAACATCTCGTGAAGCACCTTATTTATCCTGTGCCAAATCCTAATTTTCCTTTTTTGGGCGTGCATTTTACTCGCATGATGAACGGTGGGATTCACGCAGGACCGAACGCCGTCCTTGCGTTTAAACGTGAAGGTTATTCAAAAACAGATATGAATGCTAAGGATCTTCTGGAAGTTCTTACATACTTAGGCTTTTGGAAAATGGCAATCCCGAACATGAAGGAAGGTCTGCACGAAATGATTCGTTCCTTTAGCAAAAAAGCATTTTTAAAAAGCTTACAACGGCTCATTCCAGACATTGAAAAAAATGACATCATTCCGTCAAGCGCAGGAGTTCGCGCCCAGGCACTCAAAAGGGACGGAAGTTTAGTCGATGACTTCGCCATTTTTGAAAGCAAACGTTCGATTCACGTGTGCAATGCGCCATCCCCTGCAGCAACCGCTTCGATTATGATTGGGAGAGAGATTGTGAAGAGGATACCTGAGCATTTTTTTGAAAAAGGAAAAGACATCTATACGGCATATTCGCGTGAGGAATCGAAATGAAAAGACCATTAGCTATTTTTTTGATTTTGTTTGCAGCCATCTTATGGGGGACGACAGGAACAGCGCAAACATTCGTAACAGAAGAGGCAAGCCCTATACTCATCGGTGCCGTTCGCGTTGCCATTGGGGGCCCTGTTCTGCTTTTGTTTGCTTATTTACAAGGGAAATTAAGCTTGCATGGTTGGAAGGTGATGCCAGTCATCGTTGCTGCTTTGGGTGTTGCACTATATCAACCGTTGTTTTTTTCCGCAGTGAAAGAGACGGGAGTTGCTGTCGGAACAGTTGTAGCAATTGGCAGTGCCCCAATTTTAGCAGGATTGTTCGAAGGGGTGTTTACGAGAAAGAGAAAGCTTCCAAATCGCATGTGGTGGATTGCAACGTTTTTTTCAGTTATTGGTTGCACGATACTCACTTTCATTAGCTCAGAAATAAATGTCACGCTATTAGGGATCATACTTGCCGTTGGGGCAGGTCTTTCGTTTTCTATTTATACGATCGTGACGAAACAATTGCTAGAGAAACATGAATCAGAAGCAGTCATCGGCGTCATTTTTACTTTAAGCGCGATTTATTTACTGCCCATCTTATTTATCTATCCTATCACACCATTATTGAATCCGAATGGTATTAGTGTTGCGTTGTATCTAGGGATATTTGCTACTGGACTCGCCTATTTGTTTTTTGCGAGAGGACTAGCAAGCGTACCTGCCTCATCCGCAATTACGCTGTCGTTAGCCGAGCCACTTACAGCTACATTGCTAGGGGTACTCGTCGTTGGTGAAATCCTTGCACCTGTCGCATGGTTTGGCATTTTTTTGCTGTTCATCGGGCTAGGAACTTTGTCATTTAGCCGAACGTGAACAACCCCCTATTAATATGAAGAAAACGAGAGTTTTTGAAATGGAGAAAGAGCTAGACCTATGGTTTCTTTCCGAGTTACTTAAGGAAGAATAAGAAATTATGATAAACTGTACATGAGGTGATGCAAATGGCAATCATCACACGAATTACGACACAAAAAAAGAATCAGGGACGCTATTCCATATACATTGACAACGGAAGCGGAGAACAATTTGGCTTTGGGGTCGATGAAGATGTCCTTATTCAATTTGAACTCCGTAAAGGACTCAAGCTTGACGGGAACTTGATAAAAAAAATTACGTATGAAGATGAAGTGAAAAAAGCGCTTCATCAATGCTATTCCTATTTGTCTTATCGGATGCGTTCTGAATTAGAAGTGAAGAGACATTTGCAAAAAAAAGAAATCGAGGAACCAATTATTTATCAAGTTATTGAACAATTGAGAAAGCAAAAATACGTTGATGACTTAGCCTTTGCGCAAAGCTATGTGCGCGATAAAAAAAGATTACTTACGAAGGGTCCCCTTTTACTTAAAAAAGAATTACAGGAAAAAGGCGTTCAAGAAGATAAAATCGGACAAGCCTTAAAAGAATATGCAAAGCATGAGCAGCTTGAAGCGGCTTCCTTGTTCGTTACGAAAAGGGCCGCCCGGGCACATAAAGACTCAAATAGGATGTTCCTTCAAAAATTGAAGCTTCAACTTCAACAAAAAGGGTTCACCCATGAAGTTATTCAAGAAGCTGTTGACTGTCTTCCGGAAAGAAATGACAAGAATGAATACAAGATTTTATTAAAGCAAGCGAAGCGGGCACACAACCGATACAAGAAATATAGTGGTTATGATTACACCCAGCGAATGAAACAGTATTTATATCGAAGGGGCTTCTCACTCACTGATATTAATGACGTGCTTCAACACATGCAAGAGGCGGAAAAGGAGTAGAGCAAATGGAAAAGCGGTACAGTGAAATGACAACGGCAGAATTAAAAAGTGAAATAGCGAATCTACATGAAAAGGCGAGAAAAGCGGAACAAATGGGAATTATTAACGAAGTCCACGTCTTAAAACGAAAAATTGTGATGGCTGAAGCGTATTTGCTTGATCCCGCTGATTTTAAAAAAGGTGAGACATACGCAGTCAAAGATGAACCAGAGGAAACATTCACGATTGACTATTTAAAAGGAAATTTCGCATGGGGCTACAAGCGAGGTAATGAAGAATTAACAGCTTACCCAATTTCATTGTTAATCAAAGAATAACGCCCCATGACGATATTTAATAACCATTAGCTGTATTGAGTTTTTTTTTAAGCCGATCTGTATTATAGATCCAACCTGTATATGAATGAATTACGTGTAAATCTTGATCCAATTTGACAACAGCAATAAACGGATAGTGGCCTTTGCTTCGGTACCGTAAATCTATAAAACGGACTTCAAAGCCACCTTCATCAGATTTACCCACTTCCCAACGATAGACAGGGGAAAAAGATAAAAACGCTGATAAATTTTCGTCCTTTTTTGCTGCTTCAATGACAGGTGTTTCAGGGATTGGTCGTCTTGTATATACGTCTAAAATTGAAATTTGCATTCGTTTTGCGGTCGCAACGTAAAATTTTTCTTTTGTTTTGACAGCGATGAGCCATTTATTCCAGTTAAGTGTCGGTGACACAAGCACATCTTCGAGCGTTTCATCTTCAATTTTTCGCTTGACTTGTCTGATGAGCAAATGGTGGACGTACGTTCTCCATGCGTAATAACCGATCAAAATGGCGTAAATCGTCACGAAGACAGGGGCAGGCTCAAAGCCAATAAGCCAAAGTAAAATCCCGATGATGTGAATGGAAAAAATAAATGGATCGAATGTGTTAATGATGCCGAGGGCAATCCACTTTTTGCTAAAGGGACGAAGGGCTTGTGTTCCATAAGCATTAAATAAATCTACGAAAACGTGTAAAAACACTGCGAGAAACGTCCAGATCCAAATATGCAAGACACTTAATGCTGGATTGAAAGTAAATAGGGCTAATGTAATTAAGACTGGCCACAATAAGACGGCCGGAATGGAATGTGTAATGCCACGGTGATGGCGTAAATAAACAGCATTGCTTCTTAATTTTAAAATCGTATCAAAATCGGGTGCATTCGATCCGATGATTGTGCCGGCAATAACGATATGGTGTAAAGCAGGGTCTTGAGAAACGACTGGGTCTAACGTTGCCAATCCTCCAAGTGCGATCCCCATTACGATGTGCGTACCAGTGTCCATCTAGTTTCGTTCCTCCTTGACATGCTCGCGAAAAAATTCTTTGAAAACATATTCGACTATTCATTAGTTATACCCGATTTTACCGCTCATAAAAAGTTAAATTTTTGTGACGTTTATTTTATACTAAAAAAAAGAACAAATTTCCGGGCGATTTGAGTACTTTGGTTCAAAGTGTAACACCGAAGTTTTGCCAATTGGAAGATTTTTTTGTTATGAAAGGGAAGGATGACAGAATCGGTAAAATGCTGAAAAAGGCAGACTTAAATCAGAAAGAATTTCAACATAACTTACTTACTTGGTATAGTGAAAATAAACGTGACTTGCCATGGCGGAAAACGTCTAATCCTTATCACATCTGGGTTTCAGAAATTATGCTACAACAAACGCGAGTAGATACGGTCATCCCTTACTTCAATAATTTTATCGAACAGTTTCCGACGATTGAGGCGTTAGCTGAAGCGGATGAAGAAGCCGTTTTAAAAGCGTGGGAAGGACTCGGTTATTATTCACGCGCGAGAAACTTACAAGCGGCCGTGCGTGAAGTCAAGGAAAGCTACGGGGGTACTGTACCAAATAATGAGGAAGAAATCTCTACATTAAAAGGTGTCGGTCCTTACACCGCAGGTGCAATTTTAAGCATCGCGTTTGGAAAGCCTGTCCCTGCAGTTGATGGCAACGTTATGCGCGTATTATCTCGAATACTTCTCGTTCAAGACGATATTTCAAAAGTGAAAACGAGAAAAGCATTTGAACGAGCTGTAAGAAAGTTAATTCCAGACGATTCTGCTTCGAGCTTTAATCAAGCTTTGATGGAACTTGGCGCGGTCGTATGTACACCAAAGTCCCCAGGTTGCTTACTCTGTCCGGTACAAACTGAATGTCAGGCCTTTCATAAAGGAATGCAGCATGAACTACCTGTAAAAGCAAAAAAGAAACCACCAAAACCGGTTAATATGGCAGTCGCTGTGCTAGAACAAGACAATCATTTTTTAATTTTAAAAAGACCGGATGAAGGCTTGCTTGCAAACCTTTGGGAATTCCCTAATTGTGAGATTGATACGCAAAGTGATACGAAGCAACAGTTGCATAGCTTTCTAAATGAAGATTGGGGTTTAGATGTTCAGCTACGAGATCATGTTCTTACTTTTGAGCACACTTTTTCACATATAAAGTGGAAATTGGATGTATATCGTGGCGTCTTACATACTAACTTGATTGAAACGGAAGAGGTTAAGTTAGCTACGATAGCTGAGTTAGATCGGTATCCATTTTCCGTTTCGCATCAAAAAATTAAAGGGAGGCTGAACGAATGGATCTTGGATTAAAAGGAAAAGTAGTCTTAATTACAGGTGGCTCACAAGGGATCGGAAGAGCAATTGCAGAAGCATTTCACGGACAAGGTGCACGGGTCGCGATTACAGCTAGGGGATCCGAGGATTTACACGAATGCGAACGAGAAATGGCAGGGATTTTTACCTTTGCGGGAGACATGACAGAAGCAACAACACGGAAAAAGTTAATTGAAGATATTCTTCAAAAATGGGGTACGATTGACATCTTAGTGAACAATGTCGGCGGAAGCAATGGAGCGACAGTGGCAGAAACGAAGTTAGAACTGTTCGAGGATGCAATGGCGCTAAACTTTTATTCGACGGTTGATTTAAGTAAGCATGTCCTTCCAATCATGAAGGAGAAGCAGGCTGGTGTCGTTATTAACATTACGTCCATTTTTGGACGGGAATCAGGTGGAAAGGCGACGTACAATGCGGCGAAATCAGCAACAATTAGCTTTACAAAAGCGTTAGCAGATGAAGCAATTCAAGATGGAATCCGTGTTAACGGCATTGCACCTGGTTCAATCTTACACCCGACAGGCAACTGGCAACAACGGATCGAAGAAGATCCTGAAAAAATGAACAAATTTGTAAATGATGAAATTCCAGCAGGTCGGTTCGGGACACCGGAAGAAGTCGCGAACGTGGCTTTATTTTTAGCTTCCGAAAAAGCATCATGGATTGTTGGCGCAACGATTAATGTCGATGGCGGACAATCTAGAAGTAATTTTTAGTCGAAAAAGAGAGGGACAAATGATGGAGAAAAAAGTAGCCTTAGTTACTGGTAGTAGTAGGGGAATTGGAAAAGTGATTGCGACACGCTTAGCGGCGCAAGGGTATGACATTGTCATCAACTATGCACGAAGCAAAACAGCAGCACTGGAAACAGCTAAACAACTGGAAGGGCTTGGAAGTAATGTACTCGTTGTGAAAAGTAACGTCGGAAAAGTAGATAAAGTAAAAGAGATGTTCGAAAAAATTGATGAGCGCTTCGGTCGTCTTGATCTATTCGTCAATAATGCAGCGTCAGGTGTCCTTCGTCCGTTAATGGAGCTTGAAGAATCACACTGGAACTGGACACTTGATATTAATAGCAAGGCATTATTATTTTGCGCTCAAGAAGCGGCAAAATTAATGGAAAAAAATGATGGCGGAAAAATTGTCAGCATGAGTTCCATCGGTTCCATTCGCGTCCTTGAAAATTACACCGCTGTTGGAGTCTCAAAAGCAGCACTTGAAGCACTAACACGTTATTTAGCTGTTGAACTTGCCGGGAAAAATATTGTCGTGAATGCAGTATCTGGTGGTGTCGTTGATACCGATGCGCTCACACACTTTCCAAATCGGGATGAATTGTTGCGGGATGCAGAGCAACGAACCCCAGCAGGGCGAATGGTCGAAGCAGAAGATTTAGCAAATGCTGTCATGTTTCTATTATCCGATGAAGCGTCCATGATCCGTGGACAAACGATTATTGTTGACGGTGGAATCTCACTTTTAACGTAACGTGTTATTCGGATAAAATCTTTGGATAGTAAACCCACCTCTTGGTTACATTAAAACTGTGGAGGTGATAAACATGGCAAACAAAAAATCACAAGCTGGCACTAACGTAAATAAAGTACGTCAGCAAAACGCTCAATCTGCTAACCAGCAAGCTGGTCAACAGTTTGAAACTGAATTTGCAAGTGAAACAGATGCACAATCTGTAAGACAAAAAAACCAAAAATCACAAGCTCGCAAGCAGCAATCCACTCAACAAAACCAGTAATGAAAAGGCAGGTTGTCCCCTTATCAATTGATAAGGGGCTTTTTTTCGTTTTCTTTAATTTTAATTTCGTTAGCGTTATAATAGAAAGGATATCAGTGGCGGTTAGCAAAATACCGACTATAGAACAGAAATGTTGAACGCTATTCACTTATAAGTAAAATCTGTAGAAAGGAGTCCATGATGGATTTTCCCAATATTGGGGCCAAAATTGAAATACAAAGTTATAAACATAACGGTACACTTCATCGCGTTTGGGAAGAGTCTACGGTTTTATCAGCCAATTCAAGAGAAGTCGTTTGTGGGAATGATCGGATTTTTGTCACCGAATCAGACGGAAGACAATGGCGAACGCGTGAACCAGCGATTTGTTACTTTAGTGCAAAGCATTGGTTTAACGTCATTGGCATGATCCGAGATGACGGTATTTACTACTACTGTAATATGGGAACACCCTTTACGTGGGATCGGGAAGCATTGAAATATATTGATTACGATTTGGATGTCAAAGTATTCCCAGATATGACGTATGAAGTCCTTGACGAAGATGAATATGAAGAACATGCAAAGTTGATGAAGTATCCGCAAGTACTTGATACGATTTTACAAAACAATTTGAGTGAAATTAAAAGCTGGATAAACCAACGGAAAGGACCATTTTCACCAGAATTTATAGATGGATGGTATGATCAATATTTGTTGTATCGGTAAAACCTGTTGGCATTCAGCAGGTTTTTACATGATTGGATGTCAAGTAAGACTAACGTTCAGTTTAAAGCTCTCTCCTTGTATAGAAAGTTAGGTGATGATTTCTGGGAAGTATTCGCCGTTATATAACGTTTGTTAAACCTTATAAAAAAGAAATTGCCATTACGATTATAATCGGAATTTTAAAGTTTGGAATCCCGCTATTAATACCACTCCTGTTAAAATATGTTGTTGATGACATCATTGGTGCAAATTTATCGAACGCAGCTAAAATTGAACAATTGTTATGGCTTATGGGAATTACGTTTTTTGTATTTGTCATCTTACGTCCACCGATTGAGTATTATCGTCAATATTTTGCACAGTGGACTGGAAGTAAAATTTTATATGACATCCGTAAGCAACTCTTTGCCCATATACAGAAATTAAGCTTGCGGTTTTATTCTAATAATAAAGCCGGTGAAGTTATTTCACGAGTCATTCATGACGTTGAACAGACGAAAGCTTTTGTGATTACAGGTATGATGAATCTTTGGCTTGATCTTATTACGATTGGCATCGTAATCGTCATTATGTTGACGATGAACGTCTGGTTAACGGTTGTTGCCATTTGTTTGTTACCATTTTACGGATTTTCAGTAAAGTATTTTTACCAGCGCTTGCGTATGTTAACGAGGGAACGCTCTCAGGCATTAGCTGAGGTTCAAGGTCACTTGCATGAGCGTGTACAAGGCATGCCGGTTATTCGCAGTTTTGCTCTTGAGGATTATGAAGAGGAACGCTTCGATGAACGGAATAAAAAATTTCTGAACAAAGCGATCGATCATACTGTTTGGAACGCGAAAACCTTTGCTGTTGTGAATACAATCACGGACATTGCTCCACTTCTCGTCATTGCGGTGGCGGCTTATTTCGTTATCAATGGTCAATTAACGATTGGAGCGATGATTGCATTTGTCACTTATATGGACCGGTTGTATAACCCATTACGCCGATTAGTAAACTCATCAACAACGCTCACCCAGTCGATTGCTTCGATGGATCGCGTGTTTGAATTTGTAGATGAAAAGTATGACATTGAAGATACGGATGACGCTGTGGAACTGCATAATGTTCATGGACGGATAACGTTTGAGCACGTTTCATTTGCATATGAAGAAGAGCAGATGAATGTGTTACGCAATGTTTCGCTCGATGTTAAAGCAGGTGAGACAATTGCTATTGTAGGGATGAGTGGGGGTGGAAAATCATCGCTCATTAGCTTAATTCCCCGTTTTTACGATGTAACCGATGGCCGAATTTTGCTTGATGGAACTGATATTCGTACGTATCAAGTGCGAAGCTTGCGTGATAAAATCGGAATGGTTTTACAAGATAATATTTTATTTAGCGAATCGGTTAAATTTAATATTAAAATGGGGAATCCTGAAGCAACAGATGAAGAAGTGATCGAAGCAGCAAAAGCAGCGAATGCCCATGAGTTTATTCAAGAGTTAGCAGAAGGCTACGATACTCCTGTCGGCGAACGCGGTGTGAAGCTTTCTGGAGGACAAAAGCAACGAATTGCGATTGCAAGAGTATTTCTTAAAAATCCGCCGATTTTAATTTTTGATGAAGCGACATCTTCTCTTGATTTAGAAAGTGAAGCACTCATTCAAGATGCGTTAGAGAACCTCGCAAGAACTCGGACAACGTTCATCGTTGCCCATCGTCTTTCAACGATTACACATGCCGACCGCATTGTCCTTATTGAACACGGCGAAATAAAAGAAATTGGCACTCATGGAGATCTAATGGGACGACGTGGCCATTATTATGATCTATTTCAAGTCCAGCAGCTTGAAGTATAAGTTCAGAAACGTGTGCTCGTGACACCTTCCGTATTTGGGACCTCCTCAGGTCCCTTTTTTTTGATTTAATAACGTGCAAAATTCGGACAGTTCAGTAGAGGAATTTTCATCGCATAATTAATACATATGTAGTAGGATCATTTAGATTAAGTTGCCTGATTAAAAACATGGAAAAAGGTGGCGTCTATGACTGATGAGCAGGATGTTCAGTTAGAAATTGAAAAAACAAAATCCTCAACAGCTCGAGGCTGTCTTTTTTGGATAGGAATTCTCCTCGGTATCCCATTGTTTCTCGTAGCTGCATTTGTTTATAGCGTTGCTTATAAAGAAACCGAAATTGAAAAAGGCTTTTCACCGGACGGGAAAAATATGGTGAAGGTCGTTCAGAAAGGCGAAGGGCTCTTGCATTCTCCAATTCGGGTTTATTACGGTCCACATTACAAGCTAAGAAAAAATTATGAGACAGCAATCGTAAAGGGATCCGCCAAACAAGCAAACGTTTCAATTGAATGGAATGGTAATGATACGGCAACTGTGACGATTTACGGGGCTAGTCCAGAAACATTAACTGTCAGTATTTTGGAATAAAGGAGGGGGCATATTGAATGTACAAAATGTCAAACGAATAAGAAGAAAACAAATCATAATCATAAATGGGTTTATTGTTGCAGCCATCATGCTAACTTTGAGCATCATTCGTCTTTATCCTGTTACGGTTACACAAGTATACTTAGGGAGTGGGATTGTCTTTTTGCTCCAAGCTACCACTTCGATAATAAAAATCAATTCAACGAAATCGTTCATCCCTGTTTTTCAAGAAGTGGCCATTTATGAAAAGGAAAAAATGGGTAACGAATGGAAAAAACAGCGGAAAATAAATAACATTTGGAGAATTGTAGCAAGCGGGTTGTTGTTTTTATACGCTTATTTAAGTCGTGAGTCTCTTGAGATTTTGTATGAGCCAGCTTTATTTCCTGTTTACGTCGTGATCGCAATAATCGCTACAGCATTAGTTAATGTCACCTTCTTTCTCCATGTTAGAAAGGTGGACGATGCAAATTCTTCTGCTGATTTAGAGGGCTACACGAAGGAGTCTAATATAACAAGTATCGGTCTTGGGTTCGGTTATGTTTTTATTGTGTTTATTATTATGCTTTATGTTATTTTCACAAATTAAAGAAATCTTCTAACCCAATAATGGGCTAGAAGATTTTATTCTTCGTTGAGTACCGTTTCTTCTGGGTGGTACGTATATACACTATCAATTAACAGATCAAGGTGTTTTAGCTGATCCTTGTACCCAATAATTAAGCCAACTGTTTGGAATAGCTCCGTCCAATCCTCTTGATTGAGTCGCTTTTTTTCACTATAGATGATCAGTTGTTCTGTTAATGATTTCTCGCTTCTATCAATTTCAGAAAGGAAATCTTCAGAAGATTCATGGCGAGCTTTCCCACTGTATTTAAACAGTGTACGCTCATGAAACTGAATTAAATAATCAATTTGTGTTTGGAGTAGCTCTCGCATTTCCTCAGGTAAATCCAAAATACTTTGCTCGTGAAAATGAAGATTTTTTAATACGGCAGTTGCCTTTTCTGTCGTCGTAATCATTTGGCGAAACAAGACAAGCTTTCTACCTTTCGGATATTCAGTTTTCTTCAAATAATCTCTTTCTTCTTTATACAATAAATAAAAATTATTAATTTCAATCATTTCATTGCGTAGTTTTTGTAGGTCTTCTTTCAGGGCCATATGATCAGCATCATTCCGGATCATTAATCTGAGCCATTGGGTAACATTTTCTGTATTTGTCGTTATTTTTTGAAATAGTTTTGTTTCATGCTTCGGTGGTAAAAAAAACAAGTTTACAACGAAGGAGCATAAGACACCAATCATAATGACGCTAAATCGTGAAAGCGCAAATAAATAAAAGTTCCCACTTGTCGTTTCCATAATTAGAATAAGAGTAACAACGGCAAGCGATATTGTTTTTTCTATTTTTAACTTCAGACAAATAGCTATAATCAAAATAGCTCCGATACCTATGACGAACGGTTCGTTTCCGAACGCTAACGTAAAAACGACAGCAACGATTGCACCAATAACATTTGCTTGAAATTGTTCGAGGATTGTACGATACGAACGATAGACAGAAGGCTGGACAGCGAAAACAGCTGCAACTGCTGCGAATGTGGCGGGTTCTATGTTTAGGAGCATTGTAATGTAGAGAGCAAGTGTAACCGCAACACCAGTTTTTAAAATTCGGGCTCCAAATTTCATTTATTTTTACAAAGATTCCTTTCTTTAATTTACTTATTGTTTACTAGCGTAAGAATAAAGGGCTTTTACAAGCCCTCTTTGTTCCTTTGTTCGATAGTACTATACTTTGATTTGTCACAATTGGCAAGAAAAAAACAATTATAAGGATTGAAATGCATAATCAGCGGCTTCAAGAGTTTTTTCAATTTCCTTATCTGTATGTTCCGTCGTTAAAAACCATGCCTCATATTTCGAAGGTGCGAGATTAATCCCTTTGCTTAGCATAAGTTTGAAAAAACGTGCAAATTGCTCACTATCACTTTTTTCAGCTTCTTCGTAATTTGTTACTTCACTGTCCGTAAAAAAGACTGCGAGTGCACCTTTTAAACGATTGATTGTAATCGGTACGTCGTGCTTTGCGGCACGTGAGAGAAGACCTTCTTCAAGCTTTTTTCCAAGAGAATCCATGTGCTCATAATGAGATTCATCTCGTAAAATATTTAAGCAAGCAAGTCCAGCAGCCATTGAAAGTGGATTGCCTGCCATCGTTCCTGCTTGGTAGGCAGGTCCGAGCGGCGCGACCTTTTCCATAATGTCTTTTTTACCGCCGTAAGCCCCAATCGGTAATCCACCCCCAATAATTTTGCCGAGTGCGGTTATATCAGGTTCAATTCCGAGTAATTGCTGGGCGCTACCATATGTAAATCGAAACGCGGTAATGATTTCATCATAAATGACGAGTGCTCCGTGTGCATGTGTAAGTTCATTGACGCCTTCAAGAAAACCCTCTTTTGGTAACACAACGCCAAAGTTTCCAACGATTGGTTCGACGAGAACGGCTGCAATTTCATCGCCCCATTGCTCCATTGTTGTTTTAAATGTATCCAGATCGTTAAAAGGAACAGTAATCACATCTTCGGCAATGGCTTGGGGGACTCCAGCGGAGTCAGGTGTGCCAAGCGTGGCCGGACCAGAACCAGCTGCAACGAGAACGAGGTCTGAATGACCGTGATAACATCCAGCAAATTTGATAATTTTATTTCGATTTGTGTATGCTCTGGCAACTCGAATCGTTGTCATGACAGCTTCGGTACCAGAATTAGTAAAACGAACTTTATCCATTGAAGGAATGGCATTTTTTAATGTGGATGCAAATTCGTTTTCTAGTTTTGTCGGTGTGCCGTACAAAACGCCATTTTCAGCAGTGCGTTGGATCGCTTCTGTAATCTGGGGGTGAGCGTGTCCAGTAATGATTGGTCCATAGGCGGCCAGGTAATCAATATATTCATTACCATCAACGTCCCAAAAGTAGGCTCCTTTTGCGCGCTCCATATACGTCGGTGATTCACCACCGACCGCCTTGTAAGAACGAGATGGACTGTTCACACCTCCAACGATATGTTTCAATGCTTCTTCATGTAATTTTTCAGATTGCTGACGCATGAAGTTAGTGCCTCCTCATGATAATCTATAATTGAAGTCTATCTTATCATGTCTTCTAATATTTTTAAAAATTATGAGTGATAAAGGAAATAATGAACTTATTACCGAATAAGGTATATTACCAAGACTTAATTTGTTGACTAAGGCTACCGTCTATACGTTATTAAAATGCCAACATACGATAAGGTAAAGATTATACCTCAAACGGTCCCTTAGCGTGAGTACAACTCACGCACTTTTTTGTACAATGATTATAAAAGGTAATTAGTGTAAAGTAGACAAGTCTTCTTTACAAAATTTGAAAGAGGTGTACAAGTGAACATCATTTCATCCGCAAAAATCAACGAAGCTATTCAAAAACAAATGATGCAAAAACATCCAGAAATCACTTTTCACTTTTGTGAAAATATAGTTGAAGCTGAGCAATTTTTGCCTCAAGTAGACGTACTTCTTACATATGGTACAGACGTGAGTGAAGAACATTTGCAAAAAGCACCAAACCTTAAATGGATTATGGTCATGTCTGCTGGAGTTGAACAACTACCCATTGAGGAAATTTTGAAAAGGGATATTTTTGTTACAAATTCACGAGGGATCCATGCGATCCCGATGGCAGAATATACGATTGCAATGATGCTTCATGTTGCTAGGCAAACACCAAAACTAATGCAAAATCAAAGTAAGCGAGTGTGGGAACGACTAAGAATGGAGGAAATTTACGGTAAAACAATTGGTATCGTAGGGACTGGAGCAATCGGTGAAGAGATCGCTCGGCTTGCAAAAGCTTTTCAGATGAAAACCCTTGGCTACAATCGAACGGGACGGAGTGTTCATCATTTTGATGAGATTTATCATGGTGAACAGTTAGAAATCATGTTAAATCAAGCTGATTTTATTGTTTCTGTTTTGCCTGGTACGAAGAGTACAGAAAACTTATTTGGAGAAACTCAATTTAAGGCAATGAAAGATAGTGCCGTTTTTATCAATATTGGTCGTGGATTATCAATAAATGAGCACGACTTAGTGAAAGCATTACAGACGAAAACCATTCAACATGCTGTGCTTGATGTATTTAAAAATGAACCACTTGCAAAAGATTCGCCTTTTTGGGAGCTTGATAATGTAACGATTACACCACATCTCTCTGGTGTATCACCAGCGTACCAACAACGCGTTTTTGAAATTTTCGAACATAACTTGCAAGTCTTTATGGGGGAGACAGGGCAATATATTAATAAGGTTAACATGAGGAAAGGTTATTAATTTTTAGAACAATGATTGCAAAATTTCTTTTAAAAAGGTAAACTATTTATAAAGATTATAATTAAAGAACGTATTTAAGAAAGAGAGGTGCATGACGATGGCATCACTTAATGAAGCGGTTGACAAGCTTAAAAGCGCAGGGGTACGCATTACACCGCAGCGTCATGCGATATTAGAATTTCTTATTGAATCGATGTCACATCCAACAGCTGATGAAATTTATAAAGCATTAGAAGGTAAATTTCCTAATATGAGTGTTGCAACAGTTTATAATAACTTGCGTGTATTTAAAGACGTCGGACTCGTAAATGAAATGACGTTTGGAGATGCATCAAGTCGATTTGATTATGTAACGACTGACCACTATCACATTATTTGTGAAAAATGTGGTCAAGTGGAAGATTTTCAGTACCCTGGTTTGAATGAAGTGGAATCAATTGCTGAACATGTGACTGGATTTAAAGTTGGTAATCATCGCATGGAAGTGTATGGAGTTTGTCCCACTTGTCAAAAGCAAAAAGTCTCGAGTTATTAAAAATAGAGAAAAAAGCTGGGAGACGGTTTTTCGTCCTCAGCTTTTTTTGTTTATTCGATATATCCTTTTTGCTGGTTATATTTTTCATCAAATTCTTTTCCTTCGAGTTCTGGGTCAAGTGTTAGTGGCTCTTTACAGTACATACATGCATCGACCCGCCCAAGCATTTTTGTTATCTTATTACATGAAGGGCAAGTAACTTGTACTGCTCGGGTTGATAATAGACCAATCCAAGCGTAGACGAGTGCACTAGATAACACCGCCAAAAACCCAACAATCATAAAGATAGACATGACAAGCATCGAAGTACGGAAAAAGATGCCAACATACATAATGATAATTCCGATGAAAATTAGAGCCAATGCAAAGGTTCTAATTTTATTTATTTTGTTTTTATACTTTATAGACACAAGTTTGCCTCCTACAACGTTGTAATAGCTTAATCATTTCTACTTGAGTATAGCATATCTATTTCACATCTTTACAATGAAGTATGAAAAGCTGTTGAAATATTTAGGGTTCTAAATCCCAGGTAATACTTTCAACATAAAGAGCGGATTCAATCACTCGAAAGGTATCATTAAATTTCCCTACATTATATAGTGGTATTTATTTTAAAACTAATTTATTGTAAGACTATTCTAAAAGAAAAAATAGAGTTGACGGTGCGTCATGAGCGTGTTATAGTAAGAAATGTCGCCGCAAAAAGCGGTCGTTGTCACAGAGAGAAGTTGAAACAATTGTTGACAATGCGAAGCATTTTATGCTACAATATAAAAGTCGCCCTAAGGAGCGACGTAGTCAAGAAAGGCTTATAG
>DKGN01000164.1 GCA_002453275.1 Caryophanales bacterium UBA6769
GGTAGATCGATTAAGGCGATCTTATTGCATCGATTTTTTTCACCCACCTCTGCAATCCATCTTTCTATACCAAAAAAAGTTATTTTACCCGCACCACCCACGCCAGCCACGACAAGTCCTTCTTCAGCTGATACCGCCATACCAATGTCATAGTATTTCTTAAGTAACATTTCATCGCCTTGGATTTCAGCATTAATTCTTGGAAATGCACGCAATGCACCAACGACCGCTTTAGTGAAAAATGACATAAAGCCTAGTTTCACATCATGTTGTTCGAAAAACTGGTCTTTACGGCGTTTGCGAAGTTCCATAACAGCAGTCATATCAACTTCATTAAATGTCGTTAACATCGCGGCTGTATCTTGCACTTCTACTAAGCGCTTTGCAATCGTTTGACGACGACGTGACATTCGGATTCGCTCAACTGGACGGCCATCTTCTTCAGAGATTGCAGGTGAAGATTGAGCTCGTTGAACTGGTTGAGCAGGTTGTGTAGAGTGTGATTTCACATCATCAACCCGAACACGACCTAGCGGATCTCGACTTTGAACCTCAGTAAGATCAATGCCTTTCTCTCTCGCTTGCTTCCTTGCTGCAGGAGACGCAATTGGTGAATCAGTTGAACGTTGACCTGGAGCATAATCTTTTAACTCAGGTTGTTTCCCCTCTGTAGCAGCTGGCTCAGATTGAGCTTCAGTTTGCGGTGGTTGAGCAGGTGGTTCCTGGGTGACTGGAGCTGCAGGTTGCTCCTCACTGTCAGATGGAGCTGTCGCTTCGCCTGACGGATCTAACGTTGCAATCACATCACCAACTAGGACTGTGTCACCTTCTTCTTTTAGTAGCTCTTGAACAACACCTGCTGACTCTGCATTCACTTCAATATTTACTTTGTCTGTCTCAAGAACTGCAATCGGTTCTCCTTGGTCAATTTTCTCACCAGGTTGCTTTAGCCATTCTGCTATCGTTCCTTCTGTAATTGATTCTGCAAGTTCCGGTACAACTACGTTAATCACAGTTACTTACTCCCTTCGCCAGTTCGCATTTTTGCTTTCTTCATTGTTAGTGATTCTCTAATGATTCGATTTTGTTCAATGTTATGAATTTCCGAAGATCCTTCCGAAGGACTGGATCTGTCTGGACGTCCAATATAACTTACGGAAACACGCTCTGGTGCTATGTCTCTTAATCTTGGTTCAATGTACATCCATGAGCCCATATTTTTTGGCTCTTCTTGAACCCAAACAATTTCTTTTAAGTGACTGTAGCGCTCGATAATTTTCTCCAATTCATCTTTAGGAAATGGATAAAGTTGTTCAACTCGAACGAGATGAAGCCAGTCATGTCGTTCTTCATTCGATTCTAATTCAGTCTCTATATCAACCGCAACTTTACCGCTACACAAAATAAAGCGTTCTACACGTTCATGATTTTCTGATACATTGTTTTGTTGTTCAAGAACTGGCAAAAACTTTCCTTCTGAAAAAGCAGAAGTGTGCGAAGCAACCCTAGGGTTACGCAATAAACTCTTAGGCGCCATTACAATCAGCGGTCTCCATGCTTCATGAGAGATTCTTGCCGCTTGCAAGCGAAGGAGATGGAAATATTGAGCTGCCGTTGTAACGTTAACAACAGTCCAATTATATTCTGCTGCAGATTGTAAAAACCTTTCAAGTCGCGCACTGGAGTGTTCAGGACCTTGGCCTTCATAACCGTGGGGTAAGAGCATAATAAGCTCAGACTTTTCTCCCCACTTCGCTCGACCCGCAGATATAAATTGGTCAATAATAACTTGGGCTACGTTAACGAAATCTCCGAACTGAGCCTCCCAAATGACAAGTGTTTCTTGCGCTTGGATGTCATATCCATACTCAAAGCCTAAAACAGCCGTCTCAGTTAACGGACTATTGTGCACTGCAAAGGATGCCTTTGCTTCAGGTAACTCATGTAAAGGCACATGTGGTTTTCCAGTTTCCTTATCGTGTAATACAAGATGACGGTGGGCAAATGTCCCACGTTGAGAATCTTGACCAGTCATTCGAATCGGTGTTCCGTCTGACAAAATTGTCGCAAAAGCTAATGTTTCAGCTAACGCCCAATCAATCTGTCCATCACCGTCAAAAGCATTTTCTCGTCGCTTTAGAATTCTGTCTAATTTTGGATAAACAGTAAAGTCCTCTGGATACTGTAAGAGGTTTTCGTTAATTTGCTTTAATTTACTTTCCGAAACAGCGGTATCGGTTCCATACATTGGATTTGATTCTTGATCATGGGAAATGGGAGCCATAAGCTCTGCTTTCATCTTGTCATAAGCCTTTGTAAGATTTGTAGTACATGATTCAAGAATTTCTTTCGTCTGTTCCCCAGAAAGAACTTGCTCTTCCGTTAATTGTTGTGCATAAATTTCACGTAGTGTTGGATGGTTATGCACCTTTTGGTACATTAATGGTTGTGTCACGACCGGATCATCCATCTCATTATGACCGAGACGGCGGTACCCGATTAAATCAATTAAGAAGTCCTTATTAAAACGCTCACGGTATTCACACGCTAACCGGATTGCAGAAATACACGCTTCGATGTCATCAGCATTAACATGAACGATCGGTATTTCAAATCCTTTTGCTAAGTCACTCGCATACAGAGTGGAGCGTGAATCATAGCTTTCCGTCGTAAATCCAATACGGTTATTCGCAATGATGTGAATTGAACCGCCTGTTTTATACCCTTCCAATTGGCTTAAGTTTAACGTTTCCGCCACAACACCTTCTCCAGGAAATGCTGCATCTCCATGTACAAAAACGGCTAATGCCTGCTTCACGTCTTGAACTGGATGTCCTGCTTCTGTTCGCACTTCCTGTGCTGCTCTTGTAGAACCAGCAACGACAGGGTTAACGAATTCAAGGTGACTTGGATTATTTGCTAAAGATATTTTCGCAACTGTTTTACCTTTTGTTAAGGAACGATTTGCTCCCAAATGATATTTAACGTCTCCAGTCCAACCGTAGTTAATTCCCATAGAACCTTCAGATGGGACTAGATCTTTATTAGGAGAACGATGGAATTCAGAGAAGATTGTCTGATAAGGTTTTCCGAGCACATGAGCAAGAACATTCAACCTGCCACGGTGTGCCATCCCAATCATAACCTTACGAGTCCCTAACAGAACGGTCTGAACTACGAGTTCATCAAGCATTGGAACGAGTGCGTCAACACCTTCAATCGAAAAGCGTTTTTGACCAACAAACGTTCGTTGTAAAAAATGTTCTAAGCTCTCAACTTGCGTAATTCTTTCAAGAAGATCAATTTTTTTGTCTTTATCAATTGGATTGAACATTTCGCCTGTTTCAACTTTTTCTAATAACCATTGTCTCTCTTCGTGGTTATGAACATGATCGAATTCAAATCCTAATGATTGTGTGTATATTTCACGAAGTCGATTAACAGCATCTAACGCAGTTTGAATATCATTATGTTTATGCGCATCTTTCCAAACTAAGTGGGCCGGAATTGATTTTAAGTCTGCTTCTGTTAAACTATATTCATTTAATTGAAGCAAATTCGGCTCTTTCGTAGGTGCTCCTTCTATTGGATCGATGTTTGCTGCCAAATGACCAAACGTTCGAATATTACGGATTAATCTGCCCGCTTCTACTGCCTTATTCGTCATATCCCATCCAGAGGTTTGTCGTGAAACTTGGGAAGGCACGGCTACAGAAGCTGTCGTACTGCTTTCAATACCCTCTTCTGGTGGAGGACCCCACTCTTCAAATAACTCTTGTAATTCCACATCTACAGAATGTGGATCCTTTTGATACTCTTCATACATTTCATAGAGATAACCAAGATTTGGACCGTAAAATTTTTCCCATGGTGAACGTTGATTTGCCGTGCTCTTGATCGGCATTGTGATAGATACCTCCAACAACTTTTTATTTTAATAACTTTTTAATCCCATATCATTTATACCACTTACATAAAATAACTCAACTATTTTAACCAAAAAAGGTTTATTTTTCTAAAAACCCCTTATTCAGCTAACATTGTACCATATAAATCAGGCAGTTTGGACTAATGTGCCTACGCTGAACTCATGTTATGAATATACTTTTAAAATTAAACAATTACATAGTCTTAGGCTATCTAATGATGCAGATTTTAAACCGTAACATACGCTAAAGTATAAGACGATTTTTAAAAATAATGGAGGAGGTCGTGAAATTGGTCTTTTATCATGATTGGCCACCATACCCCCCTCGACGTTATCGACCACATCCGCACGTGCAACAACCACCTCATTTTCAGAAGGGTTTTCAATCCCAGGGTCACCATCCCTCTTCGGACTACATGAACAAAACAAGCTTCTTAAACCAGCTACAAAAGGAAGATGGATCCTTCGATTATGAAAAAATCTTAAATCATGGTGGTCAAATAGTCGAAATTGTTAATCAAGCTAGACCATTAGTAAAACAAATGGGTCCTTTATTGGATCTGTTTAAAAAGAATTAAAAAACGGTACAACGTTAGAGCCACCGCTATTGTTTTGGCTCTAATGTTGACCGTTTCCAATTTTCAAGCTTATCATTGCACGCATCTGATGGGCGATTTTTTGTTCGTGTTCTCAATTGAAAGATTTCCTCTCTCAGCTCTAATAGTGTGTAATGTGTAATCTTGCATACCTACTATATTTATACATTATGAAGCTCTAAAAATCAACAAAATGAATCGAACTTATTCGTATATTAAAGGGTTGAATTGAAGCATTTTTAACATATGCTCTCTTTGCTTCTTTAAGCCATCTTCAAAAGTATAGACTGGCTCGAAAGATAATTCATTTCGTATTTTAGAATTCAAGCCGTCTCCTTCATACGTAACATCGTATATTTCATAGTCAAACTTCCGGTTTACTGCTAGCCACATCAATTCAATCACATCATCAATGTACATATGCTTTTTAACAAAGGCCGTCTTCATGCTTACATTTTGCATTGTTTTGTTTGCTTTTAGATGTGCATAGAGAAGCTTGTGAACACACTCTTCTTTATCCTGCCATGGTCCATAAACGTGAGGTAATCGGAATATGACCAATTTGTATTCTATTTCATCTAAGATTGAAAATAAACATGCTTCCAGTCTCGCTTTTTGTTTACCTAACTCTGTTACTGGCTCTAACAATGTGTCGCCCGTCACATCAGGTACTTGCTTTCCAAACACCTCTAAACTTGAAAGTACGATAAGTGGAATGTCTTTCTCTGCACATATGTGTGGTATTTTTCTGTTGCTCTCTATCGCGATAATTTCTTGATCATAATGGAACATAAATTTTGTTTTACTACATAAAAATTTCTTTAATTCTACTTCCGTCCATGGGCTATCTATGAACTGAAAGTTTGCATTCCGCCCAAAGCTTAAAAGCATCTCTTCTTTTCTTTCTCGTTGATTAGCTAATGAGTCAATCCCGATAACATCGTACCCGGCATTTAACAGGCGGGTACTAAGATGATACCCAATAAATTGTAAAGCGCCTGTTACAACAACCTTTTTCATTACTCTTCCCTCTCCCTTCAACAAACTGTTAGTCTAAAATATGGGAGCTTCCTTATAAACATTCGAGATATATGTCTAAATGACTTCTTTTTTAAAAATACATGTGATAAAATGTTTACGGGAAAGCAAATGATATGAGGTGAAGATATGCGCTTTATAATGTCAATCATTGTTGCAATCGTTTTAACTCAAATGGCATTTTATGTGCTCGGGAATATGAGTGGCGCAACGTACAGCTTTACTACTGCAACTGTCGTTGGAGTTTTAGTTGGGATTTTAGCTATGATTATCGGTGAGTCTACCGTGTCAGAAGCAGACGCACAATAAATGCCAAAAAACTGCACCCCGGTCCAACATGATGGTGCAGTTTTTTATGCGCTTTTATTTGTTAATAATTGAGGCAAGAATTGCTTTTTGAGCATGAAGTCGGTTTTCAGCCTCATCAAATACGACTGAATGTGGCCCATCAATAATATCTCCCGTCACTTCTTCTCCACGATGGGCAGGAAGACAATGAAAGAATAAATAATCATCCTTCGCATGTTCCACAAGGTTCTTATTCACTTGAAATTCGGAAAA
Organism: Caryophanales bacterium UBA6769; assembly: GCA_002453275.1. Taxonomy (GTDB): domain Bacteria; phylum Bacillota; class Bacilli; order Bacillales; family UBA6769; genus Pueribacillus. Next base: position 6,124 of record DKGN01000164.1, read on the forward strand.
AGCTTGCAGTCGTGCTTCAGATTCTTCCTCAAAGCCCATACTGGTCCAAACGTCTGTGTAAATCACATCAGAGTTTTCTGCTGCTTCAATAGGATCATTTGTCTGTTTAATGACGGCTCCCGTTTCTTTCGCTTTACTTTCTGCTATCGTTAAGATCTCTTGCTTTACTTCATAACCATTCGGAGCTGCGACGAAGCAATCTATCCCCATTGTGGCACAACCAATTAACAGTGAATGTGCCATATTATTCCCATCGCCGATGTAAGCGAGCTTCAAGCCTTCAAACGTCCCTTTCTTTTCGTAAATCGTGACGAGATCAGCTAACACTTGACATGGATGATAATCATCGGTCAATCCATTAATAACAGGAACCGTGGAATTAGCTGCAAGTTCCTCAACAATCTCATGACCGAACGTTCGAATCATCATGCCATCCACATAACGAGAAAGTACTTGGGCGGTATCTGAAATCGTTTCGCCACGCCCCATTTGAAGTTCGTCTTTACTTAAAAACAAAGCATGGCCACCTAATTGATACATCCCAGATTCAAATGAGACTCTCGTTCTAGTAGATGACTTTTCGAAAATCATCGCTAACGTCTTTCCTTCTAGTAAGCGATGTGGCTTGCCAGACTTTTGTTCATCTTTCAATTTCAATGCTAAATGTACAAGGTACATTAATTCTGCTTCAGAGAAATCGGCAAGCGTAAGAAAATGCTTGCCTACTAAATTTTCTTTAATTTGTTGTTCAGTCATTGGTGTTGTCATTGAACAAGCACTTCCTTCCGACCAGTTTTTTGCCATTGTTGTATTGAATTTACATCGACTTCATCGTTTAACTCTATCATCGTAAACGCTTGAACTGTTTCTTCCGCAGAAAAAACGAACAAACCGTATTGGGCTGCAAGTTCGCGCTTAAACTTGCATGATGCAGTAGTACTTATCATAGCAAATGCTTTATCAGACTTGACCCATTTTTCAAAGTCAACATTCGCTTCATCGTCCTTGCCAAAATCTTGTTCTGTTACTATCCGAAGATTAAAGGCCCTTAACTTTTCCATAAGTTCTTCATCGAGTGACGCTTCAATATATACTTCTTGTTCCTTCACTAACGACGTCGTAAGCTGTTCATTCCAAAAAAATGCTTGTTTAAAGCTATTTGAAAGATCCCTTCCTATTGCCATTAATTCACCAGTTGACTTCATTTCTGGAACTAATTTAGGATCGACACCTGGTAGCTTTACCGTTGAGAAAACGGGTGCTTTCACTGTATAAAATTCATTCTCCGGTAACAAGCCCAGCTTCGTTGTTAATACAGGTAATGACTTATTTAACAATGTTGCCGTCGCTAATTCAATCATATTTAAGCCTGTCACTTTACTCGTAATAGGTACCGTTCTCGACGCCCGCGGATTTACCTCGAGTACGTAAAGGACGTCTTCATACATGACGAACTGAATATTAAATACCCCTTTAAACCCGATCCCATTTGCAAGCTTCTTTGAATAATCGACAACTTTTTGCTTTATTTTTGCGGAAATTGAAAACGGTGGTGTCACAGCTAAACTATCTCCAGAGTGAACTCCTGCTTTTTCAACATGCTCGAAAATCGCTGGGATAACAACATTAGTACCGTCTGTGACAACATCGACTTCCACTTCTATTCCAGGATAATAAGCATCGACTAAAATTGGGTATTGGACTGATGTAGTTTCATTTGATAGATAGGCCTGCAACTCTTTTTCGCTTTGCAAAACGATCATCCCACTACCACCAATGACATACGAGGGACGGAGTAATACAGGATAGCCGATTTCATTCACTTTATCAATCAAGTCTTTCTGCGTATCAACTGTTAAACCAGGAATATGCGGTAGACCTAACGTTTTCAACAGTTTATAAAAACGCTCTCTATCCTCAAGTTGATCAATCGTATCTAACGAAGATCCGAGTAATGGGACACCCGCTTTTTCGAGTCCTTCTACTAGCGATATCGCCGTTTGACCACCAAATTGAACGATGACACCGTCCACTTGTTCATGCTCGATTACATTTAATACATCTTCTACCGATAACGGTTCAAAGTAGAGGCGATCTGCTATTTTGTAATCTGTACTAACTGTTTCAGGATTATTATTAATCAAAATTGTTTCATAGCCATATTTTTGAAGAGCGAGTACACCATGAACTGAGCAGTAATCAAATTCTATCCCTTGGCCGATACGGATAGGACCTGAGCCGATAATTAAGATTTTTTTAAATTCGTTATGTTCATTTTGTTTTGCGTGTTGGGACCATGAGGAGTAATAATAAGCAAGTTCAGTAGACTCGTCTCCTGATCGGGCAGCGACAGCTTCGAAGCTTGGTCGTATGTGATATTGTTCTCTTTTTTCACGAAGTGCTTCCAATGTCAGTCCCCACACGCTTGCAAGCCATTCATCTGAAAAGCCACTTTGTTTTAACGTTAAAAGTTGATCTGCCGTAACTTGTTCAAACGAGGTCGCTTGTGCACCTTTTTCAAGTGTAATCAATCGTTCCATTATCGTTAGAAAATAAGGGGTCACTTTTGTAACATCGTGAAGCTGTTCAACTGTTGTTCCTCTTCTTAATAGTTCAAGCAATACAAAAAATCGCCGATCATCCGCTTCAGATGCCAGATGAAGAAGTTCGTTCGTTGAGTACTGTTCGCACTCAGATAAAGCTAAGCCATTTACTTGAAGTTCGAGGGAACGAACAGCTTTTTGGAGTGCGCCTTCTAAGTTGTTATCGATGGCCATCACTTCGCCAGTTGCTTTCATTTGTGTTCCTAACTTTCGAACAGCATCAGTAAATTTGTCAAATGGCCAACGTGGAAATTTCACTGCGATGTAATCAAGGACAGGTTCTTCACATGCTTGTTCACCAAGATCTTGCAAAGTATAGCCTAAAGCCAATTTCGCGGCTACTCTTGCAATCGGATACCCTGTCACTTTCGAAGCTAATGCACTGGAACGGCTCACACGAGGGTTTACTTCAATGACAAAATATTCTTTACTCGTAGGGTGTAAGGCAAACTGGACGTTGCATCCTCCAATAATTCCGAGTGAACGGACGATATGGATAGCGGAAGTTCGTAATATATTAATTTCCTCTTCCGAAAGTGTCTGTGATGGAGCAACAACGATTGCATCCCCTGTATGAATGCCTACAGGATCGATATTTTCTAAGCCACAGATCGTAATACACGTATCATCGGCATCTCGAACAACTTCATACTCAATTTCCTTGAATCCAGCAATGCTCTTTTCAATAAGACATTGGTGAATGGGGCTTGCTTTTAACCCACGCTTTACAAATTGTTCAAGCTCTTCTTTATCTGAAGCAATGCCTCCACCAGAACCACCAAGCGTATAGGCAGGCCTAACGATGATTGGAAAGCCGACTTGATCTGCAAATTGAAAAGCAGCCTGTAAACTATCGACAATTTCACTTTCCGGGACAGGTTCTTCTAACTCATGCATGAGTGAGCGAAATTGTTCTCTATCTTCCCCTTTTATAATCGATTCAATGGGTGTCCCTAACATTTGGATGTTGTATTTATTTAAAATGCCTTCTTGATGTAATTTTAATGCAAGATTAAGACCAGTTTGCCCTCCAACAGTTGCAAGCAATCCGTCTGGTTTTTCTTTTATAATAATTTTTAAAATACTTTCAACTGTTAAAGGCTCAAAGTAAACGACATCTGCCATCGTTTCATCGGTCATAATTGTAGCTGGATTATTGTTAATTAAAATTACTTCGCATCCTTCCTCTTTAAGGGCGAGACACGCTTGAGTACCAGCATAGTCAAATTCTGCCGCTTGCCCAACGATGATCGGACCTGATCCAATAACTAAAACTTTTTTTATTTTTGTTTGCTTAGGCATATACCTTTCCCACTCCCATTCGTAAATAAATAAAGGTTATTTACGCTCAGATAGCACTTCTTTCAATAGGTGCACGGCTTTATCTATTTCTTCAGTTGTTACAGTTAAAGGGGGTAATAAGCGAATCACTTTCGGACCAGCATTTAGAACAAGAAGGCCTTTTTGAATGAAGAGAGGGATTAAATCAGAGACCTCTTGTTGACACTCAATCCCTATCATGAGTCCTTTACCTCTAATCGAAGCTACGAATGTGAGGTCAGCAAGATGCTCCTCTAACTGTGCACGTAAATAATCTGCTTTTTTACTTACTTCGTTCATAAAATCTTCTGCAAAGACATGTTCTAACACCGCTTTAGCTGCTGCCATTGCAAGTGGATTACCGCCAAAGGTTGAACCGTGACTTCCAGGACCAAAATGGTCATATAGCTCCTGCTTAGCAACAATTGCGCCTACAGGAACGCCATTCCCTAACCCTTTTGCTAACGTAATAATATCTGGTTCAATTCCATAATGTTCATACGCGAATCGCTTTCCTGTACGACCGATGCCAGTTTGAATTTCATCGACGATTAACAATATGTTTTTCTTCTGGCACTGGTCAGCTAATTCTTGTAGAAAAGTCTGCTCCGCAGGGATGACCCCACCTTCACCTTGCACCATTTCAAGCATAATTGCCGCCGTATTTTGATCAATCGCTTCAACTAGTGCTTCCGTCTCGTTATACGGTACGTAATGAAACTCTTGTAGCATAGGTCCGAATCCAATCTGAATTTTCTCTTGTCCTGTTGCGGACATCGTAGCGAACGTACGACCATGAAATGACTGTTTAAAGGTAATGATTTTTGTTTTACCTGTAGCTTTTCGCGCTAATTTGATCGCAGCTTCATTAGCTTCTGCTCCACTGTTGCAAAAAAAGACGTAATCACCAACACTATTTGTAACGAGTAAATTCGCTACCTCTTCTTGAATTGGATTCGTATATAAATTCGATACGTGCCAATATTTATTAAGTTGCATCTCAATGGCTTCTTGAACAACTGGGTGGCGATGTCCAAGATTACAGACACCAATTCCTGACCCGAAATCTAAGTATTTTTTCCCTTGAACGTCTTCAACTACTGTACCGAGTGCATTGGAGACAGAAACATCGAAGCGTTTATACGTTGGCAGAATTGCTGACATTTATATAACCTCCGCTGATGATTTTCGAATTATTGTTCCGACTAGTTTAGTATTTGTTGCAAGTTCAGACTGTTTTCCATCAACGATCATCGCTTCTTCTAATTGATTACTTAAACTATTTACAGCTGCTTGCACTTTCGGCAACATGCCACCGTAGATTGTTCCAGTCGAAATTAATTGTTCAATTTCTTTATCTGTTATTGTTTCAATTAGCTCGTTCTCTTGCATGATACCTGGTACATCCGTCACGAAAATAAGTTGCTTAGCAGAAAGTGCTCGAGCAACATCGCCAGCAACTGTATCGGCATTAACGTTATACCGTATTCCATCTTCTCCAACAGCGATCGGTGCAATCACGGGAACGATGTCTTGAGCTAACAATTTAGTTAACAGCGAAACATTTACATTTGTTACTTCGCCTACAAAGCCGTAGCGTTCTAAATTTTTTGGCTTCGCTTGCAACAATTGTGCATCAGAACCAGAAAGTCCAATTGCTAATATTCCAGAAAGGTTCAACTTTCGAATCAGTGAATTATTCACTGAGCCTGTAAGTACTGTTTCAACTACATCCATAACCGATTCCGTTGTTTTACGGAGTCCGTCAACAAACTCTGTTTCAATTTGAAACTTATCTAACATTTCTTTTATCGCTGGTCCGCCACCATGGACAATAATTGGCATCATACCAGACTTTTTTAACGTTAATATGTTTGCAAAAAACTGATCGGATAGTTCATCAATCGTACTTCCTCCACATTTAAGAACGATAATGTTACTCAAACGTAAACAACCCCCATACTCTATTCAAAAGAGAGTCTCTTTATTGACAAAAGACTCTCACAACCCGCCGTTGTTAAGAACGATAACTTGCATTTATTCTTACGTAATCATACGTCAGGTCGCATCCCCATGCTTTCCCTGACCCTGTTCCAATATTTAAGTCAATTGTAATTTTCACAAAATCATTTTTCAGATAAGAAGAAGCTTCTTCTTCAGAATAATCAACTGGTTGACTATTACTTAACAGTTGAATTGGACCAATACTAGTATCAATTTTGTTTGCATCAACTGTGGCCCCGCTATATCCGACAGCAGCAATAATTCGACCCCAGTTCGCATCAGCACCGAAGACGGCTGTTTTCACTAACGAAGAGCCTACTACCGATTTTGCAACTTGGATTGCTTCCTCATCGGTATAAGCACCATTGACTTCGACTTCAACGAGTGTTGTCGCTCCTTCTCCATCTTTTGCAATCATTTTTGCTAAG
>DKGN01000157.1 GCA_002453275.1 Caryophanales bacterium UBA6769
GGAGAAATTCGTTCTGCCTTCTTAATGACCGAGCCTGATGTCGCTTCCTCTGATGCGACTAACGTTCAAATGAGCATGGTTCGTGATGGAGACGAATATGTCATTAATGGCCGCAAATGGTGGTCCTCAGGTGCAATGGATCCACGTTGTAAAATTGCAATTGTTATGGGTAAAACAAACCCAGATGGTCCTCGCCATCAACAACAGTCACAGATCCTTGTTCCTTTAGATACAGAGGGAATTACAATTAAGCGTCATCTCCCTGTTTTTGGATATGACCATGCTCCACATGGTCATGCGGAAGTTGAGTTCAAAGATGTCCGCGTACCTGTGTCAAACGTCGTTCTAGGTGAAGGTAGAGGCTTTGAAATCGCACAAGGACGTTTAGGGCCTGGCAGAATCCACCACTGTATGAGGACGATCGGTGTTGCAGAAAGAGCGCTTGAGTTAATGATTGAGCGAGTACAACAACGAAAGCCATTCGGTAAGGTGTTAGCTGACCAAGGTGTCGTTCGTGAGTGGATTGCCGATTCTCGAATTGAAATTGAACAAGCAAGACTACTTACACTAAAAGCAGCGTATATGATGGATACAGTCGGTAATAAAGTAGCAAGAAAAGAAATTTCAATGATTAAAGTCGTTGCGCCAACTGTTGCATTAAATGTCATTGATCGTGCCATTCAATCATTCGGTGGAGCAGGTGTAAGTGATGACACACCACTAGCGGGAATGTATGCAAACGTCCGTACACTTCGTCTAGCTGACGGTCCGGATGAGGTTCACCGCAACGCAATTGCAAGACTCGAATTAAGAGATAACCCTGTAAATAACAAATAATAATCGCCTTAACTATTAACATTTCTACAGGTTATGGAAAGGGGAAGTATCGTTATGAAAAATTCTGAGCTCTTTGATCTAACCGGGAAAACCGCCATCGTCACAGGCGGTGGCCGGGGACTCGGAGAAATGATGGCTCAAAGCTTCGCAGAAGCAGGGGCGAACGTCGTCGTCTGTTCAAGAAAGCTTGATGCTTGTGAAGAGGTAAGTAAAAAGTTAAAAGAAATGGGTGTTGGCTCACTAGCTTTTCAATGTGATGTTACGAATCCAGATGACATTAAACATGTTGTCGACGAAACGTTAAAGGAATTCGGACAAATTGACATTCTCGTAAACAATAGTGGAGCTACATGGGGAGCGCCATTTTTAGAAACTCCTTTAGATAAATGGCAAAAAGTAATGGATGTCAATGCGAATGGAACATTCTTGTTTTCACAAGCTGTTGTTGGACACATGAAAGAGCGAAAACAAGGGAAAATTATTAACATTGCTTCGGTTGCTGGGCTAAAAGGTAGTGAAGAAGGTGCAATGGATACAGTTGCCTACAACGCAAGTAAAGGTGCTGTCATCTCATTCACACGTGACCTCGGTGTAAAGCTTGCTAAATATAACATCCAAGTAAATGGAATTGCACCAGGCTGGTTCCCAACAAAAATGTCAAAAGGCTTACTCGACAAATTTGGGGAAGAATTTAAAGAACGCAACCCATCTAAGCGTTTTGGAACAGACGAGGATTTAAAAGGACTTTCATTATTTTTAGCAACAAAAGCTTCAGATTATGTCGTTGGACAAACTGTTGTCGTAGATGGCGGACAAACATCCTCGTAATTGAATAAATAAAAATGTAAAAGGAGCATTAGTTATGACAAAGAATGGAAGAGACCCGGTTATTGTATCTGCGGTACGTACCGCAATCGCACGTCAAGGTGGAGCCCTTGCAAACCTAGATGCGCATGTTTATGGAGCAGAGGTTATTAAGGAAGCAGTGAAACGTGCAAAAATTACCCCGGAAATGATTGACGATGTTATTTTTGGAAACGTGTTAAGTGCTGGAGGAAACATCGCTAGATTAACTGCACTACAAACAGGCTTATCCATTAACATTCCAGGATTAACAGTTGACCGTCAGTGTGGTTCTGGCATGAACGCAGTTAACCTTGCAGCACAAGCAATTCGCGCAGGTGCTGGTGATGTTTATGTTGCCGGTGGTACGGAGAGTATGACGAGAGCGCCATATTTGATGAATCGTCCTGAAAGACCGTTCAGCCCAGTTCCACCAAGCTTCAGAAGCTCGCGTTTGTCTCCTGAAGAAATCGGTGATCCGCCGATGGGAATCACAGCTGAAAACCTTGCTGAGAAATATAACGTTTCTCGAGAAGAGCAAGATGAGTATTCAGCTGAAAGCCAAAGACGTATGGCACATGCTATGGATAACGGCTATTACGATGAGCAAATTGTCCCTATTACAGTTCCACAAAGAAGAGCTGAACCGGTTGTTTTTGATAAGGATGAACATCCGCGTCCAGGTACGACGGTGGAAACACTAGCCAAACTACCAGCTGTATTTAAAAAAGATGGAACAGTGACGGCAGGAAGCAGTTCAGGCTTAAATGATGCTGCATCGGCAATCATCGTTATGGCTCGTGAAAAAGCAGAGGAATTAGGCCTTGAAATTTTAGGAGTTGTTAGGGATTATTCCGTTGCAGGATGTGACCCAAACATTATGGGAATTGGTCCAGTTCCAGCAACCCAAAAGCTAATGGAAAGAACGGGTTTAGCAATTGACGATTTTGACATGGTTTATTTAAATGAAGCATTTGCTGCTCAAGTTCTTGCCTGTAACCGCGAATTAAAAATTGATCCAGCGAAGTTAAACGTAAACGGTGGCGCAATTGCTCACGGTCACCCACTCGGTTCAACAGGTGCTATTTTAGTAACAAAAGCAGTTTATGAACTGAAGCGTACTGGTAAAAAGCGTGCACTCGTTACAGCATGTATTGGTGGCGGACAAGGGATCGCAACGTTAATCGAGGCTGACGAATAAAATTTAAAGTAGCGATAGAAAAGGTGATAATATGCGCTTAAAAAATAAGACAGCAATTATTACAGGAGGTAGCAGTGGAATCGGAAGAGCCGCTGCCCTCCGCTTTTCATTAGAAGGAGCACAAGTAGTAGTTGCTGATATTAATGAAGAAGTCGGACTTGAAACAATTAAAGAAATAAAGGATTCAGGTGGCGAAGCTCAGTTCCAAAAAATTGATGTTTCGATTCCTGAGGAAGTTGAGCATTTAGTAAAAACGACAGTCGAAACTTTCGGAAAATTGGATATTATGATAAATAATGCTGGTATTTCGCATGGAGAAAAGAAAATATCAGATGTTCCTATTGAAGATTGGGACAAAGTCGTTGATGTAAGTATGAAAAGCGTTTTCCTTGGAATGAAGTATGCTGCACCGGAAATGCTTGAAAATGGCGGTTCAATTATTAACACAGCAAGTGTTGCGGGTATTAAAGGACAAAAATTACTAGCAGGATACACAGCTGCAAAAAGTGGTGTTATTGCGATTACAAAAAGCACAGCATTAGAATATGGAAAACATAATATTCGTGTAAACGCAATTGCACCCGGGATCGTGGAGACAGCAATAACGGATGAATGGAAAAAATCTCCGAAATGGCCTGCACTCTCAACTGCAAATGCACTTAGGAGGCTAGGGCAACCAGAAGAAGTCTCAAACGCTATGTTATTTTTAGCTTCTGATGAATCTTCCTTCGTTACTGGAACGACATTAGTCGTTGACGGCGGAACTTTATTAGGGCGTTAATTCATTTTATTAAAAAAATAGTTATCACTCTGCTAGAATAGCAATTTTGGGAACTTTCAACTGAATAAGGATACCGGTTGAAAGTTTCCTTTTTAAAGGAGTTTTGCAATGGAGTATGACTAAAAAAGTGGGGAGTTACGAAGTTGAAAGAGAGGATAATTAATAAAGGGAGCGATCTTTTTCAAGAGAAAGGGTTTACGCAAACCTCAATTCAAGACATTGTTGAAACACTTGGGGTAACAAAAGGGACTTTTTATTATTATTTTACGAGCAAACAAGAATTACTTATGGAAATTAACCTTCGATACATTAATGATGTTCTTGAAAAGCAAGAAGCAATCACTCATGAAGAATTAGATGCGAGAACAAAAATAAAAAATATTATGACCTTGTTAATAAAAAATATTGATAAACAAGGAGCAAACGCGAAAATATTTTTTAGAGAAATTAACAATTTGACTGAAGAACACTTAGAGATTATTATTCGAAAAAGAAAACAATTTTACTTAAATTTACAAAATGTTGTTCAGGAGGGGCTTGATTCGGGTGAATTTCGTTCGGATTTAAGACCTGATATTGTCACGTTTGGGATTTTGGGCCTCTGTAACTGGAGCTATCATTGGTTTGATCCGGACGGCGAGCTAAAAGATGTTGAAGTTGCCCATATTTTTGCAGATATGATCTTGAACGGTATGGAAATTAAGTAAACTGCTAAATATGATGGAGGAATTGCGTTGAACCAATCAATTGAAATTAAAGTAAGATTCGTGGAAACGGACTTACTAGGACATGTAAATAATTCTAATTACTTCGTTTACTTAGAAGAGGCTCGCATAGAATTTTTTAAACAAATTTTTCCTGAAAAGAAACAATCCTTTGTCGTTGCTTCAGTGAAGTGCGATTTTATTCGACAAGCGTTCTTTGACCAACACCTACTCATTCATACAAAGGTTGTCAAAATCGGGAATAAAAGCTTCGAGCTTCAGCATGAAATAACAGATAAAAACACAGGTGAAACGATTGCCAATGGCCAATCGATCGTCGTTTATTTTAATTTTGAGAAACAACAAGGTGAATCAATAACAACTGAAATGCGAAAAAAGCTTGACGAGATCAGGCTAGCTAACGTTGGAGAGTGAAACAACTGGAGGAGGAGAGAAGAAGTGAAAGAAGAAAATAGACAACGAGACACGATTCCGGTTCGCAAAGGAGAGGAACTTAGCAGTGCTTCTTTAAATAAGTTTTTAAACGAGAATATAGAAGGATTGGATCACAATGCTCCGCTTCAAATTAAACAATTTCCAGCTGGTGCTTCAAACCTCACTTATGAAATAAGAAAAGGGGAATGGGAAGCAGTACTACGTCGTCCACCACTTGGACCTGTTGCTCCAAAAGCTCATGATATGGGTCGGGAATATAAAATCCTTAAAGCGATTCATCCGTATTTCCCAGAAGCGCCTCAGCCTTATTTATTCACAGACAACACCGACGTGATTGGAAGCCCATTTTTAATTATGGAAAGAAAACATGGCTACGTTATCGACACTGAATTTCCAAGTGATGTAACACCAACAGAAGAATTATGTAAACACATTTCAGAGCAAATGATAGACACACTCGTTGCCCTTCATTCTATTGATTATAGAAAAACAGAATTAAAAGAAATGGTAAGACCTGAAGGATTTATTGAAAGACAAGTAAAAGGATGGATCGAGCGATATGAACGTTCAAAGACTGAGGAAATACAAGGTGTCGATGAACTGACGAAATGGTTAGTAAGCAGAATACCGATTTCGCCCGCTCCAACGATTATTCATTATGATTTCAAATTAAACAATACGATGTTCGATCAGTCATTTGATAAAGTAATCGGACTCTTTGATTGGGAAATGACGACCGTTGGTGATCCACTTGCAGACCTAGGTGTGACACTTGGATACTGGGTAGAAGAAGATGACCCAGAGGAATTAAAGGGAGAGCGGTCCCTCGTAACGACGTTACCTGGATTTATGACGAGAGAAGAAATTGTTGAGTCATATGCGAAGAAAAGTGGACGAGATGTATCGAACATTCAATTCTATCTTGCTTTCGCTTTTTTCAAAAATGCAGTGATTGCACAGCAAATTTATTATCGGTATAAACGCGGTCAAACAACTGACGAACGCTTCTCAACATTTAATCAACATACGTATAACTTAATCCAACAAGCTAGACATACAGCATCAAAAAGAACGTTATAAATAAAAGGGGTGGATTGGGTGGGAATGATCGATCTTCTTTTGAAAAAAGAAGAAATTACTGACGATAAAATGCAGAACCATGTGGCAATTGTGTTTGATATATTATTGGCGACGTCAACAGTTTCGTCTATGTTCTATAATGGTGCAAAATCCATTATGCCTGTTCTGGATGGGGATGAAGCCTTACAGAGAGGAAGAGAACAAACAAGTGATGACTTTATTTTAGTTGGCGAGTATTTAGGTGCGACAATCGAGGGCTTTCATGAACCAATTCCATCATTATTGAAAAATAAAGTTAAAGATAAACGAATTATATTTTCGACTACAAATGGTACAGTTGCGCTTAAAAATTCAAATGCAGCTGACGCTGTTTACGCAGCATCGATGTTAAATGAAGAAATTTTAGCAAAGTATTTACTTGAAAACTATAGTTCACAACCATTAATGCTCGTCTGCTCAGGCTCGTCTAATCAATTTAATTTAGAAGATTTATATGGTGCCGGTTCCTTTATTGATACTCTTTTTCGGGTAGGAGAAGAACACGGATCCCGTTGGAACATGACAGACGCAGCAGTTGCTGCATTACATTTTTATAAAGGGAATCAAGCAAATGGGGAACGTTTATTAAAAGCTTCGCGAGTTGGCGGAAATTTAGTTAATAAAGGATTAGGTGACGAAGTTGCTTATATTATGCGAAAAAATGCCTGTCCTGTTATTCCGAAGCTAAATGGCGACCTTTTAACGCTTGTACAATCATAAAGATATCCAATCTAGGGGGAGAACAAATGGCAAGATTTGAACATGCAGTTGCAGTCATTACAGGAGCAGGAAGTGGAATTGGTGAAGCGGCCGCAAAAAGCTTAGCTTCTGAAGGAGCGAAAGTGATCCTTGTCGGTCGTACCCTTTCTAAGCTGGAAAGGGTTGCTTCAGAAATTAATGACGGTACGGAAGAAAAAGCTTTTCCAATTGCCTGTGATGTCACATCAGAAACAGAAGTAGAAAAACTAAAAAAGACAATCAAAGAAAAATTTCCGAATGTTACACATTTGATTAACAATGCAGGAGCATCGGCATATTCATCAATTTTAGATATGCCTTATGATCAATGGCAATCGATTGTAGCAGTGAATCTAGACAGTGTATTTCTCGCCTCCAAAGCAATTGGTTCTGTCATGGTAGAGGCTGCTAAAAATGAAGATGAGCCGCGCGATCGTTCAATCGTGAACGTTGCATCGCTATCCGGACATAAACCAGGATTAATGTTCCCACATTATAGTGCTGCAAAAGCAGCGGTAATGAACTTTACGCAATCGTTAGCTAGTGAATTAGCTCGCCACCGCATTCGAGTCAATTCAGTTTCTCCAGGCTTCGTTGAAACGCCACTGACTGAACAAGGCTTGCAAAATGACAGCTTCGTTAAATCAATCGAGCGCCATACTGCAATGAAACGTGTCGGGGAGCCTGAAGAAATTGCGACGGTGATTTCATTTGTCGCATCGACAGACGCTTCTTATATGACAGGTTCAGATATTTTAGTTGATGGTGGATGGCTCATAACGTAATAAAAGTAAGACTCTCCAAGCTCTAACAGTCAAAAAACAAATAAAACAAGTTGACCCTACTTGAAAAAGTATATTATAATGACGAAAGACATGTTTTTTATCCGTGAGGATGCATGGGAACGTTTTGGAGGGAGGGATAGAAAATGGCAGAAACTCGTGTTCGTAAAAACGAATCACTTGATGATGCATTGCGTCGCTTTAAAAGGACAGTATCGAAAGAAGGCAAATTAGCTGAAGTTAGAAAGCGTAAGCATTATGAAAAACCTAGTGTGAGGCGTAAGAAAAAATCGGAGGCAGCAAGAAAACGAAAGTTTTAAGAGAGGATGTGTTCTTCAATGAGTCTAGACAACCTTCTTGTTGAAGATATGAAGCTAGCGATGAAGAACAAAGATAAATTAAAATTATCTGTCATTCGGATGGTACGTTCGGCGTTACAAAATGAGACGTTGAAAAATGATGGGCCTCTAACCGAAGAAGCTGAAATAACCGTTCTCTCTAGGGAACTAAAACAACGTAAAGACTCCCTCCAAGAATTTGAAAAAGCAGAAAGAGACGACCTTGTCCAAGGGTTGTTATCGGAAATCAAGGTGTTGGAACAATATTTACCAAAACAACTTACAGAAGTCGAACTTGAGAAGGTCGTGCAAGAAACGATTACTGAAGTAGGCGCGACTTCGAAAAAGGATTTTGGTAAAGTTATGGGTGCAATCATGCCAAAAGTAAAAGGAAAAGCTGATGGTAACCTAGTCAATAAACTTGTGCAGCAACACCTGTCTTAATCGTTAAGCTGACACGTCTTGTTTGTACAACAGGACGTGTTTTTTTATACTCTATTTTCTAATCATGAAAAGAGAGAAGGGCTGGGGTATGAAAAAGTATCGAATATACATAGCATTCATTTGTTTTATTTGTGCATTTGCCGTGGCATGCGGCAATGATAAAATATTGCAAGCGGAAGAAAATAAGGAGACGGTTTATTTTATTCCAGTTGAACAAGAAGTGGAACGAGGGCTAGAAGCATTTTTAAAGCGCTCGTTACTTGAAGCGGAAAAACAAGGCGCAACTCACGTAATATTTGAAGTAAATACACCGGGGGGTCTAGTTAATGCTGCTGGGAATATCGCAACAATCATTCGAGATACGAGCATTCCTACGACTGCCTTTATCGTAAAAGATGCCCTTTCAGCTGGAGCGTATATTTCCTTGAATGCAGATGAAATTGTAATGACTCCTGGGAGTCGAATGGGTGCAGCTGCTATTATTGATCAACAAGGAAATATGGCTGATGACAAATCAGTTTCCGCTTGGTTAGCCGATATGAAAGCTTCGGCTGAGTTGAATGATCGAGATCCCGTCTATGCATTAGCGATGGCCGATCCTACTATTGATCTTCCAAAATACGGTGCAGAGCGCGGTAAATTGTTGACATTGACAGCGACACAAGCTAAAGAAGTTGGCTATGCAGAAGCAATTGCCGAAAATCGAACAGAGTTACTTGAGTATTTAAACTTAAGTGGCGCAGAAATAATAGATAGTGAAATTACATTGTCTGAACGTATTGCGCGCCTCGTTACACATCCGATAATCGTTCCAATTTTATTATCAATAGGAAGCTTAGGCCTAGTACTTGAATTGTACTCCCCAGGCTTTGGTGTACCGGGAATCATGGGTGCAAGTGCGTTATTTTTGTTCTTTTTTGGGCATGCAATTGCAGGCTTTGCTGGTTGGGAATCAATCATTTTACTTATTGCGGGTATGGTTCTGATTTTAATTGAGATTTTTACTCCAGGCTTTGGTATATTTGGTGTTAGTGGGATCGTTGCAGTCCTTCTAAGTATACTAATGTCATCAAGCACAACATTTGTCGATATGCTACTCTATCTATTTATCGCGTTTATCGTTACGTTAGCTGCTTCTGTGCTTTATATACGTTTCTTTGGTTATAAAGGTTTTTTGAAAAAGTTAGTTCTGACAGATGCAACTAAGTCTGAGCTTGGCTACGTTACGAATGAAACAAATGAAGACATTATTGGTCAGACTGGTATGACTGTTACACCATTACGACCAAGCGGGATTATTGAGCTTGATAATGAACGACTTGACGTCGTTTCCGAAGGAGGATTTATTGACAAAGGTAAAAATGTTATCATTGTTCAATCAAAAGGTTCACGTATTAGTGTACGTGAATTGAAGAATGAAAATAACGAATAGGGAGGAATTTCAAAATGGCTTTAGATCCAGGAACATTAAGTACACTTTTAATCGTTGGATTAATTATTATTGTTGTAGCGGTTTTACTAACGTTCGTACCAATTACACTATGGATTTCCGCCTTAGCCGCAGGCGTAAAGATCGGAATATTCACACTTGTAGGGATGCGTTTACGTCGTGTTATCCCATCACGAGTCATCACACCATTAATTAAAGCGGAAAAAGCAGGATTAGATGTTTCCGTAAATCAATTAGAAAGTCACTATTTAGCTGGTGGTAACGTTGACCGAGTTGTTAATGCTTTAATTGCTGCTCATCGCGCCAATATTGAACTCACGTTTCAACGAGCAGCAGCCATTGACTTAGCGGGACGAGACGTCCTTGAAGCGGTTCAAATGAGCGTTAACCCGAAAGTTATCGAAACACCATTTATTGCAGGTGTGGCGATGGATGGAATTGAAGTAAAGGCAAAAGCGAGAATTACTGTTCGCGCCAATATTGACAGACTAGTAGGTGGTGCGGGTGAGGATACAGTCATTGCTCGTGTCGGTGAAGGGATCGTCTCTACGATTGGATCAAGCGATAACCATAAGCTCGTACTTGAAAACCCAGATATGATTTCTCATACTGTTTTAGCAAAAGGGTTAGATGCTGGAACAGCATTTGAAATTTTATCGATTGATATTGCGGATATTGATATCGGTAAGAATATCGGAGCAGGTTTACAAACAGATCAAGCGGACGCTGACAAAAAGATTGCTCAAGCAAAAGCAGAAGAACGCCGGGCGATGGCTGTTGCCCAAGAACAAGAAATGCGTGCTCGCGTTGAAGAAATGCATGCAAAAGTTGTTGAAGCGGAAGCGGAAGTACCGATGGCAATGGCTGAGGCACTTCGTTCAGGTAAAATCGGGGTAATGGATTATATGAATTTGAAAAATATCGAAGCAGATACTGATATGCGTCAATCGATAGGCAAAAGCGATGAACTGAAAAAGCAAGACGAAGAAGATGTTGATCCGAAAGGGAAGAGGTAATTCTCGTGTTGATTGAAAAGCTACTCAACTTTTTTTTCCAAAACATGTTCTTTTTCATCATTGTCCTCTTTGGATTAAGCCAACTCTTTCGTCGGAAAACGACAGAATCTGCAGAGCAGAAGGCGAATGATCCGAAGGCAAAACCAATGCCACCCATTCATAAGCCATTTTTTGAAGAGTGGTTTGAACAGGAAAAAGCAGAAACTCAAATGGAAACAACTGATGCAGAATTTCCTTTTGAAGACGTTAAGCGTGAGTTTGAAGCTGAATATCAACCTGAACCTGAGTTTTCTTCAGATGATTCACAGGTGGAAGAACTACAAATGCTTTCACAGGTTGATGAGGCACCGTTCAGACGAAAAGAAAGAACTGATAGGCAACCCGAGGATAAGGGAATCTCACTCCAAACTTTTCAAAAGCCAACTCGTGGACACTTAATGCAAGGTGTCATCTGGGCTGAAGTGCTTGGCCCACCACGATCGAAAAAACCATATCATTATAACCGTTATCGTTAAACTCGCCAATTTGGCGAGTTTTTTTGTTGCCATTTATTATTACGATAGCTTTTAAAGTCCAAAACATTTTTAAGTGTGATAGTTAGCACAATTTTTTCATACATATGAAAAGAGAAAGGAGGTCATCCAATGGCAAATTGGCGGGATAGAGCAAAAACATGGCTAATGAGAAAGACAGCGCTACCGGCAGATGCGTTATTGGATTTACCTCGCGTGACAATGATAGGCAATATTCATGTTTACATAGAAAATCATAATGGGCTCATACAATTCTCAAATGAAGAGCTTCGACTAGCCTTAAAGCAAGGTCAACAAATGCAAATCAAAGGAAATAATTTTATTATTAAAACGATATTGCCAGAGGAAATTTTGCTCGAGGGAAAGGTTGAGCAAATTTTATATTTGGATCAATAAATTTCCCGTATCTACTTTCCCAAAATTGAGGTGGAGAAATTGAAAAATCAAATGTTTTACTTTTTCCCTGGATTTGTTCGAGTGGAAATAACAGGCAAATACGTCGAGCTTTTTTTAAATCGATGCATCGAAAATAATATTCATATTTGGAAAGTGAAAAGAATCGATCATAACACAATTAGTTGTTACTTTTCACTAAGAGATCGACAGAATATACGTAAGCTTTTACGTAGGACAGGTTGTAAGCTTTCATTTAAAGAGCGGCGGGGTTTGCCTTTTATTCTGAAAAAATTAAAATCAAGAAAAGGAATTGTTGCGGGTTTAACCTTCTGTCTGTTTGTTATCTTAATGTGCTCTAATATGATTTGGAGCATCAAAATAAATGGAGCGAGTCCAGAACTCGAGCATCAAGTAAGACAAGCATTGCAGCAAGAAGGAATCAGGAAAGGAAAGCTTATTTTTTTCTTACCGAGTGAACAAGCGATCCAACAATCAATTACAGAACAAACTGAGGATGTTACATGGATTGGGGTTAAACGGTTAGGGACGCAATATTCATTTGAGATTGTTGAAAAAAGTTTTCCAGAGGAGAAGCCAGCACTCAATCCACGTAACTTGATCGCAAAGAAAAAAGCAATTATCCACAAAATGTTCGTTGAGCAAGGACAAGCGATTGTGAGTGAACAGGATTACGTAAAAAAGGGAGAGCTTCTCGTTACTGGGAAAATCGGAACAGAAGATCACGAAAAAATCGTACCAGCGAAAGCTACAGTGCTTGGAGAGGTATGGTATTTATCCCAAGTCACAATTCCACTAGAATCAAAAGTCGTTACGAACACAGGCAAGAAAGTGAATAGGCATTATTTACATATAGGCAAACTGCAAATACCGATTTGGGGGTTCTCAAAAGAGCAATATAAGCAAAAGGAAACATTAGTTGATGAAAAGTCTTTTTACTTTATAAAATGGAAGCTACCGATAAAATATGTGAATAAGAGCGAGCTAGAAGTCGAAGAAATAAAAAGAGAAAGGACTAAAAAGCAGGCCGTTGATAAAGCAATTGAGATGACAGAACAAGCGTTAAAAAGAAAATTATCAAAAGATGCTGAAATAAATGGAAAAAAAGTTTTGCAGGAGAAGATTGACAGTGGTAAAGTTAACGTGAAGATTCATTATCAAGTTATTGAAGATATTGCTACTGAACAACCAATCATTCGAGGAGATTGAGAATATTGACGGAAACGCATGTAATTCAACTTGATTTCGACAATACGAAAGATACCCAAGCACTATTTGGACCAAATGATTCCCATTTAACGACAGTGGAAAGTGTTCTTCACGTCTCCATTATGACCCGTGGTGGCAAAGTTGCAGTCAAGGGAAGTAAGGCTACCTCGCTCATTGTGGAAGAAGTACTGAACGCATTACTCAAATTAATAAAAACTGGAATAACGATTACTGAAAGAGACGTCGTCTATGCTATTCAATTAAGCCAGGAAGGGCTAATTGAAGAGTTGTTTGAATTGTATGATGAAGAAATCACGATGAATAGTCAAGGAAAACCGATTCGCGTAAAAACGTTAGGACAGCGACATTACGTGAGGGCGATTAATAAGCATGATCTCGTGTTTGGGATTGGGCCTGCTGGGACAGGAAAGACTTATTTAGCAGTTGTAACCGCTGTGGCCGCACTAAAACAAAACAAATTAAAGCGAATCATTTTAACGAGACCAGCAGTTGAAGCTGGAGAAAGTTTAGGTTTTTTACCCGGAGATTTAAAAGAGAAAGTTGATCCTTATTTACGTCCGCTTTATGATGCACTTCATGATGTGCTTGGAGTGGAGCATACTGAAAGATTGATTGAACGAGGGATAATCGAAATTGCTCCATTAGCTTATATGCGCGGTCGTACACTTGATGATGCCTTTGTCATACTAGATGAAGCGCAAAACACGACCCCTGAGCAAATGAAAATGTTTTTAACGAGACTGGGCTTCGGTTCGAAAATGGTTATAACTGGAGACATTTCACAAATTGACTTGCCAAAAGGCAAAATTTCTGGATTAAAAGAAGCGGAACAAAGATTGGCAACTGTGAATGGAATAGCATTTGTTCATTTACAGCGAACAGACGTCGTTCGCCATCCACTCGTTCAAAAAATTATTAAAGCCTATGAAATCGAAGACATTTAAAAAGTGACTCGCCGATGGCGAGTCACCTTATTCTATGAGGACATGATAAACTTTGGGTAAGAGTTCGGAATGAAGGATGAGGTGACTAATTTGAAATCTTTTTTTACAGCATTGACACGTGCGTTGCCAATAAAGAAAAACAAAAAATTTCTTACGGTCTTTCTTTACATTTTAGTTGCCCTTATCATGTATAGCAGTTTAATTCAAAATATTTTTCCTGAGAAAATGGATATCTCTTTATACAGTGTTGCAGAAAGAGATATTGCCTCACCTGTAACGATCGAAAATAAACAAGCAACGATGCAAAAGCAAAATGAAGCAGTTGAAGCGGTAGAACCTGAATATACGAACAAGGCTGAAACTGCACAAACACAAGTGGAGAAGATTGAAGACTTTTTCACACTCATTGTGAAAGTAAATGATGAAAGTTTATCAGCAGATAAAGACGATGAATCAACTCCATCTTTAACTCTTGATGAAAAGGTTGACAAGATGAAGGAATTGCTCAAGGAACTCACAGTGAATGAGCTTTCTGATGATGAAATAAAAGGATTTCTAATGGCGTCCTCAACACAAACTTCCATTACGAAGGATGTTATTATAACGTCTCTAAATGAAGTGTTAAACGGAAGGATTACGGTTGAAGAATTAACAAATGCTAAAGATGAAGTCGAAGAAAAAATTACGAAGGCAAATTTAAGTTCTTCGGTTTTAGATGGTTCAATTAAATTAGCAAGGGCAGTTGTTATTCCTAACTATTTTATTGATATGGAAGCAACAAAGGTGAAACGAGAAAAGGCGATTGAAGCTGTTGACCCTGTTATGATTCGTCAAGGTCAAATTATCGTTCAAGAAGGACAAGTTATTAATCGAGATGCTTTGGCTCAACTTGAAATCGTTGGATTACTCGATCGGAAATTAAATATCTATCCATTCTTCGGACTAGGACTGCTCGTCCTTTTTATGACTTTGTTTCTTGCTTACTTTATCGAAGAGATTAAAGGAACAACAGCAGAAACTCGAAGCCGCAATGTGCTAATATTCGTGACTATTTTTTTCTTTACTACGGTTGTATTTAAGCTTGTTAGCTTGTCGACTGGATTACTTAGTGGGATTCATTACCTTCTCCCTGCTGCAATGGGAACAATGCTCATTAAATTATTACTATCAGAACGTCTCGCTTTGGCATCAGCACTTGTATTTGCTGTCATGGGAAGTATATTATTTAATACAGAAACAGTTGGCACATTTAACGGTGAATTTGGAATCTACATTCTAGTCAGTTCAATTGCTGCTATTTTTCTATTAGGCAAACATAACCAACGGACGACGATACTAAAAGCAGGGCTGTTCGTTTCATTTGTAAATATCGTTGCAATTGTGATGATTTATATGCTCCGTAGTGGCCAGTTTGATTGGTTAAACTTAGGGGTATATAGTGGATATGCCTTACTTGCTGGCTTTCTTGCTGCTGTACTCACACTTGGTCTAATGCCTTTCTTTGAAGCGGCATTTGGTATTTTGTCGACGATGAAATTAATTGAGTTGTCCAATCCAAATCATCCCTTACTTCGGAAGTTGCTTATGGAAACACCAGGAACTTATCATCATAGCGTGATGGTAGCGAACTTAGCTGAGGCGGCATGTGAATCTGTAGGGGCTAACGGCTTGTTAGCTAGAGTTGGTGCATATTATCATGATGTCGGGAAAACAAAAAGACCTACTTTTTTTATTGAGAATCAAATGAATATGGAAAACCCTCATGACAACATTGCACCCCAATTGAGTAAGACAATCATTATTGCCCATGTATCCGATGGAGCAAATATGTTAAAGGAGTATCGATTACCGAAAGAAATAATCGATATTGCCGAACAGCATCATGGCACAACGTTGTTAAAGTACTTTTATCATAAAGCTACGACAATGTCTGATAGTCCTATCCCGGAATCAGACTTTCGCTATCCGGGACCGAAACCACAGACGAAGGAAGCGGCAATCGTTGGGATAGCGGATGGTGTAGAAGCGGCGGTGCGTTCAATGGCAAAGCCTACTCCTGCTAAAATTGAAAGCATTGTTCGTAAAATTATTAACGATCGACTTGAGGATGGGCAATTTAATGAAAATGATTTAACGTTTAAGGAACTTGATCTCGTTGCTACAACAATATGCGAAACATTACAGGGTATTTTCCATTCAAGAATAGAATATCCCGAAGAGATTAAAAGTAGGTGAATGCAATGGGGCTAACAATTAGTTACCATGATGAAACAAGTACTTTAGAATCTAATGATTTTAAACTAGTTGAAGATATTTTAAAGATGGCTGCACGTATAGAAGAAGTAACAGGAAATCCTGAGCTATCGATTACTTTTGTTAATACCGATCGAATCCAAGCAATTAATCATCAATATCGCATGATCAATCAACCGACTGATGTTATTTCATTTGCTTTTGAAGAAACAAGTGACGAGGAACTTGAGATTGTAGGAGCAGATATCCCGAGAATCTTAGGAGACATCATTATTTCAGTTCCGATTGCACGACAGCAAGCAAATGAATATAACCATTCGTTTCAACGAGAGCTTGGATTTTTAATTGTTCATGGCTTTTTACATTTGCTCGGTTACGATCACCAGTCGGAACAAGATGAAAAGCAAATGTTTCAAAAACAAAAGGATATACTTGACAAATATGGACTTAGAAGATAAAAAGCACTCTAAATTAATTAACGCTTTTAGTTATGCTTTTGCAGGAATTTTATTTGCACTAAAAACGGAACGTAATATTCGCATCCATTTTTTGATAGCGGCTATCGTTGTACTGTTTGCGTTTATATTTTCAGTATCTGCCCTCGAGTGGATGTTACTTCTTATCGTGATAGGCGTGACAATCTCACTTGAATTAGTGAATACGGCAATTGAAAGCATAGTTGATTTGATTACAGAAGAGCACCATCCACTCGCAAAAGCTGCGAAAGATATTGCTGCGGGAGCAGTCTTAGTAAGTTGTATAATGAGTGTGATTGTCGGTTTGATTATTTTTCTCCCGCGCTTTTTTGAACTTTTTTAAATGTGTAGGAATAAAGTGATTGAAAGGGAGCTTAATATGACTGAACACTTGATCGAAGCAGCCCTTAAAGCAAGGAAATTAGCCTATGCTCCATATTCAAACTTTGCTGTTGGAGCTGCGTTACTTACACAGAAAGGAAAAATCTTCACTGCAGGCAATATTGAAAATGCCGCATATAGCTTGTGTGTTTGTGCAGAACGGGCAGTATTATTCAAAGCATATTCTGAAGGTGAAAGGCAATTTACTGCCCTTGCTGTTGCTGCCAAAACAAAAGAACCTGTTTCCCCGTGCGGTGCTTGCCGGCAAGTTCTCGCAGAATTATGTAGCGGGGATATGCACGTAATATTGAGTAATGATTCAGGGTTACATACGGAAGTGACAGTCGCACAATTATTACCATATGCTTTCTCAAGAAAGGACTTAGGCGATGGATAAGGAAAATTACAAATCAGGATTTGTTGCTTTAATTGGACGACCTAATGTCGGAAAATCAACCTTATTAAATGCAATTATCGGGCAAAAAGTTGCGATTATGAGCGACAAGCCACAAACGACACGAAATAAAATTCACGGTGTCTATACGACGGATGAAGCGCAAATTGTATTTATTGATACACCAGGCATTCACAAACCAAAACATCGGCTTGGTGAATTCATGTCGAAAATTGCCGAGAATACGTTAAATGAAGTTGATCTTACGTTATTTTTAGTTAATGCTGAAGAAGAAATCGGGAAAGGTGACCGCTATATTATTGAACGTTTGAAAAAAGTGAATCAACCTGTTTTTTTAGTTATTAATAAAATTGACAAAGTTCATCCAGATCAATTGTTGCCGATTATAGATAGTTACCGTAATGAGCTACAATTTGCTGAAGTTATTCCAATTTCAGCCCTGAACAGGAATAACGTTGACACCTTAGTTTATGAAATTATAACTCGATTGCATGAAGGTCCTAAATATTATCCAGACGATCAAGTGACTGATCACCCAGAACATTTTATCGTAGCAGAAATGATCCGCGAGAAGGTGCTGCATTTGACCCGAGAAGAAATTCCACACTCTGTTGCTGTTACGATAGAACAAATGAAAAGTAGAGAAGAGCAGAACATTATCGACATCCATGCTACAATAATTGTTGAAAGAAGCTCACAAAAGGGTATCATCATAGGAAAACAAGGTGATATGTTAAAGGAAATTGGTACGAGAGCAAGAAAAGATATAGAAATGATGTTAGGTAATAAAGTTTTTCTTGAACTGTGGGTTAAAGTAGAGAAAGATTGGCGAAACCGTGGAAAAATATTAAGAGAATTTGGCTTCAATCAGCAGGATTATTAACGTAAATCGGTTAAATTGACAAATTTTATATAGCATCTTAAGCAACTCACTTGCTCAATCTAATAGCATAGGAATCAATAACAACTGGAAGGTGGGAGTTTTCTTGTTAAACCTAACATGGAAAGTATTTTGTATGACAGGAAACATCGATACCTATCTGCTCTTGAAAGAACTAGAAGACCCAGAAGTTAAGAATAATGAACAACCGACGGAGATTTCAATTTCATTGACAGAGTATGATTCCACAATACATTAGAACTATGGTGCTAATTCAAAAAGCGTGATTAAATAGTGTGGTGAATAGTTTGCTACGAAAAATTGAAGGGATCGTTATCCGTTCAATCGATTATGGAGAATCGAATAAAATTATCACGATATATTCACAAGAAACTGGAAAAATTGGATTGATGGCGAGAGGCGCGAAAAAAACAAATAGCCGCCTCTCTTCTATTTCACAACTGTTTACATATGGTCATTTTTTATATCGTTCTTCGAAAGGCCTTGGTACGCTAACGCAAGGTGAAATCATTTCCTCTTTCCGTTCAATTCGAGAAGATTTATTTAAGACTGCTTATTCGGCATATATCGTTGAATTGCTAGATAAGCTTACAGAAGACAAGCAACCGAGCGCATCATTATTTTCCCTGCTCTATAACACCCTCCATTATATTAATGACGATTATGATGCGGAAGTGTTAACATTCATTTTTGAAACAAAAATGTTATATGTAGCTGGAATTGCACCCCAATTGGATGTGTGTGCGTCATGTAATCAACGACGTGATCGCTATCTTGCCTTCTCTGTTAAAGAAGGTGGTTTTTTATGTTCTCAATGTTTACAAGCTGATCGACACTCCATTAAAGTCTCAGAAGCTACCCAAAAGTTATTACGTCTTTTTATGACACTTGATTTAAAAAGGCTCGGTAAAATCTCTTTAAAACAAGAAACACGGGCGGAAATTAAGGAAGTACTAGAAAATTATTACGAGACCCATTCAGGTTTATATTTGAAGTCTAAAAGGTTTTTATCCCAATTAGACAAGTTTGATTAGTTTCCAAACTGCAAAGAATGTCGTATCATAATAGATAGACTAAACAGGGAGTAGGAAAGCAGGTGATGACTGATCGAACTATCGAAACGGCAAGAAAAGATTTTGCAAATCGTTAAAGATAAAGCGCCGATTACTGGCGAAAAGATCGCTGATCTGCTTAATTTAACAAGAGCGACGTTACGACCTGACCTAGCTATCCTAACGATGGCAGGCTTTTTAGATGCGCGGCCGAGAGTTGGCTATTTTTACACTGGTAAAACTGGTTCCCAGTTGTTAACTGAAAAAATAAAGAAAATTAAAGTACATGAGTTTCAATCAATACCCGTCGTGACTCAAGAATCAGCCTCTGTCTATGATGCGATTACAACAATGTTTTTGGAGGATGTTGGAACGTTATTTATCGTTGACGGGAATTCGAAATTAGCTGGAGTTGTTTCTAGGAAAGACTTGCTGAGAGCGAGTATCGGTCAGCAAGATCTACACATAGTTCCCGTTAATATTATTATGACAAGAATGCCGAATATAGCTGTTTGCTATAAAGATGATCACCTAATTCAAGTCGCACGACAATTAATTGACAGACAGATTGATGCGATGCCTGTCGTAAAAAAAGATGAAAACGGAGACGACTTTGAAGTGATTGGGAGAGTAACGAAAACAAATATTACGAGAGCTCTTGTCGACTTGGCGGTTGATGAATTAATTTAAGACTTATTCGCAAGTAAAGGAGGCCATCATGAGAGACGATAAACAAGGACGAGTTATCGTGTACGTGCTTTCAGATTCAGTTGGTGAAACAGCTGATTTAGTAGTAAAGGCAGCGGCCAGCCAATTTCAAGCTACAAATATTGAAGTAAGAAGAGTGCCGTACGTTGAAGATAAGGAAACGGTACGTGAAGTAGTAGCCCTTGCAAAGGAAACGAAAGCCATGATCGCACATACTCTTGTCCTATCAGAAATTAAACAGTATTTACTCGCATTAGCTGCAAAAGAAAACATCAAAACGGTCGATATTATTGGACCAATGATGGATACTTTAGAAGAAACTATAAAAAAACAACCGCGTGGTGAACCTGGACTCGTTCGGAAACTCGATGAAGAGTATTTTCGAAAAATCGAAGCGATCGAATTTGCAGTGAAATATGATGATGGACGGGATCCGAGAGGATTGCTGCGTGCGGATATCGTCTTAATAGGGGTTTCCCGAACGTCAAAAACACCACTATCTCAATATTTGGCCCATAAACGTTTAAAAGTGGCAAATGTTCCAATCGTTCCTGAAGTTGATCCACCTGAAGAACTTTATAACGTTCCTACAAATAAATGTATCGGGTTAAAAATTCAACCGGAAATGCTTTACCACATTCGGAAAGAGCGCTTAAAAGCACTCGGTTTAAATTCGGATGCAAGTTATGCCAATATTGAACGGATTAAGGAAGAGCTTGACTATTTTGATACGGTGACAGAACGAATTGGGTGTAAAGTAATTGATGTTACAAATCGGGCTGTTGAAGAAACAGCTAACTTGATTTTAAATGCTTATCTTGATTAAATCACAGAATCTAAGAAGATTTTGTGTTTTTCTTTGCAATTTTCTAGATTGTTTTAATAAAATGAGGTAATATTAAATATTGTGATTTAAAATTGTAATGACTTGGTTACAATAAGAAAGATTTCTGTACATTGTGACGAAAGTTAGACTAATTCATAAAAAAAATAATAGGATGATAGGAGGATTTCATTTTCATTCGGAGAATATAGTAAAGAAGATGCGAAAAATATTGATTTATGTCGATGCTGATGCTTGTCCTACTGCCATTCGACACTTTTTATCCGAGGAAATTGCGAAAGAAGGTCATATTTTAGTTTATTTTGTCGCTTCATACAATCACCGCATGAATCATTCGCAAACTGGTGTGAGAAGTGTAGTCGTAGATGCGAACCCAGAAGAAACAGATTTATACATTGTCAACCGTGCGACAAAAGGTGATCTTGCAATTACCCATGATACTGGATTAGCTGCTATCTTACTTGCAAAAGGTGTTCATGTTATATCCTTTACTGGTCAAATTTACTCAAACCTGACGATTGATGAAAAACTTTTTTCTCGACACGTAGGCAAACAACTAAGGCGAGCGGGTATGAGAACGAAAGGACCTAAGAAGTTTTCAAATGAAGACTTGACTAGATTTAAAAAGTCAGTAATGAAAGTAAAAGAAGGACTTTTATAATCATCCGCGAATAATTAGACTGATGAAGAAGTGATGGTACGTGATGACTAATGAGCAGGATTAAAATGGGAAATCGAATACCTGAAGATATGATTGACAAAATTAGAACCGATGTAGACATTGTGGATGTCGTAAGTCAATACATTCCACTTAAAAAGCAAGGTAGAAACTACTTCGGTTTGTGTCCTTTTCATGGTGAAAAAACACCGTCTTTTTCCGTTGCTCCAGACAAACAAATCTTTCATTGCTTCGGGTGTAAAATTGGTGGAAATGTCTATTCATTTTTAATGGAAATCGAAGGCTGGTCATTTCCCGAAGCCGTACAACATTTGGCTGATAAAGCGGGAGTCGATTTACCACAACTTGATACTCATTCTAAATCTAGTGAGGAATCAAAACAAGTTGCTGACATGATTGCAATGCACCAATTACTTACCAAACTTTACCATTATTGTCTCATGGAAACTGACTTTGGTAAAGAGGCATTAGACTACTTGCAAGAACGGGATATTGATGAGCAAACAATAAAAACCTTCCAAATCGGTTATTCACCGCAATCATGGGAATTTACAACAAGTTTCCTTTCAAGAAGAGGGTTTTCTTTAGATGTTGCAGAAAAAGCAGGACTAGTAACAAAACGTAATTTTGATGGAAAAGTATTCGATCGATTTCGCGATCGTATCATGTTTCCAATCCAGAATGCAAAAGGTGAAACGATTGCATTTGGTGGAAGGGTGTTGAAGGATGAGCAACAACCGAAATATTTAAATAGTCCTGAATCAAGAATATTTAATAAAAGTCAAATTTTATATGGGTTTCCTCTTGCACGAGAAAACATAAGAAAAAAACGGCAAGCGATCTTGTTTGAAGGTTATATCGATGTCGTCTCTGCATGGGGTGCAGGTGTGAACAATGCTGTTGCTACACTTGGAACCTCACTCACATCGGAGCAATCCCAACGAATACGCAGAACTGCAGAGTCAGTTGTTATTTGCTATGACGCAGATTCTGCAGGAAAAAACGCTGCACTACAAGCTGCTGAACTTTTGGACAAAGCAGGCTGTTTTGTAAAAGTTGCAAATTTGCCAGATGGGCTTGATCCAGATGACTACATTCGTGAATTTGGCGGTTCAAAATTTATAAACGATGTCGTGGCTCAAGCTTCTACAGTAATGGCATTTAAAATGAAAGTATTAAGACAAGGTAAAAACATGC
>DKGN01000032.1 GCA_002453275.1 Caryophanales bacterium UBA6769
CGTCTAACGCTTCGTTACTCTCTGAATTAACCGAAGGTGTTCACATGCATACACTCGGTGCTGATCGTGAAGATCACCTGGAATCTGCTTGTGAAGAACTCAAAAAAGCAGGATTTTTACTCACGTAAAAGCGAATGGACAAGACCCATTTCATGTTTGCTTGTCCATTCAGCAATCGTTATTCTACTTTGAAGCATGGATAACTGCCAATAATGGCTACTCCACAGCCTAACGCTTCTAACTCCGCTTTTACCCCAGGAATTAATACTTCGTCTGCTTTCATATCGACATCGATAATAAAAAAATAATGCCCGAGACCAGTCTTTTGTGGTCTTGATTCAATTTTACTTAAGTTTAATTTTCTCCATGCAAACGCGGATAAGACTTGATGAAGAGCCCCAGAATAATCGGAAGGTAAAGTCACTTTGAATGTTGTTTTATCACCAATATAATGTTCATTTTGGATTGGCTCAATCTTATCTAACTGCTTCGATAACACGACAAATTTTGTATGATTGTTTTGGAAGTCATGAATATTTGCATTCACAATTTGTAATTCGTACGTGTTAGCAGCAAATTCATTTGCAACAGCTGCAATATTTAAATCTGCATTGTCTTTCACAAATTTGGCAGCCGAGGCAGTTGAATTCGTATAATGTATTTCTGCATTGGGGTATTGCTTTCGAATAAAATGATGCGACTGTGCAATCGCTTGTGGGTGTGAATAAATAGCAGACACTTGCTTTGACACTGCTATGTTGTTTGGGTGAACCATTAAATGCTGCTTAATCGGAATGACGATGTCAGCAATGATCGGGAATTCATGATGAAACAAGTAATCAATTGTTAAATTTACAGATCCTTCAATTGCATTTTCAATGGGGACGACACAATATTCAGTTTCATCATTTTTTACAGCATCCATACAGTCGGGTATCGTTTCATAAGGAATTAACACATCATTAGGAAAAATAATTTTTGTCGCATACTCCGTAAACGTCCCGCTTGGACCAAGGTAACTTATCTTCGAACACATCTCCAAAATCTCCCATCAATCAATATCTATCTTTTTTTTCACTTTTTAATGAATCATTACATTCCCGAGCCAATCACTTCTACTCGTTCAACCGCATCCACTGCTTCAATCTGATGCATTAATTCACTTAATTCAACGACCATCGTACCTGTTTCAATTGATAATGTCACATTCGCTCTTCCTTGTAAGGGAATCGTTTGATTGATCGTGAGTACATTACATCCGAGATTAGCTAATATTTTTAGCACTTCAGAAAGGGCGCCTGAACGATCTTGTAAAAATATAAATAACGTAATGATTTTTTCTTTTATGAGTGAGTGAAAAGCGAACACGCTATCACGGTATTTATAAAAAGCACTTCGACTTATCCCGACAATTTCAACAGCATCATTCACTTGGTCAACTTTACCACTTTCTAGTAATGACTTTGCTTTTAAAGTTTTTTTCATTGATTCGGTTAATACGTCTTCACGAACTAAATAGTACTGAATTGGTGTTGATTTTTCTTTCACACATTGTTCCTCACTTTTATTATTATTGAGAAGCACCTCGAAAAAGTTCAGTTTCCTATTGCTCGATTAAAATAATTAGTCAATAAATTCAAACTCAAAATCTAAAAGTCTTACGATGTCGCCATCCTCCGCACCTAACGTTCGCAATTCAGCGTCAATACCCATTGCGCGCAACTGACGTGAAAAGCGACGAACACTTTCATCTCTAGAAAAATCAGTCATCTGAAAGAGCCGTTCCACTCTTTTTCCACTAATAACGAACGTACCATCTCGATCCCTTGAAATTGAGAATGGCTTTTCTTCTTCGAATCGGTATGTTACATGGTCCGCTTGTTCTTCAAAAAGTGGCATTGGATCTGCCTTTTCCAAAGTACTTGCAATTTCAAATAATAATTCGCGAAGTCCTTGCTTTGTTAATGCTGAAATTTCGAAAATAGGCACGCCCTCTTTAAGCTTATCTTTAAACTGTTTGAGGTTATCTTGCGAGCTTGGTAAATCCATTTTATTCGCAACAAGAATTTGCGGTCGCTCGATTAATTTTTCGCTATATTGTTTGAGTTCATCATTAATCGTGACGTAATCCTCATACGGATCCCGCCCCTCGATGCCAGACATATCGACGACGTGAATAATAACACGCGTACGTTCAACATGGCGCAAAAATTGATGCCCTAACCCAACACCTTCATGTGCTCCTTCAATTAAGCCCGGTAAGTCAGCAATGACAAAGCTACGGTGATCCTCTGTTTCCACGACACCAAGATTCGGTGAAATCGTTGTAAAATGATAATCCGCTATTTTTGGCTTTGCTGAAGTCATCACAGATAGGAGTGTTGATTTACCGACACTTGGAAAGCCAACAAGTCCAACATCTGCAAGTAATTTAAGTTCCAAAACCAATTGTCGTTCCTTGCCAGGTTCTCCATTTTCTGCATGATACGGAGCCGGATTCGCTGGGCTTGCAAAACGAGTATTTCCTCGTCCTCCCCGTCCACCTTTAGCAACGACGGCTCGTTGCTTATGTGTCGTAAGATCGGCGATAAGTTCATCCGTATCTTCATCAATTACGATCGTACCTGGTGGGACTCGTACAATTAACGGGGAGGCATTTTTGCCGTGTTGATTTTTCGGACCTCCATTTTCGCCCCGGTCAGCCTTAAAATGCTGATTGTAACGAAAATCCATTAACGTTCGTAAGCCTTCATCTACTTCAAAAATTATATCTGAACCTTTGCCGCCATCCCCACCTGCAGGACCGCCATCAGGAACATACTTCTCGCGTCGAAAAGCAACCATGCCGTTACCGCCGTCTCCAGCTTTAACAAATACTTTCACTTGATCGATAAACATTGTGTTCACCTGCACTTCATCCAATTATAAATCAACTCTACCTGTTTCGACTAGAGCTTTCAACTTGAAATTAAAAAACCCTACACCTAGTGGTGAGGGCTATAAAAGATAATCTTATTATGCTTCTTGTACTTCAGGGTAAACACTGACTCGACGATTTCTACGTCCTAGGCGTTCAAATTTAACAACGCCATCTATTTTTGAGTAAAGTGTATCGTCTTTGCCACGACCTACGTTCGTACCAGGATGAATTTTCGTTCCTCGTTGACGGAATAAAATTGAACCGCCTGTAACGAATTGACCATCTGCACGTTTTGCACCAAGACGTTTTGATTGCGAGTCACGTCCGTTTTTTGTACTTCCTACACCTTTTTTCGATGCAAAAAATTGAAGATCCATTTTCAACATGTCAAGCACCTCCTATGATTTATTTTCTTTGAACATAATATGTTCGCTATACTCATCTGCAATCGACTGTAACGAGACGAGCATTCCCTCAATTAGCAGTTGGACCTTTTCATCTGTAGACTGTGCTAAATCGCAAGGAATTTCGCAGTGGAGGTACCCACCCTCACGTCCTGTTTGTGTCGGTAATGTTACATCACATAATGCAGCGACAGCATTTACGGCTCCAATCGAAAGAGCAGAAACAGCTGCACAAACTAAATCGTAACCATAAGGCCCTGATTCGGCATGTCCACTTAACGTAAACGACATAATGTGATTCGTTCGTAAAGAACGTTCGATTTTAACGTTAATCATTGATTTATGCGTTAATCTTATCGATCGTTACTTTTGTAAATGGTTGACGATGTCCTTGTTTACGACGGTAGTTTTTCTTTGCTTTATACTTGAATACAATAATTTTCTTCGCACGACCATGAGTTTCGACTTTACCTGTGACTGAAGCACCTTCTACGTATGGTGAACCCACTTTCGTGTCGTCCCCTCCAACGAGAAGCACTTTATCGAACGTTACCGTATCGCCAGCTTCTGCACCAAGCAGTTCAACTTCAATCTCTTGGCCTTCTTCTACCTTTATTTGCTTACCACCAGTTTCAATAATTGCGTACATTTCTGCACCTCCTGTTTGTCTAAGACTCGCCATCACAGGCGCATAAATTTGCTTAAAAAAATACCTGCTCTGTGCGGTTGTAGCACTTTTAGGTGCTCAACTAACAAAAAAATTTTATCACATTACCCTTCGGATGTCAATTTCATTTTTCCGATCATTTCCTTCAATGTGCGCCCTTCATTTTTCCTCGTAAGTTCAAAAAGTCCCATTTTCGTAAACCCAAAAACAGTGACAGTTTTGTTATCTAGTTTGCTTATTTTTTCAAGTTGCTTTTGAATCGTTTTTTGTTCTTCAAAGCTAGACATTCTTAGGAAATCAATTACAATCATGCCACTTAAGTTACGTAACCGAATTTGTCGCATCGCCTCAATCATTGCTTGTTCGTTAATCGTCAAGCGCTGTGCCGAAGACTTACCTGTGTTCACATCGATGACGGTTAATGCTTCTCCTTCTTCTATTAAAAGATAGCTGCCATCCTTTAGCCAAACCACTTTCTTTAAGGCTAATTCAATTTCCCGCTTAAAATTAATTTGCAGATGTTTTTCTAAATGAACGGTTGGAGGATCTTTCTGTCTATTCGTACTCATCCAGTCTTTAATTTGTTGATTAATATTCATATGATCGGTTTGAATGACTGTTCGTCCAGATGAGGAATATGTATTTAATATCCGCTCAATACACGTCATTCCTGTATATAAAAGAGCGGGTGCTTTAACTTTTTCACTTTTGTTCAGTAGTTGAGTCGTTTCATTTCGCAACGACTGCAACTCTCCTTCTACTTGTTCATATCCAGCCGTTGCAGCGGCTGTGCGAATAATAAGCCCTTCTTGCTCTCTTATATGAGTCTTCGCAAAGGTCAGCCAGTGCTGGCGTTCATCTTCCTGCAATTTTTTCGAAGCTGCCGCATATTTCGAAAAAGGTAAATAAACAAGGTACTCTCCACTCATTGACAGTTTCATTGTAACTTGAACATGCTTATATGGACGGCTTTTTTTCGTTACTTGAACGAGAATGTCATCCCCAATTTCCATCTTAGAATACAGAGTGTCACTTGCTGGTAAAAAACAATCGTGTTCAATCCCAATGTCAACGAAGTAAGCACCAATCCCAAGCTTTTTGTCTTTGACAATCCCTTTATAAATATTGCCTAAGCTAACTTCCTTATCATTACAGAGAATGAGCTCCATTAACGTGTCGTTTTCAGTTATCGCTATAACCGTCTCATTATTCCAACTTGATATAGTTATATTCTGCAATCTCAATCCACTCCGCCTGTCAATGCTAATGTTTATTCTACCCGAAAGATCTGCTGAACAGTAGCGCCCACCTTCTTTTGATTAAAAAAAGCATCAAGAAACACGTGTTCATCTTTTTCTACATTTGCTAGAGAATTTTTTAAAGCAACAGTATGGTGAACATCTTTTTGATAAGCGTGTAAAACGGCTTCAATTTGGTCATTTGGATAGACGGATATTGTTTTTTTTCTCTTAAGGGTTGGGCCTTCTTTTTCCAATCGCTCCAATAAAAACCGGATAAATACATAGTAATGATGCCGCCACTCTGTAAAAATAGAAAAAAGCAAAAACAATGAAATTACGATTAAATTTAAATGAAATTTATCCATGATCATACTAAATAAAAGCAAGCTAGACAAAAGCAAAAGTGAAAATGTGAGGATAGTGAGGTGTGCTTTCTTAAACGGACGTAAGTAGGCGAATAATAGAAACAATAACTTTCCACCGTCAAGAGGCCAAATCGGCAACAAGTTAAATAGGAGAATCATGAAATTGAAAGCAAGAAAATTGTCGAAAAAATGAGCTGACCATAAGTCAGTACTATGTAAAGCATAGCCTATCGCAATCATCCATACGTGTTGGAGTGGACCGAAAAGAACGACGAGAAAGTCTTCTTTAAAAGGTCGATTGCCATGTTCATCCACTTCAGCCATCCCGCCAAATGGTAAGAGTACGATTCTTCGTATTCGCCACTTAAAAAAACGGGCCATTGAGTAATGACCCCATTCATGAATTAAAATAATGATAAATAATAAAAGTAGATCTTTAAACAAACCTGTCATTAATGCAGTGCCTGCTAATAGCCAAGTAAGCGGATGAATATAAAGGTGTTTAATCAAAGGACATCACCTGAATTGGGTCGATAAATGACTCACCTTTTTTTAATGCGAAAAAGAAAACGCCACTTTCTTTACTATCATCAACTAGTGCTTTTCCGATTTGATGACCACTTTTTATATAATCATATAAAGCAACATCGATCGAGTCTAAGTTACCGTACCATGATTCACTGCCGTCATGATGTTGAACGATAACTGTTTTATTCAGGTTCTCTCTGTCTCCTACGAACACAACAAACCCATCTTGAACCGATTCAATTGTGGCATCTTTACCCGCTTCAATCATAATTCCTTTTTTCTCAGTATTAAATGGCTCAACGATCCGTCCACCTGTCACCGGGACTGCATAGTGATCCCCTGCTTGATTAACAACCTGTGTATCTTGATTGGAAAATTTCTCTGGTAACAGGGCTAATGGTCGTCCGAATTGCTGTTCATACCATGTTGCAACAGTAGCAAATTTAAAATCTTGTTCAAAAGTATGCGTAACAACAGTTTGGAATTTCTCAAACGTTTTGCCTTGTTGCTTGAACAATATCGCTACGCTTAAAAAGAGGCAAATGGATATAAATATTTTAATTAAAAATGACTCTTTAGAGAATAAAGGGTGAACTCTTTCTTCATCAATTTGTTTAAGCTTGCTTTCTTTTCTATCTCCTTTTAACGAATGATAGTGCCGGTTCCGGATACGGTTTTCTTTGCGCTTTCTATGTTCTTTTCTAAATCGATCGAGGTTGTTTTGCATGAGCATCCTTCCTATAATCAAATAGTTACTACATCTTATGACTTGTCCTTATAAGATATGACCTATTTGATAAATAAAAAGCTCTCAAATGTTTTTTGAGAGCTATCGGATACCAATGAATTTTTTAAATTTAGAAAAGAACCCCTTTGATTCTTCCATAGACAACAAAGGAACAGATTCGCCTAAGATTCG
>DKGN01000060.1:0-6306 GCA_002453275.1 Caryophanales bacterium UBA6769
ACGTTGTGTACACAAATCATATTCCCTGCTGCTCCACCAATCGCCTGAAGAGCAACCATCCATGATCCGTCTGCACCGATACGGTCAGCGACTCCGAATTGGAAGTAAGAGAACATCATATTACTGACTGTGTTCGAACCTGCTACGAAGGCTCCTAGTCCACCGATGAATGGTGCAAAGATCGGATAGACAGTACCTGCAAGACCTGCAACACCATCTGCTAAAGCAATCGGCATTTGCTCATAGCCTGCTGCTCCACCACCACTATTGATAAACACCTGCACCATTGGAACGGTGAACACGAGCGCCGTTGACGCGCCAATCATCGTCTTTCCAGATTCCTTCCACGCACGTCCGTAATCCGTTGAGTTCATGTTGTGCACGAAGAACGTAATGAGAGATACGACGATAAAAATAAAGCCTGGTGAATATAAAATTTCCCAAGTTGATGAAATCTCTGTACCAAAAATATTTGGAAGTGAGATTTTAACATCGCGAATGGCTGTTTGTAATGGCTCAATTAGTCTTGTTGCTAATAAGAGTAACGCAACAAAGATATACGGTGACCATGCTTTTACCATGCTGATTTTCCCAGCGTGAAGGTCATTATTTTTAATTTCAATGCGGCCAGTCCACGTTGGATCCCAACGATCTTTCGGTTCAAAATCCCAAATCTCGTCTTCCTTCGGCATAAGAAATCCTTTTTTCGCCGCTGGAATCACAATCGCTAGTCCTAGCAGTCCACCGATCATTGACGGGAATTCAGGTCCGAGTAAGAAAGCAACAATGACGTATGGGATTGTCATCGCAAGTGATGCAAAAATTGCGAATTTCCATACTTTTAACCCTTCACTAAATGATTTGTTTTTTCCAAAAAATCTTGTTAAAAATATGACTACGAGTAATGGTACAAAGAGTCCAGCAACCGCATGAAGTGACGCCACTTTCGTTGCTGTAACGAATACAAACTCGTCAACGTTAGCAAGTTCAGCTGCCCCCATTCCAGGACCAACTCCACCAATCATTGGTGTACCAACAGCCCCGAACGATACAGGTGTACTTTGAATAATCATACCTGAGACAACAGCTGCCATTGCCGGAAACCCAAGACCGACTAGTAATGGTACTGCTACAGCTGCAGGTGTACCGAATCCGGAAGCCCCTTCAATAAAGGAACCGAATAACCATGCAATAATAATCGCTTGAATCCTGCGGTCCGGTGTAATATCAGTAAACCCACGACGAATCGTATGAAGACCACCACTCTCTTGAAGTGTATTCAAAAGTAAAACAGCACCGAAAATAATAAATAAGAGCGTAATTGCAGTGACAAGTCCATGCACAGAAGCAGCAGCTACTTGAGCACCTTCAACCTTCCAGACAAACAATGCGAGTAGGACAGCCACGATGTAAGACAACGGCATCGCTCGGCTTGCTGGCCAACGTAACCAAACGAGGAAAATACCAACGACTACGATTGGCAGAACAGCTAAAATTGCCAATGTTCCAGTTCCCATCAAACTTCCCCCTTTAATATTTTTTAAATTGATCTTTTACAACAGTTTAAATAAGGAAAAATACCTCCCCCTTTCAATTCGATAATAGTAATGACTAATAATTAGCAATCTTGCAATTATTTATATTCAACTGCTTCGAGTAATAGGTCCGCAATATGGACAACTCGAATCGAATCACTTAATCCTTCTCGCTCTATACCATGCTTCATCTGTAGTAAGCATCCAGGATTGGCCGTTACAATTGTTGTTGGTTGGACAGCCTTCACATTTTCCATTTTATGATCGAGAATTTGTTCTGACATTTCTGGCTCTACAATATTATAAATACCAGCCGAACCACAGCAACGATCAGCATGGTGCATTTCTTCGTATGAAGCACCTTTAATGGCTTTCATTAAACGACGCGGTTCTTGCTCTACCCGCATTACATTTCTTAAATGACAAGAATCTTGATACGTGATCGTCTGCTCTGGTAAGACCATTTTTGTCTGATCAAATCCGAGATCGACGAGTAACGTTGATAAATCACGAAGCTTATTGGAAAATCGCTTAGCTTTCTCTTTCCATAGCGGCTCTTCCTTAAATAAATAATCATAATCATGGAGAAAACCACTACAGCCTCCAGCATTCGTTACAATCGCGTCCACACCCAGTTGTTCAAACGCCTCAATGTTTCGTTTTGCGAGTGTTCGTGCTTGCTCCTTCTCTCCGCTATGGCCATGGAGTGCGCCACAACATGCTTGATTATCAGGAATAACAATTTCACAACCTGCTAACTGAAGCAATTGCATCGTAGCGTTATTCGTCTCTAAAAACATCGTATCCATTAAGCACCCTGAAAAAAACGCAACCTTTAATTTAGTCATTCCTTTTGCTGCCAAGTGCGTTGGCCGCTTCTTCATCTGGTTGTATGGAGGAACGCTCGGGAGTACCTTTTCCATGCTCCGTAAATGGGTTGGTAATACTTTAGATAAGCCTGTTTTATGCACCACTTTTTGTATTCCAGAACGTTGATAAAACGAAAGCAAACCCATCATTTTCTTAACTCGATTTTGATGTGGAAAAAACTGCCGAAATGTTAAGTTTCTTACAATCCTAGTTGGAAGGGAATGTTTTTTATGCTTATTTACAATGTCACGTGCTTCCTCTAATAAATGGCCGTATTTCACATCTGAAGGACATACAGGTTCACACGCCCTGCAGCCTAAGCATAGATTTAGTTGACGTTCAACATCTTCATCTGGTTCAATGAGCCCGTCGACAACACCCTTCATCAATGCAATTCTTCCACGCGGTGACGCTGCTTCATCTTGCGTTTCAATATACGTCGGGCAATCAGGCAAACAAAACCCACAACGCATACAATTCAGTAACTGTTCTTCATCCATCCGAAGTTGAAAGTCAGTCTGCATCTCTTTTTGTTTCGTCGTCATGATGTTGTCACCACTCTTTTGCGTGTAGCTTTTGCAAAGATTTTATTCGGATTCATAATGTTATTTGGGTCAAAGGCATGCTTGACTTGCTTCATAATGTTGATGCCTGCAGCTCCGAGCTTCATTTCTAAATAAGGTGCTTTTACTTCCCCTACCCCATGCTCACCAGTTATCGTCCCACCTAATTCAATTGCTTTCGCGAAAATTTCTTCAAATGCTTGCTCGACCCGATTGATTTCTTCTTGCTCACGGACATCTGTAATACACGTTGGATGCAAATTCCCATCACCTGCATGTCCAAAGGTGCATATTTTGACCTCGTACTTTTCGGCTATGTTATTAATAGCATTAACCATCGTCGCAATCTCGGAACGAGGGACTGTTGCATCTTCTAATATTGTCGTTGGCTTTAAGCGGGCTAGTGCAGACAATGCGGTCCTTCTTGCTTCTTTTAAATCGTGGGCCTCTTCCTCTGAGTTAGCAACTTGTACTTCAATTGCTTGTTCTTGCTTGCAAATTTCGGCGATTTTCTCTATATCTCGATCTACAACTTCTGGAGGGCCATCTTGTTCTACTAGCAAAACAGCTTGAACATCTGTCGGTAAACCAATTTTTGCAAAGTCTTCTACAACTTGAAGTGTTGGCTGGTCAAGAAATTCTAACGTTGTCGGGATAATTTTATTGGCAATAATGGTGGATACAGTTCGCGCTGCTGCTTCTAAGCTTTCATATTGTGCAAGCATTGTTTTCGTCGTTTCGGGCATTGGAATAAGCTTTAGTGTCGCTTCCGTTATAATCCCTAGCGTGCCTTCTGAACCGACAAATAGTCTAGTTAAATCATACCCCGCAACGTCCTTCGTCAACTTGCCACCAGTTCTAATAACTTCACCGTTCGGCAGTACGACTTCTAACCCTAATACATAGTCTCGAGTCACACCATACTTGAGTCCACGTAGCCCTCCGGAATTTTCATTAATATTGCCACCGATTGTCGAAATTTTCATTGAGCTAGGATCAGGAGGATAAAACAATCCTTTTTCTTCAACTTGCTGTATCATCGTTTGCGTGATTAATCCCGGTTGTACTGTAACAGTCAAGTTAGACTCATCTATCTCTAAAAGTTTATTCATACGGTTAAATAGTAAAACAATACCCCCTTCAGTTGGACAAGTACCTGCAGCTAAATTTGTACCTGACCCACGGGGAACGATTGGAATTCGAAATTCATTACATAGTGTCACTATATGACTTATTTGGTCTGCATTCTTTGGAGATACGACTGCATCTGGTAAAGATTGAAATTGCGGTGTCGCATCATAGGAGTGAACTAATAAACTTGCTTTCGAGTCTTGATAATGTTCTCGTCCGACAATATTTATTAGTTTTTCCTTTACTTCATTCGTAAGCATGTTCATCACCTATGATCGAGTATAAAGAAAGTGATGGTCTGCTTAAAATGTGTGATCACACAAAGTTATAACGCTTTCACCTGCTCAAAATTTGGATGTTTATCCAAAAACAACACAGCTAAATAAAGCGTAACAAGATCTTTGAACTGTTTCGGGCTTAGCGATGTGATATCTTCAATGCGCTTTAACCGATAGTGAAGCGTATTAATATGAATATGAAGGCGTTCTGCTGATTGCTTCAACGAACTGTTACACTCGATATAAACTTTCAACGTTTCAATGAGTTCTTCCTCTGCTAACAAAGGACCGAGTGTTCTTTTCAAAAATTGTTCACGTGTTTCTTCAGTAATGTCTTGTAAACACATTTCAAAGCGTAAGTCAGATTCAAATACGATCGAATTCGTTTCCATAGCAACATCTAAGGCACTTTTTGCTTGCTCATATGATAGATAGACCCCATCTGAAGGCACTGGGTCTCCAACACCGACCGCAATTTCAAAGTTAAAGTTTTTATAAATTAGTTTTTGTAACTGTTGCAGTGCATAAAGTGTTCGCGCATGTTGGCCTTGCGAGTTCTCCTCTTGCAAAAGTACGAATCGATTACTTCCCCAACGTACTAGAATGTCATTTTCTTTTAACTGATCGAGAAAGCGTTGCATGAGCCACCATAAATTCGGTTGTACAGATTGCTGTACTTCCTCGCCTTCAACTTTAATAAGAATACAACGTCGATTTACATTAAGCTTGACCCCTAATATTTCGCCACGTTGCTTCATCATTGGGGACCACTTCCGCATTTTTAACCAGTCAAGGACGAACGATTCTAATGAGCGTTCACGCCAATCCATTTGCTCACGGATGTAATTTTCTTGGATGAGAAGCTCTGTCATTCTACGTAATAATTCTCCGTGAGGAGAGACTTCCTTTGGAATTCCGGTAATACCTATGACGCCAATTACGTCATTGTTCACTTTAATCGGCATGCTAACCCCTGCTTTAACGCCTCTTAGTTTATTTACATCTTCGTTTTTAATTTCAAGTTTCTTGCCTGACTGCACAACAAGGTAAGCACCTTCATGGAAATTATCGACACGCGTTGGATCAGTACTCGCCATAATAATGCCATCCACACCAACAACAATTACGTTTTCTTGGAGAACCTGTTGCACCTCTGCAATAATTTTTTTTGCTAAGTTTGATGACAACTTCATCGCTTCACCTCCTCATTATTAAGTATATCCTTATAACTATCATCGATTTATGTTTGCTTAAAAATAACCATTAAGAAACAAAGACATAAGATTGTCCAAGATCTTATAGAGTTTTCACAAAATTGTCAACTTTATTTTAACAATAAATGCATAAAAAATGTTATTAGTCCAAAGCAATTTAACAGCATTATTTAAAAACCGTTCGAATATCTTGACCAACTCCCGCATACAATTAAAGGATATTATTATCTAAAATTTATTTTCAAATTAAATTAATTGCCTATTTATATAGATTGCTATATAATAATTATTATAAATAGTTGTTTATTATATATGGGGGTGCTTTACATGTCAGATAGTAAAAGTAAAAAGAAGTTAACGACTGCTGCTGGTGCTCCAGTAGCTGATAATCAGAACGTAATGACTGCAGGAGCAAGAGGACCGATGTTGTTACAGGACGTTTGGTTTTTAGAAAAGCTTGCTCATTTTGATCGCGAAGTCATTCCTGAACGACGCATGCATGCAAAAGGGTCTGGCGCATTCGGAACGTTCACTGTTACACACGACATTACAAAATATACAAAGGCAAAGTTATTTTCAGAGATTGGTAAACAGACAGACATGTTCGCTCGTTTTTCTACTGTCGCCGGTGAAAGGGGTGCGGCTGATGCAGAGCGAGACATTCGTGGGTTTGCGTTAAGATTTTACACTGAGGAAGGGAACTGGGATTTAGTTG
>DKGN01000060.1:6464-8658 GCA_002453275.1 Caryophanales bacterium UBA6769
AAGGGAACTGGGATTTAGTTGGTAATAACACACCCGTCTTTTTCATGAGAGACCCATTAAAGTTTCCAGATTTGAATCATGCTGTGAAACGTGATCCTCGTACAAACATGCGTAGTCCAAGAAACAATTGGGACTTCTGGTCATCGTTACCTGAAGCAC
Organism: Caryophanales bacterium UBA6769; assembly: GCA_002453275.1. Taxonomy (GTDB): domain Bacteria; phylum Bacillota; class Bacilli; order Bacillales; family UBA6769; genus Pueribacillus. The sequence goes on from DKGN01000060.1 coordinate 6,624, forward strand.
TTCATCAAGTAACGATTATTATGAGCGACCGCGGTATCCCAAAATCATATCGACACATGCATGGCTTTGGTAGTCATGCTTTCAGTATGATTAACGATAATAACGAGCGCTTTTGGGTTAAATTTCATTTTCGAACAGAACAAGGGATTGAAAATTTAACAGATGAAGAAGCTGCAGTGCTTATTGGTAGCGATCGTGAATCTCACCAACGAGATTTGTATGACAGCATTGAAAATGAAGCTTTTCCAAGCTGGAAAATGTACATCCAAGTGATGACTGAAGAACAAGCAAAAAATATGCCATACAATCCGTTTGATCTAACAAAAGTCTGGTACAAAGATGAGTTTCCGCTCATTGAGGTTGGAAAGTTCGAACTCAACCGTAATCCTGATAATTACTTTGCTGACGTTGAACAAGCTGCATTTAACCCAGCACACATCGTACCAGGAATTGGCTTTTCACCTGACAGGATGCTTCAAGGAAGGTTGTTTTCTTACGGGGACGCACAACGCTATCGCTTAGGTGTCAATCACCACCAAATTCCGGTTAACACGCCTCGCTGCCCTTTCCACAGTTATCATCGTGATGGTCAAATGCGGGTTGACGGAAATAAAGGAAGCACATTACATTACGAACCGAATAGTTATGATGAGTGGCAGGAACAACCTAACTTTAAAGAGCCACCACTTGAATTAGATGGTGCTGCGTATGAATGGAATTTTAGAGAAGATGATGACCAATACTATGAACAACCTGGTCGTTTATTTAACTTAATGAACGATGAACAAAAAGAAGTATTATTTGCGAATACAGCACGGGCCCTAGGAGATGCACCGGAAAAGATAAAAATGCGACATATCCAAAATTGTTACAAGGCCGACCCCTCATACGGTGAAGGCGTTGCTGAGGCTTGTGGAATTGCTATAACAGAAATGAAGTAAGCAGCAAAAAAACGGAACTTTATGAAGTACACCTCTTATTGTTCAACCTCCTAATGAGCTATTCATGCTGTCAGAATCTTGTTATAGTCTAACCTCATTTATGAAAATAATGTCGTATATTGCCCAGGAAATAATGATTATTTTGACGAATAATAGGGAACGATACGGGTGAAGCATAAAGGAGGCTGAATATAATTGAAAAAGAATAAGCTTGCGATTACTACTGTTGTCCTTGGGGTTGCTTTCTTACTCAGAAACAGTAAATCACGTGAAAAATTAAAGAGTCAATTCCAAGATTTCATGATGCCATCAAAACGAAATAAGGAAGTTGAAGCATAAAAGGACAGGGTGTGAGAAGAAGGAAGCTTCTTCTCACACCCTTTACCTATTCATTTGCGCAATAAAGTCATCTAGCAAATCAGACTTGTCTTCTTCAACTCTCTCTTCATTGCGTAAATGATTAATATCTTGCTGTGCTTTTGTTAAATCAAAATTCGCAAGATCATCATTACTATCATCATTTTCAATAGGTTGCTGATGTTCATCTGTAGAGTCTTCACTAACTATCTCTGGCTCTTGCAAGTAAAGGGCTTCATCAATGTCTCTTGCATTACTGTTTAATGTAGCAAATAAAGCTGTAGCCCGGACTGGATCTTCAATGAGTTGGTAAACAATCGTGCCAATTAATGCTTCAGACTGCGCATGACGTAGCCAACTTCTTTGTTCAGGTGTTAATTGTTTCGGTAATGGAATCGTTAACGATTCGCGCTCTTTCACTAAAGATTCTTTCACACCTTCTAGCGCAAAAGATGCGATCGTACTAGAAAAGTTTCGCTTTTCAGTTTCTCTAAGTTTTTGTAGCTGCTTCAATATATGGTCTGGTGTGTCAGCTGGAAGACGAAACGTTATCGCTTGTCCTCTCTGAATGGAGTTCATTCCTTTTTTTTTCACGGAATCACCCTATTAATTTTTTACACTTTTTTTAGTCTTTTCCTCTTCTTGCTCTTCTTGCTTATTGACTGATTTATCAAAAGCAGAAATCAATTTATAATAGGCATTGGCCATCATCCAAATACTTTCTTTTTCATCTTCAA
>DKGN01000061.1 GCA_002453275.1 Caryophanales bacterium UBA6769
GAGCGTGCCATGGGCCTGCTTAGAAATTAACATAGTAAAGTAAATATGGATTACTTTTTCACCCTCCTCTTTCTATTCGAGAAAGAGGTTTTTTTACTTTAATTAATTCATTTAATGAATAATTAGTAAGGTTGTCCCATACGATCGCACTAACAAGCTAGATTGATTATAAGGAGTCTTCGTTCATGATTAGCAGAACAGATTCGACTAGTGGGGACAAGCGATGATTTTTCGGTTTTTTTTGTTGATGGTTGGTTTTGGTTTTTCAATAATTTCTGGAGTGACACTCATTGCGTACTTAAATATTATTACTACTGGACACGGTATGATGACGTATTTCATGTTTATTTTAGGTCAACCTGATTTATATATTTTTTTGTTTGGAATTTTCCTCATCACTTGTAGCATATACTTGCCATCTAGAAGACTTTGAGCAATTTTCACACGAATAAAACAAGATTCTCCTGACTATACTGTTTTTACAATAAATTCTACGTATATATAAACAGTTGAGAAGTGAGGGGTTACGAATGTTGTTTCTTAACGATGTTTGGGTTAATTGGTTTGAGGGAGAAGAAAATGGTTATAACGTCTGTGAGTTTCATGAATGGAGAAAAGATGACTTCATTGAAGTTCTTGATCAAGTTCCCGTATTAAAAGTCGCGACCTCATTAATGGTATATATTGAAAATGAACTACTCGACATTCCAGAAACTTTATTAAGCGAAGTTTACAAAAAAGCCTTTGTAAGAAAGCATACTCAACGAATACAAATTGAATATTGTTTTATTGTAACGGATGGGAATAAAGTGCTTTGTGTCAACACGTTAGGTTATAAAATTCCAATTAGAAAGAGTCGTCTCATTCCAAGACAAGAGAAAGCAGTAATCGAATTAGTTGAAAAAGCAAAAATGAAAAATTATACAATTAAACAGTGTAATACGAGAGAAAAGGAATATCATATCTTATCTCCTAGCCCAAATAGTATGCTTGGTTTAACAAGAAAGGAAAGGCAATTAAAACAGCTTCTTTTCATGACACTTGATCATTTGTATTCAACAGGAAGTGTTGCAGAGCTGCGCTACTGGTTAACAGAATGGAACCCTGATCAATACATTAAATATCAAGTTATGAATTTTGAAGATGCGTGGTCGGCTTTATTCCATGAGCTTGAAGTAGGCTGGAGCGATAAACATTATATACTCTGTGAAAAGTTAGTAAAAGGACATTCGTTTTTTGAGAAACTATGGGAACTGGAAGAAGGAACTCAAGTAAATTAAACAGCTGTTCATCCACTGAACAGCTGTTTTTGTTTTACTCTTTATATGCTTTAAAAACTAGGGTAGCATTATGGCCACCGAAACCAAGTGAGTTCGATAGGACTGAATTTACTGTTTGTTTTCTAGATTCGTTCGGTACATAATCTAAATCACACTCAGGATCGGGTGTTTCATAGTTAATTGTTGGTGGAATAATCCCTTCTTCGATGGCTTTAATTGAGAAGATTGCTTCCACAGCTCCGGCCGCTCCAAGAAGATGACCTGTCATTGATTTAGTTGAACTGACTGCCAACTTGTATGCATGATCTTCAAACACAGTTTTAATTGCTGTCGTTTCGAATTTATCATTATACTCTGTGCTCGTTCCGTGAGCATTAATATAATCAATATCTGAGGGATTCAGATTAGCATCTTGTATCGCCTGCTTCATCGCTCTAACGCCACCTTCACCTCCAGGGGCAGGTGCTGTGATGTGGTAAGCATCACCTGTTGAGCCATAACCGACGATTTCAGCGTAGATTTTGGCACCTCGACTTTTTGCTGATTCTAATGATTCTAGCACGAGAATGCCTGCACCTTCACTCATAATAAACCCATCACGGTCGGCATCAAATGGACGACAAGCCGTATCCGGATCTGGATTAAGCGACAGTGCTTTTGCAGAACTGAACCCGGCTAATGCCATCGCTGTAATTGGCGCCTCTGCTCCGCCAGTTATCATGACATCAGCGTCTCCGCGTTGAATAACCTTAAACGCATCACCAATTGAATTAGTTCCTGTTGCACACGCTGTTACTGTACATGAATTTATACCTTTTGCACCTAATAGGATTGACACTTGTCCAGACGCCATGTCAGGGATTAGCATTGGAACAAAAAATGGACTTACACGTCGCTGGCCTTTTTCTAAAAATGTTTTAAATTGTTGTTCATATGTTTCCATACCGCCAATACCAGAACCAATCCATACGCCAACCCTTGGCGCTAATTCCTCGGTAATTTCTAAGTTGGCGTCTTTGACGGCCATTAATGAAGCTGCGACTGCAAATTGAGTGAAGCGATCCATTCTCCGTGCTTCTTTTCGGTCAACGAACTCTGTCGGATCGAAGTCTTTTACTTCTCCTACTACCTTTACAGGAAAATCATCGGGATCTTGTCTTGATAATTCCCCAATTCCGGAAACGCCATTTACTGCATTAGTCCAAGTTGTTTGAGTATCTAGCCCTAATGGAGTTACAGCACCCATTCCTGTAATTACGACTCGATTCTTTTCCATCTTGTATCTCTCCTTTGTGAAACTATACTACCTACATTGATTATTTTCCCCAGCGAAGAGTTAAGGCCCCCCAAGATAATCCTCCACCGAATCCTACCATGACAATGACGTCATCTTCTTTCACTTTTCCTTCTTCAAGAGCCTCATAAAGAGCAATTGGAATCGTAGATGAAGACGTATTTCCATATTTATTTACAGTATAAGCCATTTTTTCAAACGGAACACCTAAACGCTGTCTTGCTGATTCCATAATTCGTAAATTCGCTTGGTGAGGGATGAAGTAATCTACGTCTTCTTTTTCTAAGTTAGCAGCTTCAATTACATTTAATGAAGATTCACCCATTTGGCGCACAGCAAACTTAAAGACTTCTCTCCCGTTCATATAAATAAAATCTTCGTCTTGGAATAAATGCTTTAATCCGCTTCCATCTGTTCCTAATTCAAATGATAAAACACCTTTATTATCGCTAACAGGACCGATGACGGCTGCCCCTGCGGCGTCACCAAATAAGACACACGTATTTCGATCAGTGTAGTCTGTTATTTTTGATAATTTCTCTACTCCGATGACAAGGACATGTTTAGCTGTCCCCGATTCAATAAATTGTTTTGCCGTAACAGTTGCATAAATAAAGCCTGCACACGCTGCACTAACATCCATTGCTGGGACTTGTCTCGCTCCTAAGTTATGTTGCACCATTGATGCGACAGACGGAAAACCATAATCTGGCGTAACCGTAGCAACTAAAATCATATCAATGTCTTCTGCCGTTAAGCCGGCATTGTGAATTGCTTCTTTGGCAGCTTCTGTCGCCATATAAGACGTACTAATCTCATCTCCAGCAATTCTTCTTTCTTCAATACCTGTTCTCGTGCGAATCCATTCGTCAGATGTATCGACGATTTCCTCTAAATCAGCATTCGTCAATACACGCTCGGGTAAATATTTTCCTAACCCTAAAATTCCTGCATTCATAATGAATCTCCTTTACATTTTGCTTATGCACATTATTATTTATATCAAATATTATGATCTGGTACTAATTTTAATTCATTTCAAAACGTTTGACAAGATTTTTTCATCTTGCTCAAAGAAAAATCCCATTTAGGGAACACTTTTACCGTGCCCTCAAATGGGATGTCGTGATTATCACATATTTTTTTAATGGTTATCCTTCAAGTAGCAATGTTTCCGGATCTTCAATCATTTCTTTCACTTTAACTAAAAATTGTACAGCTTCACGTCCATCTACGATCCTATGATCATAGGATAGTGCGATATACATCATTGGACGGATTTCCATTTTATCGCCTACAGCAACTGGTCGATTTTGAATCGTGTGCATTCCTAAAATACCGACTTGTGGCCCGTTTAAGATTGGGGTTGACATAAGTGAGCCAAATACGCCGCCGTTTG
>DKGN01000176.1:0-745 GCA_002453275.1 Caryophanales bacterium UBA6769
AAGAAAACGACGAATGGGACCGCTTTTTGAACATTTAACGCTCGCTTTTCCACAATCTTAATGACGATCATATAAAGAACGAGTCCTGTCGTTACAAAAATTGTATTTTCAATCGAGTATAGCGAGGCACCTAAAATGACGGCGAGGAATGTGATTCGCGAGCCTTCCCGCTTCAGTAACAACACTGCAGCAAAGAACGGAAGCGCAAATGGACTCATTTCATTTAAAATGACAGCTCGTCCAAGCAGGAGTCCAATCGCAAAGAACAAAATACCAGATTGAATGATAGCGCTTTCTAGTTTTCCGAGAAACTGTTTCAATTTAAAGAGTAGAACTTGTTCTCCTTTTGCTTCTACAAAATTTTTCATTACATACATCAATCCCTTCCAACGTTTTCGTCGTCATTGAGTTGCTATTCATTAAAACATAGGGTCGCTCCAATTTTTGTCAAACGAACACACCTATAATGAAAAACTTCTCGACGAGATTCTCGTTGTTCCGAAAGAATTTGAAAGCACTCTTGGCTTAAGTCCTACTCAAGATGTAACGAAAAACACGAATTGCTTTTAAAATTGTGCCGAATAAAATAAGGTGACGATTGATTTAGTATGTTTTCTACTAGAAACCGACAATTGTTTTTTCGATTGCTAGATTTTGAAACCAAGATCACAAAAAGCTACAGAACGAATCTGTAGCTTTTTTAGAGTTCATTTAACATTTGGATAGCGGCGGAGGGGATCGAACC
>DKGN01000176.1:897-12947 GCA_002453275.1 Caryophanales bacterium UBA6769
GAGGGGATCGAACCCCCGACCTTACGGGTATGAACCGCACGCTCTAGCCAGCTGAGCTACGCCGCCATACGTTTAGTCAAGACGAAGAATATCATAACAAATAATGACGCTTGTTGTCAATAAGCAACCTACTCCCGCTAGGCCAACCCTTATCCCTTACTCTATGAAAACATATAAAAGGCACCGATGATCGGTGCCTTAAAGTATATTATATCAATAAAACAGCAAGCTCTATGAACGCCTGGAGCCTCTTCCACCACGCTTCGATTCAGTCTGTCGCTTTAACGTTGACAAACGTTCCTCACTATCCTTTAAAAACCGACTAAGTTGGTCTTCAAAGTTTTGTGGGCGTCTAGATGAACCTTGTGCAGGTCCACCTCTTCGAAAGTTTCTTCGATTTTGATTCCTTCTAGGTGGCTCCTCCGTCGCTCTTTTAATAGAAAGCCCAATCTTACCATCTTGTTCAACCTGAACAATTTTGACTTCGACTTGTTCGCCTACCTTTAAATGCTCTTTAATGTCTTTGACATACTTATGAGCCACTTCACTAATATGAACAAGCCCTGTCTTTCCATTTGGCAGCTCTACAAATGCCCCAAAATTTGTAATCCCAGTTACTTTTCCTTTCAGCTTGCTGCCTACTTCAATTGACATGTAAAAAGTGATCCTCCTTAAAAAATCTATCCATTTAGTCCTAGTATACCAAGTTTTTTAACATTGTGTCAATTTCCAGAAGATTCATTCGGAAACGTAAAGATTGTTTCTCCATCATTAGAGAAAAAATAATCTCTTCTTGCAATTTCGCCAATGTACTCATAATCGTTCAGTTTCTTTATTTCTTCTCGAAGATCAATTTGTTGTTTATTTGCAAGTTCTAATTCTGCCTCTAATTCTGCCTTCTCTTTAACTTTTTCATTCAACAGCGTATGTTGAGAAATAAAAATTGACAAAAAAGCAAATGTTATAATGCCAGTTAAAATACTATATGCGAATAAACGTCGATACAATCCTCGACGTCTACGTTTTTTTATTTTGTCATAGACTTGCTTTTCTTGAACGTATTGTAACGTCGCTTCCTGAAGAGCCCTTCTCCTCGCTTGACTCATCGCAAATCCCCCTAAAATCGATCAATCCACTTTTTAATCTTATTCTGCACGACTTTCGGAATTCCTGCTACCTTTTCCAACTGTTTTTTTACAAAATCAGGAGTAAAGTGCCAAATGAAGCGTCCAAACCACTTCATTATTGAGCCTAATAGCCTAGTAATGAAAAGCCCAAAAGCGACGAATCCGCCTCCGAAAAAAATGAGGATGCGAAACAATAATCGAAATGTGAACTTTACTGGATTCAATATAATGGTGTTTACGACTTTGACCGCACCACGAATGAATGCATTGAAGAATCGAATGAGTATATTTAATACATGGTTAAACAACCTTTGGAATAAAGCACGGTACATCGCAAATCCGCAAATTAAAGCAAGAAATACATAGAAGCGAATTTCTCCCTCATTCACTTTTAGTAAAACGAAAAAAATGAGTAAACCTTGAACAATCCAAAATAGAATATCGCTAAAAAAAAGTGCAATTGACCAACGACTAGGATGCATAAATCGTCCATACGTATCGACGGCAGCTCCAACAAAAACACCCATCAACATCATCGAGACAATCGTATAAAATTGGACAGTCAACGTCATTTAAACAGCTTGCTAAAAAAGCCTTTAGCCTTATCCCCTTCATGTTCATCTAAATAAAGAAGATCAATGATTTTTCCATTTATTAAAACAATGCCACGTTCAACACTTAAATTTTTCATTTTTAAATTTTGGCCACGAATAGCCAAAAATCCCATCACTGTTTCAAGCAAGAATTCTTCATTATCAAAGCTTTCAACATGTTTGACACCAGTAATCTCTAGCTGTTTTCGTCCTTTTAAAATGAGATTATGCTCAGGTTTAACCTCGTCTTCATTCGGTTGTCCATAATGATACCGTTCCATACGCCCTCCCCCTTTTAATGCCAATATATGGGGAAATGAAATATTTTAGAACGGCCTGTACAAAGATCTACAGAAAATAAACTTAATCTTGAAGGCATAAGCATCTCGTGAAAGTTAAATAGTTCATCACTCAATACTAAGGGGCAATCAATCTTCTACCCCTCATTCGAACAAAAAAGGAAATTGTTCATCCATTTGCGAATTATAAACGAAGATGAAGACCTTGAGCACTTAGTTCATTCCTTTAATTCACGTCTAAGTTTTCTTCACGGATAACCGTGTACATCGCGTCCGCTTCCTCTTTCCTAACCCGTTCCTTAATTTCGTTCACTTTTACAGTGACAAGCTTTTGACCAAATTGGATCGCCAACTCATCGCCAGCTTTTACATTCGTACCTGCTTTTGCAACTTGCCCATTAAGTGAGATTCTCCCTTTATCACAAACTTCCTTCGCAACTGTTCTTCGTCTAATTAATCGCGATACTTTTAAAAATTTATCTAATCTCAAGTTTCCAACCCCTCTCATAAATTACCGCCATGTACCTAATCCCGTTCTGTTTTTTCTTCTTTTTTAATTTTTTCCCACAAATCCGTAAGTTCTTCTTCCGATTCAACTTGAACATCACCGAAAACATGTGGATGACGACGAATCATTTTTTCAGTCGTCGAGCGGATGACATCATCTACTGTAAAGTATCCGTTGTCTTCACCAATTTGCGAATGCAACATCACTTGAAGGAGGACATCGCCGAGCTCTTCAACTAAATGTGCAATATCATCTCCATCAATGGCTTCTAATACTTCTTCTGTTTCTTCAACTAAATATTTTTTTAAGCTTTCATGTGTTTGTTTTCGGTCCCACGGACAACCATTTGGCCCCCGCAAAACTGCAATAACATCACGTAGCTTGTTAAACTCATTATACAGCAATGCCTCATCTTGAACGGGTGGAACATAAACGGCTGTAAGTTGATTCATCGTCATATCTCGATCCAACTCATAGAGTGGTAAGTTTCGTACCAATTCGGATTCACTTCCCGCAGCATGAACAATTGTAACGATGTAATCATCAGGTAGACGCTCCATAAGCGTTAATTTAACGTGTGAAGCCATCATCTGATCATATACTTGAACAACAATGATATGGTGTTGAATTTCCAATTCTGCACCCGTAACAGTCATAGCATCGACAATTTGACACCCATCGATCGGATCAATTTGGACAGCTGAAAATAAAGAGTCAAGAAAGCTTTGTCCACCGATAATGTTTACTTTAGCTTTCCCGTTTTTATCCGCTTCCAAGAGTAGCTGAACTGTTTTCTCAGCAACCATGGGGTGACCTGGAACGGCATAGATAATCGGTTCTGATGCATGCTCCTGCATTAACGTAGACACGATGGCGGCATACGTTTCCTCAAAGCTCTCATAACGCTTATACACATTGTCAAACGAAGTAAAGGCAATGCCTTCCTGAGCCAATTGTTGTGCCGCTGGATGGTCGCTCGTCCTTAAATATAAAGACGTCGCATTTTTAAGCTTTATATATATATGAAGCGGCATTTGCTCTAAATCACCGGCTCCGAGTCCAACTACTTCAATATTTACCACTTTACGACTTCCTTTCCACCTGATTTCTGCTCAGCATATGGCCTTTCGGAAAATATAATAACTCTGTCGGTGTAAACACACGCAACAGTAACACGAGNNAAATGATAATTGCGATTAACACAGTTGATAAAGCAACTCCCGTCGCTGTCAATCTACCACTCGTAGATAAAGCCATTGTAATAACCTGCTTCCATACGTAAGCAACGACAGCCATCCCACTAACCGCAAGAACAGTTCGTAAGAAGCGTAAACGATACGTTGAAAAAAGGGAAAGAACCTTTTGAATGTATCGTAATGAAATAATCGCCATAACAGCATAGCTAATGACAGTCGCCCATGCCCCTGCATAAATACCGTAGCGTGAGATAAACACCACGTTCATTAACCACTTAAGTGAAAGTCCAATCGCTACGATAACGAGTGTCTTTTTCACATGACCGGTCCCTTGCAAAATCGCAATCGAAGTTAATGTAAGCGAACCGAAAAAAATAGTAAAGCCTAATATAGCTAAATATCCTGAACCTTGTGTATCCTTAAACAGCATGACGTTTGTCTGTTCCATAATGATGAAAAGACCAATGGATGCCGCTAGACTCGTCACGATACAACATTTTAATGCAAAGCCAGCCTTTGCTCTTGCTTCCTGTATCTTTCCTTGAACCGATGCCGTTACAATCGCCGGCACGATAACGAGTGATAGCGATGTAGCAATTGTAAAACCTAATTGCAACAACGGTTGCCCACGGTCAAATACACCCTTGACTATTTTTGCATCTAAAGAAGCAAATCCAAACACTTGTAATTGTTTTAAAATTGTAAACGAGTCAATAAGTTGAAACAAGATGAGAGACAGAGCACCAACTGAAACCGCCAAACCTTGCAAGAAGATTTGTTTTGCAAGGTCCCACGTCTGCTTGTTTTGCTTTTTATCAGTCGTTGGTATCGGCGGTGACGCACGCTTCCATCTCCGATAAAATACCCCTAGCACAAGCAAGCTAGTCACACCACCAGCAACCGAACCAAATGCAGCACCAGCTCCAGCGGCATAAACACCAAATCCATTATTCATAAAGTAAAAAGACAACAAAAGAATGACGAACACGCGGATCAGCTGCTCCCCTATTTGTGAAAGTGCTGTAGGTATCATATTTTCTTCCGCTTGAAACAACCCTCTCAAAACAGAAATAAACGGGATCAATAATAGCGAAAAGGACATTGCTCGATATGCCGTTTGTAACTGTTCATCACCGACCATGCTAGCAATAAAAGGTGCCATCAAAAAAAGGACAATGAATGCGAACACACTTAAAAACAAAAGAAGCCGAAATGACACGCGAGCAATCTCTTTAACAGCCTGTTGCCCTTCCCTCACTTGCTCGGCAACAAGTTTTGAAATCACGATTGGAAACCCGTACATTGCAAGCGTAAAAACGATACCGTGGATCGGATACACTTGCTGATAAATATAAAAACCGAGATCACCGGTTATGTTCTGATAAGGAATTCGATAGGCGATACTAAGGACTTTTGCAAACAGCGCTGCTAATGTTAAAAAAAGCGCACTATTGAAAAGCTGCTTACCTTCATCTAACTTCATACTTGCACCTGCTTACTAGTCATAAAGGAAATTTAAAGTACGACATTAGTATAGCAAATAATGAAGGATGGCTCGCCTATTTACCCGCATGAAAAAAGAGACGGTTGCCCGTCTCTTCTTCATCTTCATTACTACTGCTCCATTTGTCTAGCTAAAAACCCTGCGGCCGTTTCAGATAACTTCTGCTCCATCTCACCTAATGTGTCGCCTTCTTTTGCGAGCATGATAACCGCTCCGATTGGATCGCCGCCTGCAACAATCGGTGCTAGACAAAATGAACCCGAAAACTCATTCCCTTCAATGACTTCAGCATGACCGTCTGATTGTAGGATTGTCGCTCGTTCATTCATGCATTGCTCAACTGCACTTCCGTTAGGCTTGCTTAAAAATTCCTTTTTTGAACCACCTGAAACTGCAATGATCGTATCGCGATCAGAAACAAGTACGAGGTGATCAGAGTGCTCTGACAACGACTCAGCATATTCCTGAGCAAAATCACCTAACTCACTAATAGGAGAATACTTTTTTAAAATGACTTCCCCATCACGATCGACGAATATTTCTAACGGATCTCCCTCTCGAATTCTTAATGTCCTGCGAATTTCTTTCGGGATGACGACACGCCCTAAATCATCAATGCGACGTACAATTCCTGTTGCTTTCATATCTCAGATGCCTCACTTTCTCTGTTTGTAAAAGCTGGAATAGTTACGTAAAATGGCTTGACAAGTAATAATCACCATTTCCTTTCCTTTATTATCCGTCGCATTGCTCGTCTTATTCATAAAATCTTCAGGAAGTCCAAATGTTTCCGTTTTGTAATTGTTCTGTAAAATTTTTCATGCTGTTGTTTTTTCTTGTTTAATCGCTGCAGTGAGCTGTTGTAATAGCATCGTGAGTAACTCACTCACTTTCATATCGTTGTCACCCTTCGCTCGTAAGACGACCTTCACTTGATTCCCGACAGTACCTAAATGAATTCGCCTATCAACGCTACTGACGATTTCAAATAATTTCGTATTATCGATAATGTCTGCTGCCTGTTCAGAGAATAACAACACAAACTCCCGTTTCTTCTCTTTGATTGATTCGATTTTTAATTGCTTCGCTATCATCTTCATTCGTGACACCGCAAACAATAACGCCACTTCATTTGGAAAATCCCCAAATCGATCGATCATTTCATCCTCTAAATCTGAAACGTCTTGCTCTGTTGTAAGTGCACGGAAACGTTTGTACATATCAATTTTTTGATATTCATCTTCGATATACGTTGACGGAATGTAAGCATCGACTTGGAGTTCAATTTCAACTGAAAACGGTGGTTCTTTCTCGACAATGCCTTTTCTCTCTTCGATTGCCTCTTGGAGCATTTGTGAATAAAGGTCAAATCCAACAGAGTCTATATATCCATGTTGTTCAGAGCCTAATAAGTTTCCCGCCCCTCGAATCGTTAAATCACGCATCGCAATTTTAAAGCCGGAACCGAGCTCCGTAAATTCTTTAATCGCTTGTAATCGCTTTTCAGCAACCTCTGTTAACACTTTATCCCGTTGATACGTGAAATAAGCGTATGCGACACGGTTGGACCGTCCGACTCGTCCACGCAATTGATACAATTGTGATAATCCCATTTTATCAGCGTCGTATACGATGAGCGTATTCACGTTGGGAATGTCTACACCTGTCTCAATAATCGTCGTACTGACGAGAACATCATATTGGCCATCAAGGAAGTCAAGCATTACATTTTCAAGCTCTCCCTCTGACATTTGACCATGAGCATGCGCAACTCTCGCTTCAGGGATGAGCATTTTAATCTGTTCTGCCATCCGTTCGATACTCTCTACACGGTTAAACAAAAAGTAGACTTGCCCTTCTCTTGATAATTCACGTTCAATTGCTTCGCGAATAAGCGCCGCATTATACTCTACGACGTATGTTTGTACTGGAAAGCGGTTTTCTGGTGGCGTTTCAATGACAGACAAATCACGAACACCGAGCATCGACATATGCAGCGTTCTCGGGATCGGTGTTGCCGTTAATGTTAAAACGTCTATGTTTGCTTTCATCTGTTTGATTTTCTCTTTATGTTTCACACCGAAACGTTGCTCTTCATCAACGATTAGCAAACCGAGATCACGATAGACAACATCTTTAGAAAGTAAACGATGGGTTCCGACGACAACGTCAATCGTGCCATTTTTTAACCCTTTTAATGTTTCTGTTTGTTGTTTTTTCGTTCGGAAGCGACTCAAAACAGCAATGTTGATCGGATGTTCACTAAATCGCTCACGCATCGTTTCGTAATGTTGTTGAGCCAAAATCGTTGTTGGAACAAGAATTGCCACTTGTTTTCCCGTCATAATGGCTTTGAACACAGCCCGCAAAGCGACCTCGGTCTTTCCATAACCGACATCCCCACATAGAAGCCGATCCATCGGACGTTCTAATTCCATATCTGCCTTTATTTCTTCAATGGCTCGTAATTGATCTGCCGTTTCTTGATATGGAAAAGAAGCTTCAAAATCCTTTTGTTCTTCAATATCTTTATCAAATTTCACACCTTTGCTCGCTTCACGCTCGGCATATAACTTAATTAACTCATCGGCAATGTCTTCAACGGACGATTGAACTCGTTTTTTAGTCCGTTTCCACTCGCTTCCTCCGAGCGAGTGAATTTTTGGAACCTTTGCTTCCGAACCGACATACTTTTGGACTTGATCAATTTGATCAACTGGAACATATAACGTGTCATTTTTTGCATATTTAACGTGCAAATAATCTTTGTGGTTTCCGTTAATTTCCAATGTCTCAATACCTAGATATTTTCCGATTCCATGATTCACGTGAACGATATAATCGCCAACCTTTAATTCAGAATAGCTTTTTATCCGTTCCGCATTAGACATTTTTTCGGTTCGTCTTCGTCTTCGTACCCGTTTACTAAAAACCTCTTCTTCTGTAACAACGGCTACTCGTTCAATCGGCAATTCAAACCCATTCGATAAATTAACCGTTAAAATTTGAATGGAACCACTCGTTAATGGCTTCGTTCCATCCGATTGGACAACATCAATCTCATAATCATTCATGATGCGTTCAATCCGCTTCGCTCGCTCTTCATCCGCTGCTAAAAAAGCAATTGAGAAATTCGCTTTTTTCCAACGGTCAATTTCAGCTTTTAGTACGTCCATTTGCCCATGGAATTGTTGCATCGACTTGCAGTTTGCGTTTACGACATTTTCCGGATTTGTATAGGGTACGTGTCGTAAAAAAAGCGAGAGATGAATCCTTTGTTGCTCACGTTGTTGAAACAGTGACTCAAATGGATACGACATGAGTAAATCTGACACCGTTTCTCCTTGCTCTAGCATAGCGGTATTCCATTCAGCTTCTTCTTTATCTAATTGCTGTGAAACTTCTTGAATACGGGTCGTCTCATCAAAAAGAACGAGACCATTTCCTGGTAAATAATCTAACAAACTTTCAGGTTGTTGAAAAAACAATGAGATGTATTTATAGATTCCTTGAAACGACTCATTGTTTTCTAGCTTATCTACTTCAAAACCAATCTTTTCTACTACTTGTTCTTTGACAGCTTTGCTTTTTACCTTTTTAAGTGTCTGTTCTAGCCTTGCTTTTAATTGTTCAGCACCGTGCGCAAAATGCTTAGCAAACAATGGCATTTCAGAGGCTGGACCGATTGTAATTTCTTCGACTTTCCCCTCAGAACGTTGACTCTCCACGTCAAAGTAACGAATAGAATCAATTTCTGTATCAAAAAACTCAACCCGAACAGGTTGCTCTTCTGTTAATGGAAAGATATCCAATATTCCACCACGCATACTAAACTCCCCGGGTGTCGCCACCATCGGGGTCCGTGAATACCCACTGGCAATTAAGGTTTGCAACAATGCTTCAATGTCTATATCATCACTTACTTTTAAGTCAATAATCGCTTTTAACCATTCGCTTTTCGGTGCAATCATCCGTTTAACACCAGCGATTGGTGATACGACAATACGTGATGGGCTTTGAACTAATTGCATTAAAACTTGAAGCCGTTGTGCTTTTAACTCTGGACTTGCGATTGCAATTTCAGATGAGATTAAATCATTGACCGGGTAAAGTGAAACGTGTTCATCTCCGACCAACTCTAGTAAGTCATCATACACTTTTTGTGCTTGATATAAATTATGTGTCAATATGAGCTGTGGTCGTTTCGTATTTTTAAATAAACTTGCCATAAACAAGGCTCGTGAGGAGCCTGTTAAGCCTGCAATGAGCTGTTCCTGCAAGTCGGCTTCGACACCGCTAATGACTGAAGCAATTTCACTTCCACCTTGAAAATAGTGTCGTAATGCCAGCATGGATAGCTTCCCCCCTTAAAATTAGCGACATGTTTAGCCCACCTTTTAAATAAAATAGGTGGGCACAGTGTGCTAACGATCGTTCAATGTTAACTTTACTTTCTCAACTAGTAAGATCTATTGAATAAATGAATCAAGCTGATGAAAAGTAGGATTCCTCTCTAAAGCTTCCTGACAATTTTCACAAATGGCCTTCACTTTAATGTCACCATTTTGCTCATACTCAATCATTTCTAATCTTTCTTCATTCGTTAACGCTTGAAATCCAAGATCATGTTCCTCAACCGCAAAATTATCAAGCTTTCCAATCGCCTTTCCACAATGCCGGCATTCATAGCGAATTGCCATTGTGCTGACCTCCTCTGTTTGAAGATTCTTCATTTTAGTATAAACAGAGGAAGGAAAGTCTATACAGACAGCTTACGCATTAACGGTTAAAATCATTCATCACTTCCAAAAATGGAGTCGATAACCACTTTTCACAAGCGAGTGTAGCATTTTCAACAGCATCTTGTATCGTAGCCAACTCATCTTGCTGAAAGCGAGCAAGAACATAGTCAACAACTTTCATTTTCGGATGTGGTGGCCGTCCAATACCAAACCGCAATCGTTTAAATTTGTCAGTCCCAATCTGTTGAATAATTGACCGCATACCGTTATGACCACCAGCACTTCCCTTTTGGCGAAGTCTTAACTTTCCAGGGACGAGATCGAGATCATCATAAATCACTAACATATTGTCTATGTCAACATTATAGTATTCAAGCAGTGGACGAATCGCATCTCCGGATAAATTCATAAATGTTAATGGCTTACATAACATTACCCTTTGGTTTCCTACAGTTTGGATGCCGTACACCGCGTCAAACTTCTCTTTATCTAACTCAACTGAAAGCTTATGCGCTAAGTGATCGATCACTTGGAAGCCAATATTATGCCGAGTTTCACTATATTTCTTTCCCGGGTTGCCAAGTCCAACAATTAGCTTCATCACATACACCAACCTTTTCAGCGATTGCCCAAATATGTATTTAAAATGGAAAAAGAGACGAAGGAAAACATCTCGCTTTCCTTCGTCCGTTTTCTTGTGTTATTTTCTTGAAAACTTTCTTCAATCCAGACGTGCTTATTCTTCTTCGCCGGCGCTTTCTTCTTCAGTTTCTTCTGCCTCATCAGAGACTTCATCTTCCTCAGTAGCCTCTGTTTCTTCAGGCTCTTCCTCACTTGGAGCAAGCACAGAAACGATCGCTTCTTCATCCGCATTCATAATTGTATAGTTTGCGGATTCTTTCAAATCGCTAACTAAGACTGAGTCACCGATGTTCAAATCATCAAGTGATATTTCAATGTTTGAAGGTAAGTCTGCTGGTAGTGCTCTAACGTTAAGCACATACAGCATATGGGATACGATTCCACCTTCTTTTTCACCTGGAGCTGAACCAGTCAACTGTACTGGAATTTCGGCATCTACTTCAACGTTCATATTTACACGGAAGAAATCCGCATGCACAACGTTGTTTTTAATTGGATCAATTTGTAAATCGTAAACCATGACAGGGTGTTTCTCATCTTTAATCTCCAATGAAAAAACACCACTTCTTCCAACTTGACGATATACTTTTTCGAAAGCTTTTTCTTCAATTGCAACCGGCTGGTTATCAATTTCATCACCATATAAAACGGCGGGGAAAAATCCTTCTTTACGCAAACGATTAACGCTTGATTTTGTTGATTCTCTACTTTCGGCTTTTAAAATCTCAGCCATATTCTTCATCCCTTTCTTAAATTGAACAATCTATATCGTATTAAGTCTAAACTATTTTTAAAATTAATCAAATAACGTACTTACAGATTCTTGCTCATATACTCTAATAATCGCTTCACTTAACAATGGAGCAATCGATAACTGTATAATTTTGTCAATTTTCTTTTCCTCAGGTAGCGTAATCGTATTTGTCACAGCAAGCTCTTTAATGCTTGAGTGGTCAATCCTTTCAATAGCTGGTCCTGATAACACTGGATGTGTACAGCAAGCATAAACTTCTTTTGCCCCTCTTTCAAATAAAGCATCTGAGGCTAAGGTAATCGTTCCTGCTGTATCAATAATATCATCAATGATGATCGCTGTTTTCCCTTCAATGTCCCCGATAATATTCATAACCTCAGAAACATTCGGGCGAGGACGGCGCTTATCAATAATCGCTATCGGGGTTTTGAGGCGATCGGCTAATCTTCTAGCACGGGTAACGCCACCATGATCAGGAGAGACAACGACAACATCCGAAAGTTCTTTCTTCTTAAAGTAGCTCGCTAAAAGCGGTACAGCAATTAATTGATCAACTGGCATATCGAAAAAACCTTGAATTTGTGGTGCGTGGAGATCAATCGCAATGACTCGGGTTGCGCCAGCTGTTTCGAGTAAATTCGCAACAAGTTTTGCCGTAATCGGCTCTCGTGCTCTCGCTTTTCGA
>DKGN01000084.1 GCA_002453275.1 Caryophanales bacterium UBA6769
AAATAGAATGTTGTGTCCGAATCCAAAGCGGTTCACGCTTACCTTTACTTTTAAGTTACCGCACCGTTTATACATTCTGTTAAAAGCAATACATTTTAAAGCCAGCCTAATTCAAGAGCTTTTAGCTTTGAAACAGAGACATTGCACTGACTACTACAGTTGCTAATGACAATAATTGGAGCATGTTATGCTGAGCATCTGGAATGATGTTGTCTTTCACAGGGGGTAAAATTTTAATTGTTTCTTGAAAGTGTGAATCGTAAAGACTTCTTGGAAATTGTTTTACATGAACACCTGTTAGATAAGGAAGCCACCAGACGAGCACTTGCATCATGAAAAAAACAAACAAACCGACAACAGAAATGACCATTAAACTGAAGACATTTGTCAAAAACAAAGCAAGGCACACCATGAGGAAGAATCCATTTGCAATTGCTTCCTTCAATTTTTCTTTACTCGTGTATTTTGATAGATCGTTCCACGGATAAAGATTAAAAAGTGTAATCAGTTCAAAATAAAGCAATAAACTGACTTGCAAACAGAGCGATAAATAAAAAAGCAACAACTGACAGAGATCCCCTTTCCAACATACGCTTTTGCACCGTTCAATTTTAGTTTACTTGGCATCAACATATAAACAAACGACCGCACGCATGAATTTCACTCAGTCTTAAGACGGATGATGAACTGATTTCGTTCATATGTTTATTATTGAAATTTAAATCGATGTATGGGATTCTTCACTTACGGACTAAATGCATCGTTAGAGGAAGAGGAGTTTGGATAATGGAAAAAAATTTGTCTATGTTATGGAAACAAATGAACTTGACAGCTGCTGTCAAAAACACGGATGAACTTACGAAAATACTTACTTATTTTGCTGATACTTTTCCTTTTGAAAATATGGACGTCCTCCGGGGAAGCCCTGATTTAATTACCCCTCAGTTCCTAGTGAACAAGCTGTTAAAGCAACAACGGGGTGGCTTGTGCTATGAGCTAAATGCTCTGCTTTATTTAATTTTGCGAGAGCGTGATTATGAGACGATTCTTGTGAGAGGTACCGTTTATACTGAGAACGGTTGGGCAACTGAAGGAACTCACGTGTTAAATGTAGTAAGACTCAATGAAAAATCATATGTGCTGGATGTTGGCTTCGGGAGTAACATTAGCCGAAAACCACTCGAAATCGATGGGGATGCTAATGAGACGCCTGCTGGAACCTTTCGAGTTGTTCGGAGAAAAAGTGAGAAAGGTACACTCGCATATGAAAAGTTAGAACAAGGAAGCTGGACGTTAAAATATGCATTTCATCTTAAAGAAATAGAGTGGAAGGAACTAAACCAGATTAAACAAGTAATTACAGAAAGTGAATCTTCTGCGTTTAACGAGCAAATTATCGTTTCGCAATGCTTAGAGGATGAAACGTATTCCATTAATGAAAATCGACTTCGCGTTAGGAGGGCGGAACATGAAAAAGACAACGAGTTTCGCTCGGACGAAGAATTGCTAAAAACATTGCAAACACGCACGAACTATTCTATCTATGAACAGGCAAAAAATTATCTTTTGCAAAAATAGTTACACTTATCTGTGAAATTATGAGAGAATTGAATATAATGAAACAAATATATGAGGGGGAATGAATGTGAGTGTTCTTCAAGTAAGTACTGAAAATGGAGTAAGGGTCTTAACATTAAATCGACCAGATCGTCTCAATGCATTTAATGATGAATTAAGTGGTGCGCTTGAACAGGCGATTGAAGAGGCAAATACTGATGATGAAGTGAGAGTCATCGTACTTACTGGTAGTGGTAAAGGCTTTTCGTCTGGACTTGATCTAACTGAAGTGGCAAAAAGAGGTCCTGCGGGATTGAAGGATCGCACAATGCTCGTCGATGACTTAGGTTGGGTCGGAAGGCTTGCATTAGGCATTGCACAGCACGATAAGCCAATCATTGCAGCAATCAATGGAATTGCAGCAGGAGCTGGTTTCGCGTTGACACTTGCTTGTGATTTCCGTTTCATGTCTGACGGAACGAAAGTAACGACCGGTTACATTCGCAGAGGGTTAAATCCCGATGCTGGAATGACATATTTCCTTCCAAAACTCGTTGGGCATACGAGAGCATCGGAGTTGATTTTAACTGGGAGAGATATTTATCCAGAAGAAGCTGAAAAAATCGGACTAGTTACCGATGTTTACCCTGAAGCTGAGTTTATGGATCGCGTGATGGCTTTCGCAACAGAAATTGCGGAGGGACCACCAATTGCTCTAACCTTTTCAAAGCGGTTACTGGCAGCGAGTCATGAACAAGATCTCGCCGCAATTTTAAAGCAAGAACTAGCTTCAATTAAAGTTTGTTTCCAAACAGAGGATGTTATGGAAGGCGTCGCTGCGTTCGCACAAAAGCGTAAGCCTGAATTTAAAGGAAAATAAACATTAGGAATAAAAAGTGGGCCGGGTCCTATCCCGTTGCCCACTTTTTTTGTTATTTGAAGTGTAGGTCATTTTCAGTGAATCAAAAGACGAGTTAAGCTGATGATGCTTGGAATATTAAATAAGAAAAAATAGAGATCAAAGTTTAAGACAGATTCATTGACAGAAAGATAAGAGAAAAACTAAACTCATAATTGGATTAAAAGGAGGAAATGGGATGGGGTTTCATCGGAGGTTAAATACGTTTGTCAATGTTGTTAGTTTAAAAGTGGCACAACTGGAACGGTCACTTGCTTTTTATGAAAAAATCATTGGATTTCAAGTATTAGAGCGAACGGGTAAAAGAGCCGTTTTGGGTGTGGATGGAGAAACACCGCTTTTAGTAATCGAACAGCCGACTCATCCTCTTCCTAAAGGTACACACAATCCAGGTTTATATCACTTTGCAATTTTATTACCGACGCGTGCTCATTTAGGTTCATTTTTGCGACATATCATTGAAGAGAAGGTTCAGCTCGGTGCATCGGATCATCTCGTAAGTGAAGCGTTATATTTGTCAGATTCTGATGGAAATGGCATTGAAGTATATGCCGATCGTCCAGCATCGACATGGCGCTCCGCATCAGGAGAGATTCAGATGACGACAGACCAATTGCAGGCAGAAAGTTTACTTGCTGAAGCGAAGGAAACGTGGAACGGATTACCTCCTGGTACGATCATGGGTCATATCCATTTGCACGTGTCTGATTTGGAAAAGGCAAGACAATTTTATTGTGATGGCCTTGGATTTGACGTTGTTTTCGAATTTCCACAACAGGCACTGTTCATGTCGACAGGTGGCTATCACCACCATATTGCAGTAAACACATGGAATCGAGCTTCGGCAACGAAGCCTTCCGAGAATCAAGTTGGCTTGCAATGGTTTTCTATTTTATTGCCAAGTGAAGAAACAAGAAAGCAAGTAATTGATAACTTGCAACGTTTAGGGTTTTCAGTGAAGCAAGAAGGGCATCATTATCATACAGAAGATCCGTCAGGAAACTCTATTCAGTTACACACCTAACATCAGGAGGAGATAACGATGAACATGAAGCAAGATAGCTTTTATGATGCGATCAAACAGAGACGCTCCATTTACAGCATTAGCAATGAGCAAGTCGTTTCGGATGAAAGAATTGAAGAAGTTGTAAAGTTTGCGGTGAAGCATACGCCGTCAGCCTTTAATTCTCAAAGTGGACGTGTTGTCATTCTTTTAGGTGAACAACATGAAAAGCTTTGGGATCTCACTGAAAAGACGTTGCGGAATGTTGTCCCAGCTGACCAAGACTTTGCGCCAACTGAGCAAAAAATGAACGGATTCCGCAGTGGCTACGGGACGATTTTGTTCTTCGAAGATGAAGAAATCGTACAAGGTTTACAGGAGAAATTTCCGCTTTATGAAGATAAATTTCCACTGTATTCAAACCATTCAACAGGTATGCTTCAATATGTCATTTGGACGGCGCTTGAAATCGAAGGCTTTGGTGCTTCCCTTCAGCATTATCAGCCGCTCATTGACGAAGAAGTAAAGGAACAATGGGGAATTCCGACACAATGGACTTTACACGCCCAAATGCCGTTCGGAAAACCGACTGCACGACCAAGCGAAAAAGAGTTTCAACCACTCGATGAACGCGTGAAAATCTTTAAATAAATGAAAGCAGCGGGCATGTGAATTGCTTCGCTGCTTTTTTCTACACTGCTAGATAAGCAACAGCTTTCCAAAATAAAACGGGCGTTCACTCAACTAGATATTTTCACAGCGAAATTTTCAAATTTCTGTAGACTTCGATGGCGGTATTTTTCGGCTTTCCACTGAACAATCGTTAAAAATGTACTCTTCTATGTTTGCGAATCTCATCTTCTATCGTCTTCATTTCTCTTTTTTCCACTCTACCCTCATTATGCTATCGCCTAGTCTCTTCCCAGTAAGCTAGGTTAATATCCATCAATTTCCGCATAGTAATCTAAGTGGCTTCATTTTAGACGAACTAACACTAATACGAAGATGAAAATCGTCAGAAGTGGAACAGTAAATACTAAAATTAGCAACCAAATCCCTAAAGATTGACCAACGATATCAAATGATAAATATGTGAAAATAAGGACACATTCAAAATTAAGGATCGTCATGAATAAACGGGATACAGGATAAATTCGCTTAGCATTCTCTTCTGTAATTGTCATCGGGTAATTGAAAACATGCGGAGCTTTACTTAGAAAATACAGCGGGACAAAGAGGAGTAAAGCAATGGCTGGCATGAGAAAAATCGTTGCTTTGTTCCCCCAGCCGTCAACTTCTCCTTGTGAATTAAAGTGAATCGGTATCGTGTTAGGAAGATCAGGGTAGATGACGAGGGCAAAAATAAATGAACTGAGCATGCAAATGATAGATAGACCATTTATGACATGTACCCATTTGTTTCCGTGAAAAAATACTTTTGGTTGTTTCATTATGCGTTCTCCTTCATGATTGCTTACTAAAGGCGATTTGCAAGGCGATAAGCGTAAATAAAATACTTTGGGCCGTGTTCAGTTTCTTGGATAGTGTTGAATGCTTTGCGAGTAGATTGCCAACTTTTTCAGCTAACAAGCTAACGACCGTAAAAACGACTAATGCTTGGATGATAAAAAGAAATCCGAGCATAATCATTTGGAGTGGAACATTTCCGTTCGCCTCATTGACAAATTGCGGTAACAATGCCAAAAAGAAAAGAGAAACTTTCGGATTTAAGACGTTCATAATGATCCCTTTTTTATACAGCGAGCGATGTGATTGTGCTTTTTGTTTTTGGAGTAAATACATTTCGTTACGGGCTCGAAACGATTGCCATGCTAAATAGAGTAAATAGCCAGCTCCTGCAAACTTCACAAGCATAAAGGCTGTCGCTGATTGATAAATGACAGCAGATATGCCGAGGGCGGCCGCAGAAATATGGACGATTAGCCCTGTACAAAGACCGAGAGTAGTTATAATGCCAGCACGTTTATGCTGGGAAATGCTTTGCGCAATGACAAATAATATATCTGGACCGGGCATGAGTGTTAGAATAATAGCAGTACTTAGAAATGCAAAAATAGATAGGAAGTCCATCGGAAGCTCCTTAAAAGTTTCCTTTATTATATAGCAGAAATGGAGAGTTAGACATGAAAAAGATACTCATTGTCGATGATGACAAAAACATTTGTAATTTTATTTCCACATATTTGCAAGCAGAAGGGTTTGTCACTTTTCAAGCGGCCCATGGGCAGGAAGCCTTAGCCATTTTAGAGAAAGAGGTCTGTGATTTAGCAATTGTCGATATTATGATGCCAGTTATGGACGGATACGAACTAACGAAAGATATCCGAGCCTTTTACGATATCCCAGTCATTTTATTGACGGCAAAGGACCAAATTGATGATAAAGAAAAAGGCTTTCGTTCCGGAACGGATGATTATATCGTCAAGCCGTTTGAACCAAAAG
>DKGN01000186.1 GCA_002453275.1 Caryophanales bacterium UBA6769
TGTTTTCGTCAGATGCTTTCAGTCCAAATACGTCATGAAGGATTCCAAATCGAGAATTCGGACCATACGCACTTACTTTCCCTTCATTCGCAAGAATGATGAGCGCCTTTTTGTCACTTGAAGAAGCTTTTTCATTTAAGTTATTAATTGACTCTTCAATTTCTGTAAGCTTTTCATCAATTTCTGTCTCTTTTTCAAAAATTGTACCTAACGTCTTCATATTATTAGTAAAAGAATCCATATAATTTGCTGTATCGACAGCTAAATAAATTGTTGGTGCAATTTCTGTGAATTGCTCATAAAGGTCAGCTTGACGTCCTGAGATAATAATTAAGTCTGGTTGCAAGTCAGCAATTTTTTCAAAATCAGGTTCTTTTAAACTTCCAACATTTTCATACTTTTCATCTTCATATTTTGATAAATATGAAGGAACATTCATCTGTGGTAAACCTACAACTTCTACGCCAAGCGCATCTAGAGAATCAAGAATACCGAAATCAAACGAGATCACTTTTTCTGGATTCTTATTAACAGGTGTTTCCCCTAATTCATGTGTAATTGTAACTATATCCTCTTGCTTTTCTTCAGAACCTGCCTTATTTTCACCGTCATCATTACCACAAGCAACAATGAATAACGCTAAAACTCCTAATAAAACATACAAACTTATTTTTTTCATTATCTTCACCTCTGCGATTATTTTTTTTATTTTTAAACGAGTACTTCTTAATGAATTGTCGTGCATCACCCCTTCAAGCTATTGACAACGATAATCGTTCTCAATCAATGTTTTTTAAAAAGCTTTGCTCACAAAAGAACTTTGCAAGCAAAGCTTTGTTTTTCTAGGCAAAATAAACACAAATTTTATTACAGTTGTGATCTTCTTGGATTTGCATATCCATATCGTAAATTTCCCGTAAAACTTTCCGATCGATCATTTCAGCAGTAGGTCCTTGCTTCACGATTTCCCCATTTTTAAGCGCGACAATATGATCGGAATATACAGAAGCAAAGTTAATATCATGAATAACGATAATAACCGTTTTCCCAAGCTCGTCTACGAGTCTACGAAGCGTTTTCATAATTTGGACGGAGTGCTTCATATCTAAATTGTTCAACGGTTCATCAAGAAGGATATACTCTGTATCTTGTGCAATGACCATCGCAATGTAAGCCCGTTGTCTTTGACCTCCACTTAATTCATCAATAAATTTATGTTGCATGTCTTCAAGCTCCATATAGCGAATCGCTTCATCAACGTGTTCCCAATCAGCTTCCGTGAGCCTTCCTTGCGAATAAGGAAACCGACCGAACGAGACAAGTTCGCGGATCGTAAGCTTTAGACTAATATGATTCGATTGCTTTAAAATCGAGATTTTCTTTGCAAGCGTATTACTTTTGCATTTTTTTAACTCTTTATTTTCGATGTAGATTTCACCTTCGTCATTTTCAATCAAACGGCTAATCATAGCCAAAAGTGTACTTTTCCCAGCACCGTTCGGACCAATAAACGACGTGATCTTCCCTTTTGCTATATTAACAGAGACATTTTTAACGACTTTTTTATCACCGTATTTTTTCGAAACACTTTTTACCATTACCATGTCCGATTCTCCTTTAGCAGTAAGTAAATGAAATAGACACCGCCAACAAAGTTTAATATTACGCTTAATGTCGTTGAGAATGTGAATATCCGTTCAACGACAAGCTGGCCTCCAACAAGTGCAACAATTGAGATGAAAATCGAGCCGAGAATTAAATAAGAATGACGATATGTTTTCAAAAATTCATACGTCACATTAACAACGAGTAGCCCTAAAAAGGTAATCGGGCCGACAAGCGCAGTCGAAATGGAAATTAAAATCGCAACGATAACGAGTAATCTTTTCACGACATAATCGTAATCAACGCCTAAGTTAACCGCCTGCTCCCGACCTAATGCAAGCACATCTAAATATTTCATAAACCTTGCAAAGTAGAGCGAAACAACCGCAATTAAAATGCCTGCAACAAGAAGTAAATCCGATTTAATATTATTAAAACTAGCAAACATTCGATCTTGCACAATTTGAAACTCATTCGGGTCGATCAGCACTTGCATGAAAGAAGAAAAGCTTTCAAAGAAAGTCCCGAAAATTAAACCGATTAATAACAAAAAATAGATATTCTTATCATTTCGTCGGAATAAAAACTTATACAGCAGAAGTGCAAACAGTACCATTAAACCAACCGTCATTAAGAAGTGAACATTGTTATCCATTTTCGTTAAAGTCGTTGAGCCTAATAAAAAGACGATAACCGTTTGAATGAGCAAGTAAAGCGAATCCAACCCCATAATGTTCGGAGTTAAAATCCGATTATTCGTTATCGTTTGAAAAACGACGGTTGAAAAGGCAATAGCAGCACCTGTTAAAATAATTGCGAGAACCTTGCTCGTTCTTTTCGATAATATGTATTGCCAATTCGTCCCAACATCGTAAAAAAGAAAAATAAGGATTAATATGATAGAAAGGACACCTAGCATGACTGTTTTTGATTTATAGCCCATATGTCCTTCTCCTCATTAACAAATAAATAAATATCCCACTCCCAATCACACCAACCGTTAAACTAATCGGAATTTCATACGGAAAAATAACGACGCGCCCAATGATATCGCAAAATAAAACAAAGACTGCGCCGAGTAAAGCAGTATGAGTCAAGCTATTGCGCAAATGATCTCCTTGATAGATGGTTACTATATTCGGAATAATGAGTCCTAAAAATGGGATCATCCCAACTGTTAAAACAACAGAAGCTGTGATAAGAGCGACAATCGTCAATCCAATATTTACAACTTGACGGTAATTTAACCCTAGGTTTTTCGCGAAATCTTCACCCATTCCAGCAATTGTAAATTTATTAGCAAATATAAAGGCAATAATGACAAGTGGAATGCTAATGTACATAAGTTCAAATCGGCCTTTTAAAATCATTGAAAAATCGCCGAGTAACCATGAAGCCATGTTTTGAATAAGATCATGTTTATACGCAAAGAAAGTCGCAATTGAATTAATAATATTTCCAAACATAAGCCCGACAAGGGGTATGAAAATCGTATCCTTAAATTTGATTTTTTCAAGAATTTTCATAAATATAAATGTACCAAGCAAAGCAAATATAAAAGCGACGAGCATTTTTTGAAAAGGGCTCGCAGATGTAAAAAGTAACATAGCAACAAGGATACCGAAACGTGCAGAATCCATCGTCCCTGCTGTTGTCGGAGAAACGAATTTATTACGGCTCAATTGTTGCATAATAAGCCCGCTAATACTCATACTTGCTCCAGCAATAATAATACTTAATAGTCGTGGAAGACGACTAACTAATATTATTTGCACTTGTTCATCCGTTAAACGAAACAGATCAAGTGGTGAAAGCGAAGTAACTCCAATAAAAATAGACGCAATTGAAAAAACGATGAGTGCAAAGACCAAATACCTAATTTTCATTCTAACGTCCCTTTTACATAGTAAGTTCCCCACACTTGCAGTAAATTAAGTATCAAATTTTACAAATGATGCAAATGTGAATAGAATAGAATGCGAGTGTTTAATTGTGATAGATAGAAAAACGAGGTCGAAAGGAGAAGGGGCATGAATACTTTCGACCTTCCTACTGAATAATTGAAAATCATTCTCAACTAAAATGATAATGAATCTCATTATCATTGTCAAGAGGTGATTGAAAAAATTCTATGGAGGATGAATAGATGAAAGACACAATGCAATCCATTTCAGAACTAATTCGTGAAAGAAGATCAGTAAAAAGAGGATACATCCAGAAAGAGGTCAAACAAGACCTTATCGTTTCTTTATTAAATGATGCTGTATGGGCGCCTAATCATGGATTGCGTGAGCCGTGGCGTTTCATTTTTATTTCTAACGACCGCAAAGAATCATTTATTGAGGAGGCTATTTTATCCTGCTTTCCTAAAGGCCAACATGAACAAATGTGGAATAAATTTAATGATGTCCCGGCTTTCCTCATTGTCGTTATGAAAACAGACCCACGTCAAAAACAATGGGACGAGAACTTTGCCGCGACGAGTAGCATGTTGCAAAATTTACAACTACTTGCATGGGAAAAAGACCTTGGAATGTGCTGGAAAACACCTAACTTCATCTATGATCCGAGGTTCTATGAAGCACTTGAAATCGAAAAAGATGAAAAAATAATTAGCATGCTCCAAATCGGATACTTTGACAAAGAAACTCCTATTCCAAACAGAACAAGAACGGATGTCAAAGAGAAATTAACGTACTTTTAATATGATGATATAAGAGGCAGCCCAGTGTGAGGTTGCCTTTTTTTATGAGCGATTAAATATTTTTTCTTCCACCTTCTGAAAACGGGTAAGTACCGACTGGAAAACACGTTCTAGTGGTTTTTGTTGCCAGCTTACAAGCAAAAATGCAAGGAGAGCAACGAGTGCACCACTTAGCACATCAAGAGGATAATGAACCCCAACGAAGACTCGCGAAAATGCTAATAAAATAGCTAAAATAATCATCAAGGCTCCATACTTCCATTTTCTCCAATACAGTGCGAACGCAATCGCGAAAGCACCAGCCGCATGATTGCTTGGAAAGGATGTGCTCTCTGCTGACTTTTCAATTAACAAAGAGACCGTTCCTGTCACAAATGGGCGTGACCGAAAATAAATAAGCTCAATGAGCTGATTAAAAAATAGGGCAACAAATGTAATCGTTAAAGCGAACAATACTGCTTCACGTCTAACTAATTTATTTTTCCTTGAAAACCAAATCGCAAGTAAAATCAAAACAAATAGCATCGGTCCATAATTCGTAAGATAAATAAACAGATTGTCGACAACGGTTGAATGCCCAGCTAAACCGTTAATAAATTCAAATAGTGTCGTATCCATATGTAGTAAAAACATCCTTTCCCCAGTTCTATCTCTGTTCTCTTATTCTCAACTGCTGCGTAGCAAACGTTCGATACATAGCATGTGTTTTATACAATTGCTCATGCGTTCCAACACCCGTCAGCTTCCCATTATCTAAAAACAAAATTTGGTCAGCATCGACAACAGTGGAAAGTCGATGGGCAATAACTAACGTCGTTCGCCCACGCATTAAATTTTGCAACGCCTTCTGCACGTAAATCTCTGACTGACTATCAAGACTAGATGTGGCTTCATCAAGCATTAAAATTTTCGGATCACGCAACAAAGCTCTTGCGATCCCAATCCGCTGACGTTGACCGCCTGATAGTTTAATTCCTCGCTCACCAACCTCAGTTTCATAGCCGTTAGGGAACGAGTAAATAAACTCATCGGCATAAGCCATTTTTGCAGCCTTTTCTAACGATTCCTCACTTATCTCGCCTTCAAGACCGTAGCAAATATTTTCCCGAATCGTTCCAGCAACTAGCGGACTTTCTTGCGAAACATACCCGATCAATTGTCGCCATGAACGCAATGAGAACTCTTGAATCCGTCTTGACCCAAAATAAATCGTTCCTCTATCGGGTTCATAATAACGTTCAAGTAACGCAAACAATGTCGTCTTCCCACTCCCGCTCGGACCAACAATTGCTGTTACTTTCCCAGATTCAATCGTAAAGTTTAAGTCTTGTAAAACATGCTGTTCATCCTCATAACTAAACGTCACTCGCTCCACAACAATCGGTTCATCCGTTTCCGCTACCTCTAAACCGGATATAAAATCCTCCTCGTCATGCTCCAATGTTTTTATAATTCGTTCTGTTGCACCCTTCGCCTTTTGAAGTTCCGTAAAAAAGGTAGAAAACTGCACCATCGGCATAATGATTTGAAATAAATATAAGATGAAAGCGACGAGATCACCTGCACTAAGTTCCCCAGATGAGACCCTCACACCTCCGTAGCCGATAATGACGACGAGCAAGGCCATCAAAACAAAGGAAACTAACGGAGAAATGAGTGCCTGCACTTTTCCTTCTCTTATGCCAAAGCGAAACAAGTTCGCAATCCCACTTCGACCGCTTGCCCTTTCAATCGGCTCGGCGTTCGACGCTTTAACGAGCCGTATCTCAGCCAACACTTGACTAATCACTGCGGTAAATGTAGCTGTTTCATCCTGTAACCCTCTTGAAATTTTATACATCTGTCTTCCTAGCGGAAATAAGATTAATAAGGTAAGCGGGGCTGCTATAAGCATTATGAGCGTCATTTTCCAATCAAGGTAAAGTAAAATCGCCACAGAGCCAACAATCGAAATCATACCTGTAAAAAAACTCGCAACATGATCCGTTATTAAATTTTTTACGACACCTGTGTCATTCGTCATCCGACTGATCATATCGCCTGTTCGCGTGCGGTCATAATATGAGACAGGTAAACTTAAAAATTTATTCCACAGCCTTTTTCGTAAACTTGCAACAATGCCTTGTCCAATATGATTTAAAAAATAAATGGAAAAGCCACTTGCTATCGCTTGGGCGATAAAAGCAACAGCTAACACAATAATCGTTAGCTTGTTAATGGACGTCATTGAGAAACTATCCACTAAGTCTTTCGTGAAAAGCGGAATAATTAAACCACCAAACGTCGAAGTCACACTGAGTAACAATGCTCCAATGAGCATCCATTTAGATGGTTTCGTTTCTTTAATTAAATTAATAAACTTGTGCCATTCACCTTGTTTGTCTCGTTGTTTCATCTTTATCTCTCCTACAAAACGGGTAAGCAATCTAGCTAAGATAATCCAATTTTACTTGAAATGCAAAGGAAAAGAAATAACCACCCTTATTAAAAGAGTGGCTAAAAAATAATTGTTTGCATTAATTCCCTTTTTTCTGGATATATCTTTCAAATTCCTCACTTGAAAGTGGCTTACTAAATAGAAACCCTTGTCCCCACTTGCAACCATCTTCATTCAGAACATCGAGCTGCTCAGTCATCTCGATACCTTCTGCAATGACATGAATGCCCAATGTCTCTGCAAGCGTCAATACAGCCTTCACAATCGCTTTACTCTCTTCATTGCGATGAATGTCACGGACGAACGAAGCATCAATTTTCAACGTATCGACTGGCATATGTTTAATGTAGTTAAATGAACTATATCCAGTTCCGAAATCATCAATTGAAATGTGAACACCGTAATCACGGATTTCTCGGAGAAGTTCAGGTGCATCTTCAATATCCGCAAATACACTTTCAGTCACTTCAAGTTCAAGCCACTTCGGATCGAGGCCCGTATCTTCTAGCGTATGTTTAACCTTCCGGACAAAATCTGGATCGGCTAATTGTTTGACAGAGATATTAATAGAGAGACGTAAGGGCGGATAACCTTGTTGTTGCCAAGCCTTATTTTGTTCACAGCCCTTCCGAAGAACCCATTCTCCAATTTCAACGATTAATCCTGTTTCTTCAGCTAATGGAATGAACTTTAGTGGCGGAATAATCCCTAAATCCGGGTGGCGCCAACGTAACAGTGCTTCCATTCCAATGACATTACCTTCATCAAGATTAACTTTCGGTTGGTAATCAATATATAGTTGCTCAAGCTCAATCGCTTTCCGAAGTTCATTTTCTAATAAAATCAATTCAAATGACTTCTCTTCCATCTCTTGATTGAAAATGGCGTGTTCATTTCTTCCTTGCCCTTTAATCGCATACAATGCCGTGTCAGCATTTAATAGCAATTCTTCCGCTTCTAATCCGTGTTCAGGAAAAAGGGCGATTCCAATCGTACAAGAGAGCGTATATTGTTGACCATTTCCGAGTTCAACTGGTGTCTCAAATCGTTCGCGGATCTTTTTAGTAAAGGCAGTCACTTCTTCGATGTCCGTTACGTCACTCAACATGATTGCAAATTCATCGCCACCTAATCGTCCAATTAAGCCGTTTGAACCGAGTGACTCTTGAAGTTGTTCTGCCGCAATCGTTAAAATATAATCACCTGTATCATGTCCCCACGTATCATTCACCTGTTTAAACCGATCTAGATCAAGGAACATGACGGCGAGCTTAGACCCTGAACGTTTCGCATGATTCACTTCTTCTCTTAATAACTTCATAAATAATCTTCGATTTGGCAAATTTGTTAATGCATCATGATAAGCCAAATGATAGATTTGCGTTTCGGACTTTTTCCGTTCCGTCACATCGCGCATCACAAGGATCATTTGTTCATCGTTTAGTGTCGAATTCAACCTTGTGTCTAAGTCAATGAACGTATCATCATGCTTGCGCATGCGAAATTCTAGCTCACACGATTCTCCACGCTTAAGCATATGTCGCAAGCGCTCGACGTCATCCTCTTCAACCCAATCAAATATTTTACGGGCATGCATCTGTACACGATCGTATTGGAGTGTTTTTTCATGTGAAGGAGAAACATATAAATACGTACCATCCCTCGCTACCATAGCAATCAAATCAGTTGAATTTTCCGTAATCAGACGATACATTTCCTCGCTTTTTTTGACTTGGACTTCCATCTCTTTACGCCCCGTAATATCGTTCCGGATTGAAATATATTGATACGGCTTTCCGTGTTCATTTAAAAATGGAATAATCGTCGTATCTACCCAGTAAAAAGAGCCGTCTTTTGCACGGTTGCGAATTTCTCCTCGCCATACATTACCAGTACCAATCGTTTTCCACATATCTTTAAAAAATTCACGAGAATGATAGCCCGAATTTAACAGTCGATGATTTTGATCGAGTAATTCGTCTCGGTCGTACTGAGAAATCTCACAAAATTTATCATTAGCATATAAAATCTTACCCTTTTCATTCGTAATCGCAACAATCGATGATTGATCTAACGCATATTTAATATCTGCTAACTCTTTTAGAACGCTGTCCAATTGCTCGTGATTTTCAACTAGTTGTAAGTAGCCTTCTCTCATGTTCTCCATGTTTTCTCCTAACCGTTACATTTTATAAGCAACTAGCATATTCTGTGAAAGCCGACCAAAATGTGCTAGATGAACGTCATGTAGTTTTAACCGCCTGGGTCGTAAGTATGTGTATACACCTATATTTTACCAATTCATAACGGTTCTGTCTATTCATTTCAATTGGAACATTCGATAGATCGTGAGACTAATCGTTGCAAGAATGAGTACGAGAAGTAATGGTGTTACCCAAGAGCCAATCCCCGTCTTCTCATAAGCTTGTAGAATCGTATCCAAATGTAGCAAGGTAAGCATTATCGCGAGTTCAAAGTTAACTAAAATGAGCATTCTTCTCGATTCCAAATAAAGTCTCGCTGCATTTTCTTTTGTTACTTTCACTGGATAGTTGAACATATGTGGGGCTTTGCCTAGAAAAAATGTCACCTTCACGACAAAAAAGCCGATAATCGGCATAATTAAAATACTCCCTTTTCCACCCCACCGATCGGGTTCACCGTAAAAGTTAAAATGAACGGGAATTTTGTCTGGCAGTTCACTCCAAGCATAAATGGATAGAAACAACATAAGACCAACGAGGACAAATGAAGTCACTTCTAAACTTTTCTCAAATGTTGTTTTGCGGATTTTTAAGATGGGACGCTCCCCCAATGCAAACTCCCCCCTCAAAAAACTCTCTGAAAAGATTTTTATTTCTTTAACAAATCGCGAATTTCTTTCAGCAGTTCTGTCTGTTCATCAACTTCTTCTATTTCTTCAACTTCCTCGTGTTTTTTCCTTAACGATTGAAACAAACGTACGAACATAAAGATCGAAAAAGCAATAATAAAGAAATCAACAATTTGTTGGATGAACATACCGTAGTTCACTTGAGCTTCACCGATTGTAATCGATAGACTTGCAAAACTAATCCCACCGAGTAACAAGCCAACCGTTGGCATGATAAGATCGTCAACGAGTGAAGAGACAATATTACTAAATGCTGTACCAATGACGACAGCAACAGCAAGATCAAGTACATTTCCTTGTGATGCAAACTTCTTAAAATCCTCCCACATAACCTTCTTCCCCCTCTTCAATATGAACAAACAATCTCTTATAGTCTACAATAACATGATTTTGATATAAAACATTTCTTATTAAACTTTTAATCAAACGTTTAATTAAACATAAAAAAAACAGTGTACATGCTACTTCACACGTACACTGTCTCAATAATTATGCTTGTTTTTGTTCGCCATCTGTGAACGTTAAAATGAGGAAAAGGAAAAAGCTAATGAGCAAAATTGTTAAATTAATAATTGCATTTTATCTCCCGTTGGCTCTTTGTTCTCGCTGTATTTGTTTTCCTTCATACGCTCTTTTAACAGAAGGATCGACATCTCTAGCATAGGTTTTCCCTCCTTGATTCGGGGAAGCTCGGTAACCATTCGCTTCTGTCGCCCCACCATCACGAATTGTTTTGATTGCGTAGGCAGGTTCATTGACAAACAAAAAAACAACCATTCCAAGCAGAATTGTTGTAAAAAAACTAATTTTATTTAACGATTTCAATTTGTTTAACTCCTTTCGTAGACATTTCTTTTATAAAAACACCAACAAAAAGGACTAACCATTTTTGGTTAGTCCTTTTGCGTATTTATTTTACTTTTTTTTGATATGCGTAGTAAAATCCTCCACCACCCATAGCGAGCAAGATAAGAATGCTAACCCACCATGACTTTGGTGATTTCTTCTTTTGCTTATCTACACCATCTTCCTTTTTACTATCTAATGCCACCGCCTCCATTTTCTCACCTTCTTTTTCAAGTACTTTCTCTTTTTGTTTTTCTTCATCTTTCTTCTTGTTCACTTCTTCTTTTTTCTTTTCATCGGATTTTTTTACACTAGACTTGTTTTCATTCTTTGGTTTTGGTGAAGAAGCTGAAGATGACTTTTGTGCTGTTGATTTATTTGTATTGCTTACTGACTTACTCGTTGACTTAGCTGAATTACTTGAACTTGAACTACTTGCTTTCGGTTGTGACTTAGTAGGCTTAGTTGGGTTCGACTTTGGTGGTGTCGGCTTTTGTGGTGCAGGCTTTGGCTCTTTCTTCTTTGCGATTGTTGTTACTTTAAGATTATAATAGCCCTCTCCTGGAATAGAAACTCTTACAACAGACCCATTGGATACAACATCTGTCACTAAGCCAAAAATCATAAATTCCGAACCATAATCTCCATAAATAAAATCTCTACACTTTCCGGTTGCAACTGCAAAAGCATTACCTGTATGCTTATTCGCATCAATTGTAATTGAACACGTTCCTTTAACATTTCTTGCTTGTACTGACCCGCCCATTGACAGCAAGCCTAACAATAAAGTAAACATGATTATACTTGTTAATGTTTTTTTAATCATTTTCATTTACACCCTCTTTCAATTTATCCGTATCTACAACAACATAAGTTGTTGCTCTCTTGTATATCAGTAAGAAATTATATAATGCCACGATTATGCCAATAGCTACATGAAGCGTAACTTGTGTTTGGTTAAGATAAGTCGATAATTCCTTAAACAGCATAAAAGGTAATGAAATGATGATAAGGAGTAGACAGCATGATTGACCTTTCAAACACGTTCATTTCAACCTACCTCCTATGCCTTCCAAATACATTTTGAATCGTTTTGTTATAGCTAATTGTGGCAACAAATGCCACAAAAAGAGCGAATGGTCTAACGAATATACCTAGAAACAACAACAACATAAGTGGAGCTTCAATCATGACGAACGGGATTGCAGTTCGTGGTGAAATGTAAAATAATCCGAAGCTTCCGAATAATGCAACTAAAAATATGGACAAAAGCAATGACTTCTCCTGTGGTATCTCACCTGTTTCTTCATACTTTTTAATAATCATCTTTTCATTAAAAAGATCAAACCCACGCCTTAGCCCATATCCTACTAAAAAACCGAACAAACCATGATTAACTACTTGACGAGTACTCATTACAAATCATCCCCTTTCTGAAGTAGTAAGAGAAAGCTTTGGAAATCCAATCTCATTTTTGTTTGGATGATAAAAAAGTGAGTGAGCTACCAGTCATCCACTTCTAATGAATAAGTAAATTAGTATTGATTCCTTTTAACTACCTTTCGACAAAATCAGACTAATTTCCTTCTAAATTTTTTATAATAGACTTGCGTTCTTGTAGTCATCGTAAAAACCTAAACTTAAAAGCTTTCACTTCTTCTTTCCTTATAATAAAAGAGAAAAGCACGTCCCCTTTTTTCAAGGAACGTGCAAGCTTAAATTTTTCTAGCTGACTGGACTTTAAGTTAATTTACTACATAAAAAAAACAGCGTACATGCTACTTCACACGTACACTGTCTCAATAATTATGCTTGTTTTTGTTCGCCATCTGTGAACGTTAAAATGAGGAAAAGGAAAAAGCTAATGAGCAAAATTGTTCCGCCGACGATGTAAAAAATTAAGTTAAACGTTTTTGGTAATCCGAATGGTTGCAGGAATTGAAACCACATTCCGATCGTCAAGCCAATCGAACCGATAATCGCTGACCATACGTGAAGCTTTGCAAGTGCACTTACTTTATGGTAAAACACCTTGTAATAAACAGCCCATGCAAACAAACTGAGCCAGCCGACGACTAAAATGTGAGCGTGGACTGGGCGAAAGGCAAATGAGCCTGCTCCAGCCATATGGGCTCCTAAAAATGCTCCAATTGCACCGAATATAGCCGAAAACCTAAGTAACGTCTGACTGTAATTGTTTTTCATTCTTTTCTCTCCTTACGAGTTGATTTTTTAACAAAATGAATAGTGACGGCAGCAATGCCCCACGGATGAGAAACGTATCTAAGAGAATCCCTAATGCCATCGTCAATCCGAACAAAAAGAGTTCTTGTAGCGGTTGCGTGATGAGAACAGCAAACGTAGCGGCTAAAATGATTCCAGCTGAAGAAATCACTCCACCTGTTAATGCGATGCCTCTTCCGACAGCCTCCGTCCATTCATAATGAACTGCCTCTTCTGTTATTCTTGACACGAGCATAATGTTGTAATCTATACCAAGCGCAACCATAAAGACGAACGTATACAACGGCAAGCGATAACTAATCGACTCAAAGCCGAGCACGTAATGGAAAATTGCCCAACCGAAGCCAAGTGTTGCTACGTACGAGAACAAAATCGTCGCCATCATGAGTATCGCCATCTTTAACGAGCGTGTTTGGAAGCGAAGCATACCTGTAATTAAAAGTGTGACGAGTGAAAAGATGACGATAATGTCGCGTGTATTCATTGAACGAACATCGAGTTGTTCGGCTGTTTGGCCCGCGAAGTGGATAGAGGAAAATGAACTTCCTTCTAGAAGCTTCTCCTCATCTACACGTAGCTCTTCAACGACTTGGAGCGCTTCCGCTTCATACGGGTTCTCTTCTAGTACGAGCTGAAAATGAAATGTTCGTTCATCCTCGCTCATCATGCTTTCCAGTTCTTCTAGCGTCATTTTTTCTCTTTCGGGAAGGACTGACTCAATCCCTTCCTTGTGCTTTAACGTGTTTATGACATCGTTCATATCGTTGACAAGCTCATCGTTTAATTCAAACTTATCATCCGTTTGTAACAGCACTTGAATTGGTGCGAGCTGTCCTGCTGAATAATGGTCTTCTAACAATTCAAAGCCTTTTCGTGAAGACATATCTTCTGGAAAGGACTTCATTAAATTAAAGGAATAGTTAATCGAAAACACGTTGATGACACCGATTAAAAAGACGACAGTTAAAACACTTGCAGTTACACCAGGTCGTTTCATGACAAGTTTGCCCACTTTGGACCATAAGCCTTTTTCGACCTTACTTTCTTCGCTCTGTTTCGGGATCGATGGCCAAAATGCCCTTCTCCCAACTAATGCAAACAAACTTGGGATAAGTGTCAAGCCTGCAAGCGTAATGACAACAATCGCAATGGCAAATACGGGTGCAAACGAGTTATACGGTTTAAATGATGCTGTGAACAATGTTAAAACAGCTAATAAAATTGTCCCACCGCTAAACATAATCGGCTCTGACACGTAATACATCGCTTCACTCATCGAACGATATTTCGATCCGTACTTCTTCAACTTTTCACGGTAACGCGAGAAGATAAACAAACTATAATCTGTTAGCACAGCGAAAAGGAGAACGAGCATAATCGAAACGGCAGCACCATCGACAACGAACCACTCTTGCATGCCTGCAAAGCCAATGATTCGATCGACGACTTGATACACAAGGGCTGCAATAAAGAGCGGAATGATCGCGAGTAATGGTGAGCGATAAATGACGATTAAGAGAATAAAGATTAAGACAATCGTCGCAATCATTAAAACAAAATCAGCATTTTGAAAAATGGCAATTGTATCAGCTGCAATCCCGGCTGGTCCTGTTACTTCGACCTCTAAGTCTAGCTTTAGCTGTTCTGCCTTTGCGACTAATGCATCAATTACCTCATGGGCATCCTTCGATTCAAGCCCTTCGCGCAACGTAAAATTAAACAGTAGCGTCGTTCCATCCTCAGAATACATTTCATTTTGGATTGTTTCTGGGAATTCATGGTACGGTAACGCTTTTTCAATATCTTTTGGTTTATCTTCTGAGCTTAGCCATTTGCTAAACTCGGTTATATTTACCCGATCCTCACGTGTAATCTCATCATCCCGATGAAATACGAGTAATCCTGTTAACCCATCATCCGAAGGAAATGCCTCCTCATATAATTCATGTGCAATTTCAGACGGTTTATTTTCTTTCACACTTCCTTCATTTACATTTCCTTCATATTCACTTGAACCTGGTGCGATCGCGGTTATCAATACTATTGCTGCAAGCCACACCAGAAAAGTTATCTTTGAACCTTTGGAACTACTTGAAAATCGAACAATCTTTCGGACAATGTTAAGCATTACATCCACCCCTGTTCTTTCTAGCCTACATTTAGCCTACGGCTTTAATGTGAACAGAAGATGAATATAGATTTACAGTTTAGGCAGCTGAATAACGATTGTTGTTCCCTCGTCTATGAAGCTCTCAATGTCGATGGCGC
>DKGN01000030.1 GCA_002453275.1 Caryophanales bacterium UBA6769
CCATGGAAAGCGAAGTATTCTGTTGAAGCGGTTTTACTGCTCTAGTTACCGCGCAGTGTATACATATTGTTGCAAAAGCAACAATTCTTTAGAATATATTTTTCAAATTAACTGTTAAGAAATATTCGTATTATCCGGTATTTTACAATTGACGGTTTTGGTAACTATTGGTACGATTGGAAAAGAAAGAAATATGTCGAATTTTGACAGTCTGGGGGTATTCATATGAAATCAACAGGGATCGTTCGTAAAGTCGATGAATTAGGTCGTGTTGTCATTCCGATTGAACTACGCCGTACACTTGGTATTGAAGAAAAAGATGCACTCGAAATTTATGTAGAGGACGACAGCATCGTATTAAAAAAATACAAATCATCTATGACAT
The DNA here is from genome assembly GCA_002453275.1 of Caryophanales bacterium UBA6769. Classification (GTDB taxonomy): domain Bacteria; phylum Bacillota; class Bacilli; order Bacillales; family UBA6769; genus Pueribacillus. Next base: position 386 of record DKGN01000030.1, read on the forward strand.
GTCACGTAAGTGGTGAAGTGTCAGAAAGTAACTTAATATTGGCTGATGGCAAACTCGTTCTCAGTCGCTCAGTTGCAGAACAAATTATTAATGAACTACAAAATCAATATACGAAAGTCTAATGTGAACACCCGGTTTTCACCACGTCGAGGACATGGAGGAAGCCAGGTTTTTTATTTATGATCGATATGATAAGTGTGGTACACATCACGTCGTGAAAGACCGCGTTCCTTAGCGACCTGCTTGATTGCGTCATTCGCCCGGACATTTTTATTATTAATATAATGTTTGACATGCTCCATGACTGACAATTGACTCCACCATATATTCTCTTCTCTTACCTGCTCTTCATCATTTCCTTCGACAACAATACAGAACTCTCCACGGATATCGTGTGTTGTCGTCCATTCATAAAGCTCATCAATCGTACCACGAATAAATTCTTCAAAACGTTTCGTTAATTCTCGAGCTAGAACGGCATTTCGTTTGCCAAATTTGTCATTTAATAGTTGCAATGTATCCTTCAGACGATGGGGAGCTTCATAAAAAATAATTGGAACACTCACTTCCAGTAGCTCGTCTAATTGTTGTCTTTTTTCCTTTTTACTACGCGGTAAAAAACCGTAAAAATAAAAATGATCGCTAAATAGACCAGAGGCTATCAAAGCTGTAATTGCTGCGTTTGCACCTGGAAGTGGAACGACTTTAATCTCGTTTTCAAGACAAGCGGTAACTAATTCGCTGCCAGGATCCGAAATTGCAGGCGTTCCTGCATCTGAAACGAGGGCTATTTTTTTCTTTGCAAGTAGTTCTTCAATGATTCTCTTTCCTTGTCTTTCTTTGTTATGTTCATGATAACTCATGAGCGGAGTTGGTATATCGAAATGACGACAAAGCTTCATCGTCACCCGTGTGTCTTCAGCCGCAATCACGTCGACATCTTTTAACGTCTGAACAGCACGAAATGTCATATCATCTAAATGACCAATCGGTGTTGGCACTAGATAGAGAATCCCTTTTTGCTCAGTCTGTTCACCCACGCTCTTCCCTCTTTTCAATAAGTGCTAACTTCTCTGAACGTTGCATTGCTTTAATCGCAATTTCGGCTTTCAATGCTTCGCCTTTTGAGTCATGATCTTGCGTATAAACAACGGTAAACGGCCCACGACCCCGTGTATATTTTGCCCCTTTTCCTGACTCATGCGCAACGAGTCTTTTTTCTAAATTATTCGTTATTCCAGTATATAAACTTCCATCTCTGCATCGGAGTATATACACGACATAATTATCGCTCATACAATAACTCCTTCATTTCTTGCGTATAATGGTTTGTTTTTTCATAAACAACGAGCGGGGATAGCACTTTAAGCGAAGGCTTCCCACCCTTTACCCCTTCAATTAAAACAATATTGGCATCAGAACCCACTTTCGGATAAATAAATTGTAGACGCTTCGGTTCCATCTTATACTCTCGCATCAATGCCATTAACTCAAGCAAGCGACTTGGGCGATGAACAATCGCGCCTTTCCCTCCCTGCTTCAGCAAATGACTCATCGTACGAATCGTATCTTCTAACGTACAATAAATTTCATGTCTTGCAATCGCAATATGTTTTTCTTGTTTTACATCTCTTTCATTTTCAACCTTAAAATAAGGTGGATTACACGTCACAACATCAAAGGACGCATTTAAAAAAGATGAGTCTAACTTATTCAAATCTTGGCACATGATTTCAATTCGATCCTCAAGTTCGTTAAGTTGTATACTTCTTTCTGCCATATTACACAGTTTTTCTTGAATCTCCACTCCGATAATACTTCCCTTTGTTCGTTCACTTAACAATAAAGGGATAACGCCGTTCCCTGTACATAGATCAATCAGTTTCCCGCCTTGAATCGGAACATATACAAACTTAGCTAACAAGACAGCATCGAGTGAGAAAGAAAAAACACCTGTTCCTTGTATAATCCGTAAATCCTTCTTACCGATATAATCCATTCGTTCTGTCGGTAACAGCACCACAATCCATCTCCTAAAGAAAAAATCCTTCCTTCAAGCAGGAAAGATTGTATCACTTAATATTTAAAAATGAAAGGCAAAATAAGCAATCCCCTTCTGAACGAATACTACCATAATGCACATTACAAATATGAAAGCCTTCCTGATAAAGTCTAGCAAGATTATCGTAGCCTTCACCAAACTCTGGCACACGGTCTTCTTCTCCATCAGCATCTGAGAGTTGACCAGCATCTAGTTCGTGTAACCGTTCGCGCAAATGATGATTCTCAACTTCAAGCCGATGGTTTTCCTCCAAAAGTAACGCTAGTTGTTCTTTCAACTCACCAAGCTGCTGATACAAGTCACCAATTTGTTCTCCCATAGAATGAACTTGTGTGAAAATTTCTTTTTTCCCCAACGGTTATCCACCTCTTTTACTGCTCGTTCAAAAGGTCGACGTGTCTTCTCGAAGACACGTCAGCAACTACTTGAACTATTGTCATTCCCATACTTGTATTGGAGTTGAACCTGCTAGGAGTTCTTCTAACGTAAATTCTGTTACACGTTCTGGCTCAAATAACTCAACTTGAATAAGTCTTTCCAGCATATTTAAACCAATCACTTTACCTTCACCATTCGGCGTTTTAATTACATGACCAATATCGGGTAATTCCCGCTTTGCCTCTTCATACTGGTCATTCTCATATTTTAAACAGCACATTAATCTGCCGCACAAGCCTGATATTTTTGTCGGATTTAATGAAAGGTTTTGATCTTTTGCCATTTTAATCGAGACAGGCTCAAAATCACCTAAAAATGTGGAGCAACATAGCATTCTTCCACATGGACCAATACCACCGAGCATTTTGGCTTCATCGCGAACACCGATTTGTCGAAGTTCTATTCTCGTTCGAAAAATAGCCGCTAAATCTTTAACAAGTTCACGGAAATCAACTCTGCCATCAGCCGTAAAATAAAAGATAATTTTATTTCGATCAAATGTATATTCTGCATCGATGAGCTTCATCGGTAATTCATGTTCAACTATTTTTTCGCCGCAAATTTGAGACGCTTCTTTCGCCTCTTGACGATTTTGCTCCACTGTTTCAAGATCATGTGGAGTCGCCACGCGAATGACGCTCTTTAAAGGTAATACAACGTCGTCTTCTTCAACTTGTCGCTTCTCAATAACAACCTTACCAATTTCAATTCCTCGGGTCGTTTCAACGATGACATAATCATCGTATTGTATATCCAACCCTTTCGGATCGAAGTAGTAAATTTTACCGGCTGTTTTAAAGCGAACTCCGACGATTTCATAATATACCATCTTATCCCTCCTGTAACTTAAGCACCGCTTGTTCAATCACAAGTTGAGGGTTTACATTGGCATCTAGATGCTTTCTCGCTTCCAAAATGATATTCATCTGTTTTGCAACTTGTTGAATCGGAAAACGGAGACGATATTTTTCAAGCATTTGTCTCTCTTGTGAAAAAGCAATCGCATCCTCTTTCCCTATGTGTAATAGCAGAACATCCCGAAACCATAATAGAAGCAATTGTAGCCCTAATTCCATTTGTTCCCTATCTTTTAGGTGAGGAACCCATTTCTCATGTATTGTCAAAAGAACTTGGGATCTTCTTTCCAAGACTTCTTCCGTCAATTGTAACACTAAGTTTCGAGCTTGTGCAAACAACTCATCTTCAGCAATTTCACGTGCAAATTCATAATTACTCGTCAATTTAGAAACGAGTAATGCGTCTGATTTCGGGATGTTTTCCTGCTCAAGTAACGTAAGCAATTCCGGCGTTCGGAGTGGGTTAAACGTAATGGTTTGACAGCGAGAAATAATCGTCGGAAGCATCTGTTGCATTTGCTCTGTTAATAATATAGCTGTCTCTTGCTCTGATGGTTCTTCAATAAATTTCAGCAAACGGTTTGCTGCTACTTGTGTCATCTTATCCGCATGTTCGATAATATATAACCGTTGCTTTGATTCAGAGCCACGATAGCTAAATTCCTTTTGCAATAAATCAATTTGTTCCTTCTTAATCGAGTTTCCATCAGGAGAAAAAAAACGAACGTCAGGATGATTATGAGAAGCAATTCGGCGACAATCACTACATTGGTGACAAGGCTCAACGCCATTAACATGTAAGCAAAAGAGTGTCTTTGCGAGTGTAACAGCAATACCCATTTTGCCTGTTCCTTTACTGCCTTCAAATAAATAAGCATGGGAAAGTCGAGCCTTTTTCAAACTGTTTGTTAGCAATGTCGTTACATATGGTTGTGTTTCGTTCCATTCTTTCCAACTCGTCATCATAGTCACTCACTTACTATCATTAAATCACGCACAAAGTACGCTTACGTGTATAAGTTAATTAATAACCCTTCAATTTCACCAATTTTTCCTAGTAAATCGATCGGGTCTTTTCCTTCTGACAACACTTTTTCTGTTAATTCTAGCAGTTCTTCATCAATTTTCTTCACTAGCGTGTGAGACTCCATTACCCCAGAAGGACTCCATCCGCCCGTATGCTTAAGCTCCATCCCATACTCGACAGCTTCATGAACAAAGCGTTCAATTAAACGTTTGTATTGCTGAAGTTCTTTGACCGTTTGAGAGTGTGCTAATCGAGAGCCTTGTTGTTTTATTTCAGAGAGTAATGCATTCAATCTCTCTTTGTGTAATTGACTACCTTCTTGAATAAGCAGAGAGCGAAAGTCTGCTTTGTCACCTGTTTGTTGTCGTTTTTCAACATTTCGCTTATCGTAAACGGGGCGTAATTCCTGGCCTATTTTCATCTTTCTTTCACCCTCGACTCAAATTTTTTGATAATGAATGTAAAAGGATGTTAAGCACAATCTTTATAAACTTCGAGACTTAGACGTGCCTTTAAAATTGATGGAATGCTTCGACCGGTAGAACAAATACGGTCGCCCCTCCGACTTCCACTTCGACGGGGTACGGTGAATAAGCATCCGCACTCCCACCGAGTGGGGACATCGGAGCAACAAGTTGTTCACGGGATTTGCAGTTTTCTTTAATAATTGCGAGTAATTCATCGAGTTGTTCATCATCCGTTCCAATTAAAAACGTTGTATTTCCTTCTCTAAGGAATCCACCAGTAGATGCAAGTTTTGTCGCACGAAAATTCGCTTTAATTAACGCTTGTGAGAATCGCCCGCTGTCTTTGTCTTGAATGACCGCCATTACGAGTTTCACATACATCCCTCCTTTGATCATTTGTTTTTACAAATGCTTTCAAAGTCCTTTCGAATTGATTGAAAAATTTCATCGACAGATTGATGACCATCGATCAGACAGACCCGTTGTCTATTTTTCTCTGCTAACCCTAAAAATCCTTGTCTAACTTTTTCATGATAGTGTAAATCTTTTAATTCAATTCGATCAAGTGCTTCTTGACCGCTTCTTGCAATAAGACGCTCACGTGCAGATTCAGGTGAGATATCGATAAAATAGCTTCGATCGGGTGTGAGCCCCGCTGTTGCAAATTCGTTAATGACATGAATCTTTTCTTCTCCAATCCCGAGTCCATAACCTTGGTACGCAACCGAAGCATCAACGAAGCGATCGCAAAGAACAATCAGTCCCTCTTGCAATGCTGGAACAATCTTTTCTTTCACATGTTGTGCACGAGAAGCAGCATACAAAAGTACTTCTGTTTCATTCACCATTTCGGTGTGGGCAGGATCTAAGAGTAGTGTGCGAATAGCATCGCTAATTCTCGTTCCTCCTGGCTCTCTCGTTAGTAAATATCGGTAGTTTCTTGTTCGTAAATATGTTGCGAATTTTTCTATTTGTGTCGTTTTGCCAGCACCGTCTGGTCCTTCAAAAGTAATAAATTGGCCTCGTATTTCTTGCACAACAATTCTCCTTTTTACTTTTTACTCTCTACTCTCTATTTTTAAAAACAAGCACTTGTCTATATTCCAATCGATTACCTCCATGAAAGCGCGCACCTGCATCAAGCAGTCTCATTATCTCTGCCATGTGTAATGTTGTAATTTTTTCCCCTTTCATAACAGCGGGAATTCCCGGAGGATACGGGGTAATTGACTCAGCAGCTATTCGTCCAACTGCTTGTTCCATATGAATATACCGAGTCGAAGAACGCGCCATTTTTTTATAAGAAAAAGCTAATGAACTATATGGCGCAACGTGTTTAAGTTCAACTTGAGGATCTCGATCTCCTGCAGCTTGTATCGTTTTCTGAGTCGCTTTGGACACCGCGCTTGTCACTTTACTAATATTGAAAAATGGCGAGAGCGGCATCACGAATAAAACATTTTTTTCATCGGCAAGCTCCGTGTATATCTGTTCTTCCTCTAGAAGGGCTTGTAACTCAAAGCCAGATAAACCAACTGTACTCTGAATGACAACCTTCAAAGGATCCAGTTCATAATTATGAGATGGTTCGATGACACGAATGGATTGTATTTGCGCGAGCGCGCTTCGAAAGGCTTGAATAAAGTCAATCAAGTCCTTTTTTTCACTTTCTTTTACCTTTGCTAAATAATATCTTGCTAAATCAAGTGAAGCCATAATCGGATAAGACGGGCTACTTGATTGCAACATCGTCAAATACGTCTTTAATCTATGTTTATGCACGTACCTACTGCTAACGTGTAAGTATGAGCCCATCGTTAGCGCTGGTAATGTTTTATGTGCGGATTGAACAACGACATCAGCACCTAAGCTAAGAGCAGACTTTGGAAAAGGCTCACCAATTCCAAAATGTGCACCGTGCGCTTCATCAACGAGAACAGCAATCTCTTTTTCATGAGCAAACTGTATAATCGCTTCTAGATCGATCGTCATCCCATAATAATTTGGATTCGTCAAAATAAGTGCCTTCGCTTGTGGGTATGCTTCGTAAGCTTCTTTTATCGTTTCTAACGTAAGCCCAACAGGAACATTCGCTTGTTCATCAACGTCAGGAGTTAAAAATACAGCATGAGCATTTGCCATTTCTAATCCATGGATTATTGATTTATGGCTATTTCGTTGCACAAATACAGTATCCCCATCAAAGCAAGTCGCCATAATCATTGCCAAATTACCTGCCGTTGAGCCTCCAACGAGAAAATAACTCGTGTCACAACCGTATAAATGCGCTGTTAATTGTTGTGCACGTTTAATCGCTCCTTCTGGCTCATGTAAATCATCGAGGCCGTCCAATTCAGTCACATCGATCGAAAGAATCGAGGCAAACAGGTCGTCCGCTTTATTTGGAAATACCTTTCCATTTTTGTGACCAGGAACATGGAATGAAAGCGGGTTCATTCGCTTCCAATTCATTAACATATCAAATAGAGGTGTCTCAGTCTGTTTCATCTTCATTCCTTTTATTAATCATTTATTATATCTACCATTCTATCATATTATTTTCCGACTTTATGCAACTTTTAAAGGGTCTAGCCAATCCCGCTGCGCAAAAAACTTGGGCAAACAACTTGGATATAAAGAAAACAGGTCGTAGAAGACCTGTTTTTCACCCGTTGAGTCTATATTTGATATGATGCGACTAATGAAAATGACGTGGTAAACTTACTTTTAATCTTTCAAGCCGATGCAAATAAAATGAATAGTTTGAATCGCTCGTATCTGTTGAGACGACATCCCGTTCACACGTCTCACACATAAATTGGCTGCCGATTGTAATGCCGATTATCCGTCTTTTCTCACAAATAAAACATTGTTTTCTTTGTTTTTCTTGATAAGCCAATCGTGCCATACGCCACCTCCAGAACAATGATTTTCATCCATTGTTTTTTGGCTCCATTGTTACCAGAAAAAGAAAAAGTTATACGTATTATGAGTTTATGTAGGCAATTGGCGATTGTGTCTGTCTCATCCTTTTTCTTATAAAATGAATTGTTCGATAGCAACGAGGGCAGCAATTCCTGGAATGCCAAGAAACCCACATATCGTAACAGTAGCAAGATTAATAGGAATATGCAGGTTAAGATAAGTACCAACCATATTTAATAAAAATAAGAATACAGCGCCAATCATCAGTTTAATTAATCCATGACCAAGTAAACGCAATGGTTTTAACGATGCCCCAAACACAAGTAATAAAAAAATGAGACAGGCAACGACAGTAATCACTACGATAGAATTCATTTTCGTACCCCCCAACATCGAATGAGCTTGTACGAACATATATATGTCAGAGGCGAAAAAAAAGAAGCCTCTTGTGGCTTCACAACGATAGAAACAATTTTTCATACAGAATTTATACAGAATCACTTCAATGTAAGCTTACGTTCTTTTGCTTCCTTTAATAAAAATAAATATTTAGCTTCTGCTAATTTTAATTCATACAGTATAAGATAGGAAGGCTCGATGCTTTGTTCGACAAGCTTTTTTCTCGTTAGCCATTCCTGTTTTATCTTTTTTAACGAATTCAATAAACGTTCATCAAATGTATGGCGAAGCTTCTTTCTAAAAAGCATGATTTGTCGGCCGCCTTCCTCATATCAATCGGTATCCTGCTTTTTTATAATTCACGACGCCCTTCTAAGGCTTTCGATAGTGTAACTTCGTCAGCATATTCTAAATCGCCGCCAACAGGAAGTCCATGAGCGATTCGTGTCGTTTTTATTCCTGCAGGTTTAACGAGCCTTGCGATATACATCGCGGTCGCTTCCCCCTCAATGTTCGGATCGGTCGCTAAGATTAACTCTTGTACGGTTTCATCGTTCAATCTCTTCAAAAGCTCTGTCACTTTAATATCTTCAGGTCCAATTCCATCAATCGGTGAAATGGCGCCATGTAATACGTGATAAAGTCCGCGATATTCTCGCATCTTTTCCATTGCATTCACATCTTTTGCATCTTGTACGACGCAAATAACTGACCGATCACGGCTGGAATCATCACAGATGTAACACGGGTCACGATCGGTAATGTTTTGGCAGACCGAACAATTTGTCAACTCGCGTTTTGCATTGACAAGTGCTTTCCCGAACTCAAAGACATCCTCGTCTTTCATTTTCAATACGAAAAATGCTAATCGGACAGCCGTTTTCGGTCCGATACCTGGCAGCTTCATGAAGCTATCAATCAATTTTGCTATCGGTTCAGGATATCGCACGTCTCACTCTCCTACTCCATTCAAAAGTGTTTAAAATAAGCCTGGAATGTTCATTCCTTGGGTAAACTTCCCCATGTTTTTATTCACTAGCTCGTCAACTTGCTTTAACGCATCGTTCATCGCTGCTAAGACCAAATCTTGCAACATATCGATATCCTCAGGATCAACGACTTCTTCTTTAATTTGAACATCAAGCACTTCCTTATGTCCGTTCATCACGACAGTTACCATTTCACCGCCTGCTGTTCCTTCAATCGTTTGTTCCTTTAGTT
>DKGN01000007.1 GCA_002453275.1 Caryophanales bacterium UBA6769
TCCATGGTCGGTCGATTCACTCGTTTGAACCTGTTGAACTTCGCCGCTTCGTTGGGATTGCGCTCCAGCATGCGCCGATGATTAAAGGAACAGTTTATCAAAATTTAGCTTTGCCACTCGAATTGGCTAGCAAAAAACTTTCCGAGGAAGCTGCGCTATCTTATTTACAAGATGTCGGCCTAGATGACTCATTTTTATACCATGATACGAAAGACCTTTCAGGTGGACAAAGACAAAAGGTGTCCATCGCTCGCACACTTGTCAATCGCCCTGACATTTTACTACTTGATGAAATTACGGCATCGCTTGATCCGCATTCATCAAAAGAAATTGAGCAACTAATCGAAAAAATTAACGAAACGTATGATGTCACAATCGTTTGGATTACTCATCATTTAGACCAGGCAAAGAAAATCGGCGACTACACATGGGTACTCATGGATGGCGAAGTCATTGAAACTGGAGAAAGCAACATTCTTGAAAACCCGAAGAACGAAAAAGTAAAACGATTTGTGAGGGGGGATTGACGTGAGCTATATGGGACTAGCGCTTACCTTAATCTTTGTCCTCATTCCGCTCCTATTGTCAAAAACGTTAAAGCTAGGTTTAGAAAAAGATACGTTAGTTGCAACTATTCGTTCGATTGTTCAACTTCTCATCGTTGGTTATATATTAAAGTTTGTGTTTGATTCTGAGCATTTTATCTACATCTTACTTATGGTTCTCCTCATGATCGTCGCCGCAGTTGAAAATGTAAGAAAAAAAGGATTCTTTATTAAAGGCATTACGTGGAAGGTCGCGACAACTTTTACTTTGATTGAGCTCGTGACACAAGGGATTCTCATTGGGTTAAATATTACACCAGCAACCGCCCAATACATTATTCCAATTAGTGGCATGGTAATTGGAAATGCAATGGTACTCTCCATTCTTTTCCTGAATCGTTTTTCAGCAGAAGTCGAGGCACATGAACAAGAGACAGAACTCATTCTTTCATTAGGGGGAACACCGAAGCAAGCAATTCATAACCAACTGATTTCATCCATAAGAGCGAGTATGATCCCGACGATCGAAAGCCAAAAAACGATGGGGCTCGTTCAGCTTCCCGGTATGATGAGCGGTCAAATTATTGCCGGAGCCGATCCTGTTCAAGCTGTCATGTTCCAACTTCTCGTCGTCTTTCTCTTGTTAACGACTGCAGCGATGTCGAGTGTCATGCTTGGCTTTTTATCGTATCCAACATTGTTTAACGAACGGATGCAGCGTGCCAATATATGAGCAGGCTGAACCTAATAAACATTAAATATTTCCACTAACAGTCTGACGCTACAACGTCAATTTGAACCTATTCTAAACTCTTCTAGAAACAGGCCGTGTTTTGCCACACGGTCTTCTTTTCTGCAACCCTACTTCAAAGAATTGTCCCCTCAGACAAAAATCTTCACTTCATTGCAACGTTTTTCCTGCCCGGGCCGACTTTATATATGAAAGGGGAGACAAAAACAGATGGACATTCCTAAACTAGTCCGAAAAGCAAAAAACGGCAACGATGAAGCATTCAATCAGCTCATTAGCTTCGTTCGGAACAAATTGTATCGAACTGCTTTTTCTTATGTTAGAAATGAGCAAGATGCTCTTGATATCTATCAAGATACAATCTACCAAGCATACATCTCTCTTCGGACATTAAAAAAACCAGAGAGTTTCCAAAGCTGGATTGTGAGAATGCTCGTGTTTAAATCAATTGATTTTATCCGTAAAGAATCGCGTCATTTCCTAGCTGATGAAACATTGTTACAGGGGCTTATGTCTACAGACAAAACGGAAGCTCTAGCTCATTCTTTAGATTTATCGGAAGCATTCAAAATACTTAAGCCGCAATACAAAACAATCATTTTGCTACGGTATTATCACGATTTGTCAGTGAGAGACATCGCTACGCTTATGGGTTATCCAGAAGGAACGGTAAAGTCGCATCTACATCGGGCAAAGCAGCAACTTAAACCAATATTAAGGGAGGGGTATATGTATGAATGAAGAAAAATTTAATGAGTCCATTGATAAAATAGATGTACCATTAGATAAGTTAATCGAAAGAGAAACAATCGCGATACACGAAGCAAAGAAAAGTAAAAAGGTGAGAAAAGCAACAAAACGATCCTTTCTTATCGCTTGTAGCCTCTGTGTAGGACTATTGGGTGCTGGCTTTTTCTCTAGTAATATGGCAGAAGCTTTATCGAACATGCCGATCATCGGAACAATTTATGAAAGTTTTGGAGACATGGCTGCCGACGATATTGAACAAAATCATTTAGCAACAATGATTGAAAAACACGATCAAAATGAAACACTTACAATGACAGTACGAGAAGCCACTTATGACGGTGGTCGCTTGCTTATAACGGTTACGTATTCGGGCAACAATGACTTATCGCTCCAAGAAGGGCACGTAGGTTATCATAAGATCACGATAAACGGAAAACCAATAAATAGTACGATGGGCACTACGAGTCAAGA
>DKGN01000166.1:0-2706 GCA_002453275.1 Caryophanales bacterium UBA6769
CACGCAATACAAGCACGTCTACATTAAACCAGCAAATGGATCCCTCGGCCTTGGTATTCTGCATATTATTAAACGAGAAAAGGATGGCCAGTATTACTGTCATACACACAATGAAAAGGGATCGCTTTTACGACGTTATTCACATTTGACTACACTCATTGACACACACTTGCCTAAAATGGAGAGAAGCTCCTTCGTTGTCCAACAAGGCATTACGTTAATGAAAATTGACAAACGGCCTCTTGATTTCCGAGTGCATACGAATAAAGATCGGTATGGAAATTGGTGTATATCTGCACTAGCAGCTAAAATCTCTGGTCCTAATAGCGTCACAACCCATCTTAAAAATGGTGGAAAAGTGAAAACAATCTATGAATTAATCCGAGAAAATGATAGTTTTCGTCCGTACATTCAAGAGCTCCGCAAAGCCGCCCTTGAATTAAGTAAAGCAATAGACAAAAAACTTGATGGTTTTAATGGTGAAATCGGATTTGACATCGGCATTGACTTATATGGCAACATATGGATGTTTGAAGCAAATTCAAAACCTGGGCGGGCCATCTTTATTCATCCACAATTAAAAGAGGCAGAAAAAATAACGAGAATATTGCCTTTCGAGTATGGAATTCATTTAGCAGAAACAGCCATTATAGAGCCGGAGACAGTCATTAAATGACGAAAACAAAACCTCTCGTTGGAATATTGTCAGGGACCCATCAAAAAAAAGCATTCAGTGGAGACCACCACTACTTTCGCAACATTTTACAAGCAGTTGAGAGACGAGGAGAAAAGGCTTTTGTTTTCACACCCGCTGGCATTCATGAGCATTCAATAGATGGAGTTTCCTTTCATACAGGCGCATGGATGAAGCATACGTTTCCATATCCAAGACTCGTTTACAACCGTCTACCGACAAAAAGAAGCGAAGAAACAAACCAAATGAAACACTTTTTCGCTAAGCTTGATACACTGTCGATTCCATATTTTAATTTAACGTTTTTAAATAAATGGGAAACGTATCTGCACTTATCCAAAAATGCGAGTTTACGTCAACAGTTACCCGAAACGATGTTAGTAACAGATGAACATGAAGCATTTAAATTTTTAAAGAAATACAAAAAAGTGTATGCGAAGCCAGTGTATGGAAAAACAGGTTCCGGTATCTTTACGTTAACATGGAAAAACAAGCATGAGTTCAGATTAACAACACACCATGAAACAAAATCAATCTCGAGACAAACACTCGCTCACCTGCTATCCGACATTCAAAAGCATGAAAATTTATACATTTTTCAGCAAGCTGTTTCGCTCGATGAATTCAACGGAAAAAAATACGATTTTCGCATCTTGTTATTAAAACCAAAATCAACGTGGGAAGTAATAGGGATTGGAGTCCGCTTAGCAAATAAACATGGAATTACGACACATGTGAGGAGAGGTGGTTCTCTCCTTCAATTACATGAACTCCAGCCTCAAATCAATCACTCGAACCTCTCATTGTTCGCACAACAAATCGCTCGTGAATTGAACAAAAGCTATCCTTTGTTAAAAGAATGTTCTCTCGATATAGGTCAAGACAAGTTTGGTCATTTGTGGGTATTTGAAGTAAACACTAAACCAATGTCGTTTGACGAAACGGAGATTGAGGAAAAAAGAATGCAGACATTAACTGAATTATTTATTCATCATGCCAAACAATGGTAAATGACGATAAATTACAATGCAGAGAGTTAGGCTTTTTGAACTTTTCAAACAGCCTAACTTTTTCATGTTTTTCTTATAATTATACATATTTTTGCATTCTAGACTTCAGATGGATTCCATGATATTCTTACGTAGATTTTAAATTTTTAGTTGAGGTGAAAGATATGAGCAAGAATGGGAAAGACTTTGTCCCGACAACACGTGATTACTTCAAGTTTCTTATCCCCTCATTGATAGGAATCTTTTTATTTATAACCCCGATCAAAATATCCGGAAGCATTACATTACCAATTGCTTTTTTAGCCAACTGGCTTGCCGATCTACTGGCGGATAGTTTGCCTTACATTACTGTGGTTGTTTTTGTTATAACGGTTCTATTTACTTTACTTGCTAAATTTACTAACCTACACTTCATTCATAATAGCGATTTTATAAAAGGTTTATTTAATGTGAATGCGTTTTGGACTCTCGCTCGGATTTTCGGAATGGTGTTTGCCGTCATGACATTATTTGAGTGGGGTCCTGAGATCATTTGGTCTGAAAATACAGGGGCCGTAGCACTGTATGATCTCGCAGCATTTTTACTCGTTATTTTTCTATTTGCTGGCTTATTTTTACCTTTATTGCTTGATTTTGGCTTGCTTGAATTTTTCGGTACGTTAATGACTAAAGTGATGCGACCACTCTTTAAGCTTCCGGGACGCTCAGCGATTGATAGTTTAGCGTCTTGGATTGGTGATGGAACTATCGGTGTTCTATTAACGAGTAAACAATATGAGCAAGGCTACTACACGAAGCGAGAGGCAGCCGTCATCGGAACGACATTTTCACTCGTATCGATAACATTCAGTATTGTTGTGCTTTCATATGTCGGGTTAGAGCATCTTTTTTTACAATATTATTTAACGATTGTCCTAGCTGGGTTTGCATGTGCCGTTATTTGTCCACGTATCCCGCCACTTTCTCGGAAGCCTGATACGTATTATGAACCAGTAGGCAAGG
>DKGN01000166.1:2787-8959 GCA_002453275.1 Caryophanales bacterium UBA6769
TGAGTCTATTCCAGAAGGGTTTTCTATGCTAAAGTGGGGATTACAGTTAGCAACTAAAAGAGCACGCGGAAGCAATGGAACTGTGACAGTTTTGCGAAATGGTGTTAAAAATGTTCTCGACATGTGGCTCGGTGTCATCCCAATCGTGATGGCGATAGCAACATTAGCAAACATATTAGCCGAATATACATCAATTTTCACTTATCTCGGTGCCCCCTTTGTTCCACTGCTCTCATTACTTCAAGTGCCTGAGGCTGCAGCCGCTGCACAAACGATGGTTATCGGCTTTGCAGACATGCTCTTGCCTGCTCTTATTGGTAATGGGGTCGTTGAAAGTGAATTTACCAAATTTGTAATCGCGAGTGTGTCAGTTACACAGTTAATTTATATGTCTGAAGTCGGAGCGCTTTTATTAAGCTCAAAATTACCAGTTAAATTTTTAGATTTGTTGATTATCTTTCTACAACGAACACTCATTTCGTTACCAATTATCGTCTTGATGGCACATCTTTTATTGTAAGCGAAAAGGAGGGACAGGTTTGCTTTCACACTTTCAATTTATAGAAGTAGAGACGAAACATCGCCTGCAAAAAGCGTATGAATTTTCTTTTTTTTATCAAGGGAACCATTACCGAGGATATTATCATCCAAACGGAAAAATAGATTGGTACAAACCGGTTCCGTCTGAATCAATTATCAAAAAGCTACAATCACGTGTTCATGAGTTAATGCTTTTTCACGTTTACGAGAAATAATTTCCTGCACATTGTCCATAATAACATTAACTAACACTAGTTAATGTTATTTTTTTTGGAAAGGAGTTATGTTCATGTCTAATAAACGTGAGGAAGATTTACAGAATGAAGGGCGAGGTGAAGCATCCCTCGATATTGATCGCATGATAAATGAAGGGATGGCCGGAGGCACGGTCAGTAGTGAAGGTTCTGCTCAAATTGGGCATTCCATTGATTTACCCGAGGAAGAGCCCCCACGCAATTCCCGTAAAGATTAGTAAACGATAACGACCCGGGCATTCAGTGCTCGGGTTTTTCACGGATGACGACAACCTCATCAGAGCGACAACTTGTACAATAAAAGAGGTGTACACATTCATTTCGTTTCACTGAGTGAGGTAATCCATCAACTAGTTTTAATGTTGCAATGTCCTCATAAGCACTATAATCGTCTAAATAGTCAGTCACTCTTCCGTGATCTTGCATGACGTGTGCACATGAATCACAGCTCACATCATATTCTTCTAGCTTGTTGCACAATGGACAAATATATTGCATCATAATCTACTTCCTTCTTTATTAAGGTAAAAAGAAGGAACGGTCTCAACCGCTCCTTCACAGCCATGTTTATGAAAATTTATTATTGTTGTTGAATACCTTGCATTTGTTGTTGCGCATAAGAAACGAGACGCTTAGTGATTTCACCACCAACTGACCCGTTCGCACGAGAAGTTGTATCCGCGCCAAGGTTAACTCCGAACTCTTGCGCAATTTCATACTTCATTTGATCAATTGCTTGTTGAGCACCTTGTACTACGAGTTGGTTACTGTTGTTGCTTGCCATGATGTATCACCTCCTTTGTACACATAGTTTGTGACATTCAGTCCCGCTTATGTATTTAATAACATTCCAATTATTAGAAGCAAAGCCAATCACATTCAGCTTTTCAACAAAAAAAGAGGCTGGATTTTAAATGTCCATACCTCTTCTTTCTATCCGATGATGACTCTTTCTTTCGGATAATGGATGTTCTCTTTGATTGTTTTGCCGCGGATAAGAAATAGGAGAGTGACAAGCCCAATCCTACCAATAAACATAAGAATCATAATGACAATTTTTCCGACTGTACTTAAATCGGAGGTTATCCCTAACGAAAGTCCACACGTACCGAATGCGGAAGCCACTTCAAAGATAATTGCAGTAAGCGTAAATTGTTCTGTAATAGATAAAATAATAACAGCAACAGTAAATAAAAGGATTGCCACAGACATGACAACAAACGCTTTCATGACATCTTCTTGATGAACTTCGCGGTTAAAAATTTTAATCGAGCCTTTCCCTTTAGCAAAAAAGTAAATCATCAATAAAACAATGGCAAATGTCGTTGTCCGAATTCCCCCACCAACACTACTCGGGGAAGCTCCAATGAACATGAGTCCACTTAAGACTAACTTTGTCGCTAGTGAAAAGTCATCAACATTCATCGTAGCTAAGCCAGAGCTTCTTGACGTGACAGATTGAAATAAAGAATAGAAAATTGTTTCGTGCCACGATTTATCAATAAAAAAATTGTTTTGTTCAATGAATAAAATTAAAATAAACCCAATGACAACTAAGGCAAAATACATCGACGTTGTTAATTTTGTAAACAGTGAAAAACGGTAAGGTAACGGTGAGCCGCGATGTTGTATATAGCGTTTCACTTCGATTAATACCGGAAACCCAATCGCACCAAGAATAATAAGACTCATATGAATAAATTGCACAAAATAATCGTGAGCAAATGGAAGAAGCGATTGGCCTGTAATATCAAAGCCAGTATTCGTCGTCGCACTTATCGTAGCGAATAATGCTTGATAATATGCCTCCTTTGCCGTTGGAAAATAAGCTAAATAATACGTTCCTAAAATAAGAAATCCAATCAATTCGATTGCAAGGATTAAATAAAATATTTGTTTGATTAAGTTAACGAGACCAGCGAGAGCCGACTGATTTTGATCAGCCATGATTAACTGACGTTCCTTGAGTCCAATTTTCTTACCGAGGATAAGCCAAAGAAACGTGCTCATCGTCATCAAACCAATACCCCCAATTTGAATGACAAACAAGAGCACAAACGTTCCTGCCACACTAAATGTATCTGCGATCGGCACAATAGTTAAGCCTGTCACACTAATTGCACTGACGGCAGTAAATATTCCATCCATCAAGCTAAAATCAACCCCAGGCTTATGCGCATAGGGTAAGCTAATCAAAATTGCGGATACTGTAACTGCCGAAAAATAAAAAAGCACTAACAATTGAAATGGTGATAGTCCTGTCTGTTTCACATGTCGCAAACGAGGCATCCCGCCTTCACTTCTTTCTACCAATTATTCTCTTAAAGTACCACGATAAACGCGGGATATCAATTCAAGTAACGATTTTTTACGCCTGCATATTTCAAGAAGCTTAACGATTGTTCTCGCTTCCTAATCAATATTCCCTTACAATATGGATTGAAAAACATATAAAAAAGGGATGACACAATTGGACAAACAACAATTTATGCAGCATGTTGAACGAGCATATGACGCAAAAGAGATTGGGCCGGAGAATTTATTTCTATTTAAACTACTCGAATTTGAATTCTCATACGATGATGAGAAGCGCACATGTACTATAGAATGCCCGATTACAGAATCAATGCTTAACCCCGTAGGTATTCTCCATGGAGGGATATTAACGTATTTAGCCGATAGCGCAATGGGTCATTTAAATGGACGAACAAAAGACGCCCCCTACGTCACACTTGAATTGAAAACTTCTTTTCTAAAAGCGACCAATGCAGGTCAACTTATCGCCACCGCACGTTACGTCCGTGATGGCTACAAAGTTTGCTTCATGGAATGTGAAGTTAAAAATGAAAAAGATGAATTAATGAGCATCATAAGCGGAACATTTTATCGGTTTGATAAATAAATTTCACTTGGGGAAAGTACACATGGAGGGGGTTTTATCTGATGAAAAAAGCTAAGCAAAAGGTGCAAAATCAAAAACAACACATCATTGAAAAGGAAATCGAAGAAAATAAACGATTACAAGCACAAGCACAAATCCCAGATGAACAAAACCAACTCATCTCCACACAAAATCAATTTAGATAAAAAGCTTTCAACATTAAGAAAGAGGATGTTCCTCCTGTATAGGTGAGAGCATCCTCTTTTTACTTACAAGTAGCGGCGAAATACTTTTTTCCCATCACATGAATAAGTGAGCTTCTTATCATCTACGGCCGTTTCTAAATGAACCGTTCTTCCCCATAGCTGATAAATATATGGCAAAACATTTTCAAGGTAAGGCAAGTCAAGCTCAGTGCCTTCATAATGATGAGTCAAATACAATTCTCCGTTACGTAAGTAATCTCCATTAGTAACTGTAATATAAGGGAAACCACCATTTACTCGCATTGAAACAAGATTATCCCTCACGTGTTCAAAGTCTTTTTCGGTAATGCGATAATCTCTCCCCTGCTTCTCAAATAAATACAAATCCTCATCGTCCACTAGTTCCTTCGTTAAATAATTACGAATAAAAGATTGATCGAAGTCCATTTCGCGTACCTCGAAGATTTTCTCCCTGCCTGAATTCACTTCAATCCCAAGCTTTTGCATTTCATCTGTTGGATTGTTATACCGCTTTTCAATATCCTCAAAAATTTTCAATCCTAAATAATACGGATTAATCGATGTGCGCGATGGTTGCACAACATTAGCATTCAAAGCCGAGTATTCAATCGCTTCCTCAGATGACAAATGCATCTCACGCAAAATTCTTTGATGCCAATATGTTGCCCAGCCTTCGTTCATAATTTTCGTTTCAAGCTGGGGCCAAAAATAAAGCATTTCTTCACGCATCATTGTGAGTACGTCACGCTGCCAATCCGTAAGCTCACGACTAAATTCTTGAATGAATAATAGAACGTCCTTTTCTGGAGAAGGTGGAAATGACTTTCGTTTCGATACATATTCCTCTTCCCTTTGCTTCTTATCCAAATCCCATAAGTCATCATAAGGAGTGCTAGTCACCTTAGTTTCTTCTTGCTCTTCAAATGGTTTATATTGGAGCTGCGGTCTTACGATGGATGGATCAATATGTTCCTGAATGGACAAGATCGCATCAAGAAAGGTTTCGACTTCTTTTTTTCCATGGACCATTTCATAATGTTCAATTCGCTCGGCCGTTGCTGTCATACTTTCCACCATATCTCGCCGTGTATTTGAAAAACGTGCATTGTTTTTAAAAAAATCACAATGAGCTAACACATGGGCAACAATTAGTTTATTTTGAACTAAACTATTTGTATCAAGCAAAAATGCATAGCACGGATCAGAATTAATAACAAGCTCATAAATCTTACTTAAACCTAAGTCATAATGAAGCTTCATTTTATGAAATTGCTTGCCAAAACTCCAATGTGAAAAACGAGTGGGCATTCCGTATGCCCCAAACGTATAAAGTATGTCCGCAGGGCAAATCTCATACCGCATCGGATAAAAGTCAAGACCAAAACCGATGGCTATTTCATTAATCTCTCCGATTGCACGATTTAAAGCGTTTAAATCGCTCATGACGTCGTCCCCTTTTAACTATTTTTCAAGAAGTCGATTACTTCATATTATGATCGTAGGGCTGTTTCATGAACGATTTGAAAACTTCTTTTATATAATAGGTGAATCACCTTTATGATAATGTGCACTAATTTATTTAAATGCCATCGTAGCGTGGATTGCTTTTGACCATCCTTCATACAGTTGATCGCGTTCTTCATCCGACATACTTGGAGAAAATGTGCGCTCAATAGCAAACTGTTTTTTAAGCTCCTCTTTATCCTTCCAAAAGCCCACGGCAAGTCCAGCGAGCATGGCTGCACCGAAAGCCGTTGATTCTTTTATTTTTGAACGTTCAACACGAACATTAAGCATGTCACTTTGAAATTGCATTAAGAAATTATTTTCAACGGCTCCTCCATCGACACGAAGTGTTTTTAACGTCATACTTGAATCTGCTAACATGGCGTCAAGCACGTCTTTCGTTTGATAGGCAAGCGACTCCAACGTGGCACGAATAAAATGTTCTTTCTCTGTTCCTCTCGTCAATCCAAAAATAGCCCCTCTCGCCTCGCTATCCCAATAAGGGGTCCCAAGTCCGACAAAGGCTGGTACGACGTAGACACCCTTTGTTGATTCTACTCGTGTCGCATATGCCTCACTCTCTTCGGCGCGATTCAACATTCTTAATCCATCACGTAACCATTGGATCGCTGAGCCTGCAACAAAAATACTTCCTTCAAGCGCATATTCCACTTCTCCATCAACACCCCAAGCGATTGTCGTGAGTAAACCGTGCTTACTTTCAACCGCTTCGGAGCCAGTGTTCATTAACATAAAACAACCGG
>DKGN01000066.1 GCA_002453275.1 Caryophanales bacterium UBA6769
ACCTGATGCTATGGAAGCGCCTACTCCTGTCAGTGCTTATTTACACTCCGCCACGATGGTAAAGGCAGGGATTTATTTAGTTGCAAGGTTAACACCAATTTTTGCAGTGTCGGAGCTCTGGGTTTGGCTCGTTCTCGGCATCGGGGTCGTTACATTGTTCTGGGGCTCTATATTTGCACCAAAACAAAAAGATTTAAAAGCCATTCTAGCCTTTTCCACCGTATCACAGCTTGGATTAATTATGTCTTTGCTTGGGATCGGCGCAATTGCTTACCATGTAGAGCAAGTTGAACTTTTTACAATTGCAACGTTTGCGGCCATTTTTCATTTAATTAATCACGCCACATTTAAAGGCAGTCTATTTATGGTTGCTGGTATTGTGGATCAGAATACAGGAACACGTGATATCCGCAAGCTTGGTGGTTTAATTAGCTTTATGCCGCTCAGTTTTACGATCGCATTAATTGGTACATTTTCAATGGCTGGCTTGCCTTTATTTAATGGGTTTTTAAGTAAGGAAATGTTTCTCACCTCTATGCTATCCCTTACACAATTCAGTTGGGGTACACTCGCCATCATTATTGCTTGGATCGCGAGTATCTTTACATTTGTTTACAGCTTCTATTTCCTTTTTCATACGTTTGCAGGGAAATATAAGCAAGACCAATTACAGAAGAAAGCTCATGAAGCGCCAACAGGCATGCTGATCGCACCAGGAATTTTAGGTGCTCTCGTTCTACTTATCTTCTTCATCCCAAATGTCGTTAGTGATATTTTTATAAAGCCGGCCGTCAGTGCAATTCAACCATTTGTCTACTCAATGCCGTCGGATGTAGGGTTCACTATTTCCGCTTGGCACGGATTGAACACGGAATTTTATATGACATTAACAATTTTCTTAATCGGTGGATTGTTATATGTAACAATTAAAAAATGGGGAAATGCGTACGATGCTATACCGGATTCCCTATCAATTAATCGATTGTATGATGGCTTCATTTACTTAAGTGATACAGGGGCAAACCGACTTTCATCGAGAATAATGACAGGGTATTTGCGTTCCTACCTTATATATATGTTTGCCTTTATAATTGCGATCGTCACAAGTACGTTATTTTTAAAAAATGCTTTTGTTATCGATCTCGTTAACGTAGCACCAATTGAAATCTATGCAATGATCACAGCGATTATCGTCGTCATCGCAACTGTGACGATCTTATTTGCAAAAACACGCTTAACGGCAATTATTTCTTTAGGAGCTGTTGGGTATAGTGTTGCATTATTCTACGTTATCTTTAGAGCACCAGACCTAGCCTTAACGCAGCTCGTTATTGAGACCGTTTCCGTCGCCCTCTTTTTACTAGCGTTTTATCATTTACCAAAACTAAGTCGAAAAGAATCACGATTAAGGTTTCGTTTTGGTAATGCAGTGATCTCCTTAGGTGTTGGGGTTATGGTGACACTTGTTGCGTTAGCAGCCCAGGCACAGAAAGTATTTCCATCAATTTCGGAGTTTTATAAAGAGACGGTTGAGTCTGAAGCCGCTGGTGGAAATATTGTAAACGTCATTCTTGTTGACTACCGTGGATTTGATACGTTATTTGAAATTACAGTCTTGGCGATTGCTGGCTTAGGAATTTATGGGATGATTAAGCTTCGCTTAACAAGAAAGGAGAACAACAGTGAAAACAAATGATGTTGTAATTAAAACGACGACGAAAGTAGTTTCGTTTATTATTTTTCTCTTTTCTATCTATATTTTCTTCGCTGGACACTATACGCCAGGTGGCGGATTTGTTGGTGGCTTGCTAGCATCTAGCGCTGTCGTGCTCTTATTGTTAGCTTATGACTTAAAAACGGTAAAGAGAATTTTACCGATAAATTTTATTAAACTAACAGCGGTTGGCATTGTGCTTTCAATTGTAACAGCGTCGATTGGAATCTTTGTAGACAAGCCATTTTTCACACATTTCTTCGATGACTTTTATTTACCTTTATTTCATGAAACTTCGTTGCACACCGCGACTTTATTCGATCTTGGTGTATACTTTGTCGTTATTGGTGTAACGATGACCATTATTCAAACGATAGGAGAGGATGATTAATGGAGATCGTAATGGCGATTGTGATCGGGGTTTTGTTTACCGCTGCAATCTATTTAATTTTGTCAAAAAGCCTGTTACGTGTCATTATCGGAACAGGATTAATTAGCCACGGGGCTCATTTACTTTTACTCACAATGGGTGGTCTAGGTGGAAAGAAACCTCCTGTCATAGCAAAAGGAATAGCGAACTCAGAATTTGCTGATCCTTTACCTCAAGCCCTCATTTTGACAGCTATTGTCATTAGCTTTGGTGTGACAGCCTTTATACTTGTACTTGCTTACCGTGCATATCAGGAGCTCGGCACCGATTCTATGGACATGATGAAAGGAACAGATAATCATGAATAATTTTATTCTTTATCCGATCATCATTCCGTTCTTATTTGCAGCATTGCTTATCTTCATTCCGAAACGAGTTCGTTTACAACGGATCGTTTCTGTGTTTGCTTTACTGCTTACTGTCATCGCCTCTGCTGTACTTTGTGTGCGAGTGAAAAGTGAAGGAGTTCTTAGTATTACTCTTGGGGACTGGCAGGCTCCGTTCGGCATCTCTATGGTCTCGGATTTACTCTCGGCTTTGTTAGTGTTAACAACTTCACTTGTCGCATTATTTGTTGTCCTCTACAGCTTTCAATCAATTGGCTTAGGACGTGAAAAATATTACTACTATTCAGGTGTACTTTTTTTAATTACTGGTATTAACGGTTCATTCACAACTGGTGATTTATTTAATTTGTTCGTATTTTTTGAAGTGTTGCTAATGGCTTCATACTTACTCATAGTCATCGGTGGCGAGAAAATCCAGTTAAGAGAGTCGATAAAATACATTTTGGTGAACATTGTGTCATCATCATTTTTTGTCGTTGGTGTCGCTTATTTATATTCCGTTACTGGAACGTTAAGTATGGCTGATTTAGCTGTTAAAATTCCACAAGTGGAAAACACCGGTATTATTACAACGATTGCGATTATGTTTCTCGTTGTATTTGGGTTAAAAGGAGCCATTTTCCCACTTTACTTTTGGCTTCCTGGTTCCTACTCTGCTCCCCCAACACCGGTCCTCGCTCTATTTGGGGCTTTACTTACAAAAGTAGGTGTCTATGCCATCATCCGAAGCTATACGCTCTTTTTTACGATGGATGTTGGCTTTACGCATGAAATTCTCGCTTATTTATCGATAGCGACGATTATAGTCGGTTGTGTCGGAGCACTCGCCTATTTTGATGTAAAGAAAATTATGATCTATAACATTATTATTGCGGTTGGCGTCATTTTATTTGGAGCTTCTCAATTTAATCAAGCTGGACTGCAAGGAGCATTGTTTTATCTTTTTCACGATATGTTCATTAAAGCTGCGCTGTTCTTTCTCGTTGGTATACTCGTTGTTATCTTCGGGACCTCTGACTTACGTAAAATGGGTGGCTTAATGAAAACAAAACCCGCGCTCGGTTGGTTTTATTTAATCGCTGCGTTTGCCCTTGCAGGAATTCCACCTTTAAGTGGATTTGTTGGTAAACTGCTCATTGTACAAGCCGGTTTTGAAGGTAATCATGCTTGGGGAAGCATGATTATTCTCGTTACGAGTTTGCTCGTGCTTTTATCAGTCATGCGAATTTTTATTTATGCTTTTTGGGGAGAGCCTGTTCCAACTAAAGAGGTTTCTCCTTCCCGGTACAAACAATTATTTATGCCAGCCGTAGCGTTAGTTGGAATTTCTATTTTATACGGTGTTGGTTCCGAATGGCTTTATCCTTATATGGTAGATGCTACCAATGTTCTACAAAATCCATCAATTTATATTGATGCGGTGTTAAAGGAGTAGTTCAGATGCCTTTACAAATCCTATTAAACTTTGTTCTCGCTTTTGTCTGGATGTTCTTAACCGTTTCCTACACACAATCTTCTTTTATCATCGGTTATTTGTTAGGGCTTGGTATTTTGTTTATTATGAGAAGATTTTTTCCAAGTCGATTTTATGTAGAACGGTTATGGGCTATCATTGTACTTTTTTTCATTTTTATTCGTGAGTTAATCTTATCTAATATTCAAGTACTTATTGCAGTACTTCGGCCACGAATGAACATCAAGCCAGCTATATTTGCACTCGAAACAGAGTTGCAGGACGATTGGGAGATTACATTATTATCTAGTCTCATTACACTTACACCTGGCACCGTCGTTATCAATATTTCTGATGATCAAAAGACTCTTTACATTCATGCCCTTCACGTTGATGATGTCGATGAAGCGGTTCAATCGATAAAAGATTCCTTTGAGAAGGCGATTGTTGAGGTGAGCCGTCCATGATGATGATTTTTTGGGTTGCATTGGTCATTATTAGTATCGCAACACTTGGACTAGTGTACCGAGTCATTAAAGGGCCATCCATACCTGATCGTGTTGTCGCACTAGATGCGCTGGGAGTATCATTAATTTCTATTATTGCCCTATTATCCGTTGTAACACAGACTGAGTTTTTTCTTGAAATTATTTTATTACTTGGGATTTTAGCATTTATTGGGACAGTTGCTTTATCTAAATTTATAGAGAGAGGGGAGATTTTTGAACGTGATGATGACGATCGTTAAGACAATCATTATATTATTAATTTTGATTGGAATATTATTTACCGTTGTAACGGTGATCGGGATTAATCGCTTTCCAGACGTCTACTCTCGATTGCACGCTGCTTCTAAGAGTGCAACACTCGGTGTATTAAGTATTTTATTAGCAATTTTTTTATACTTTTGGTTAATTGAAGGTCATTTTAATTCAAGAATTATTTTAGGGATCGCTTTCCTGTTTATAACTGCTCCGATTGGCGGTCACATTGTTGGACGTGCTGCCTACATGTCGGGTGTTAAACTGTGGGAAAAGTCTGTACGCGATGATTTAGCTGACGTTATAAAGCAGCCGAAAGAAAGTAAGGAGTAGAGAAAAGGTTGAAACTATATTGTTGTCATTTAAAAAGTCATTGTTTCGTGATTATTTAGCATTTTAAGTATCCTTTTATACTATAAAATGACATTATTACGATTACCATTCGTTCGTGAGCTACCTGTTATAAAAGGAGGTCTTTAATTTGCGAGCAAAAACAATGACACTTTTGCTGATTATATTGACACTTGTTTTAACTGCTTGTACAAATAGCCACTTTAAAGCTTCAAAAAATACAATAGCTATTACACCACAACAAGTTGGTCCTGGTGAGATTGTAGATTTAATTGCTGAAAATTGGTCTTTTAACCAAAAAAAATATATTGTCCCTGCTGGTGAAGTAACCGTTAACTTGATAAATATCGAAGGTTTTCATGGTATTGAAGTGCAAGGTACGGACATTTCAATTGAAGGCGATGGTTCCTATACAACGACACTGGAACCTGGAGAATATACGATAGTATGCAATATTATTTGCGGAACCGGTCATAATGACATGGTTGCAACACTTATTGTTGAAGAAGTATAAAAGGATCAGCGGTGGCTGATCCTTTTATCATCCTAATTAATCTAGTCTTTCTGTTTCTTTATTTAAGGTTTCCGCAGAGGCTGACACAGCTTCTGCAGACTTCGCTATTTCGATAATCACTTCATCTATCCCTTCAAGATCTTCTTGCATCCGTTCGTTAATATCTTTTGATTTCCTCATGACGTTTACAATATTTTCAAATGCTTGATCGGTATCAACCATTTTTTGACCGCCAACCTTTATTAAATCCTCTACCTCTTTGACTGAATCGGCACTATTATGAATTTGTTCATTTGTTTCGTTAATCAATTGTGTCACATGCGTAACAGATTCAGACGTTTGTTCAGCAAGTTTACGAACTTCTTCGGCAACGACAGCAAATCCAAGTCCATGTTCTCCAGCCCTCGCTGCTTCAATTGATGCATTCAAAGCAAGTAAGTTCGTTTGATCAGCAACGGACTTTACAATTTCCACAATATTCCCAATCTGAGTAGCTGTCTGCTCAAGACTTTCAATATCGTTCGTAATTTTCTGTGTACTTTGTTGTACTTGACCAAAAGCGACATGAAGGCTGTCTAGTTCTTCTTTTCCTACCATTGCTGTTTGTTCCGCTTGCTCAGTCATCTCTGTTCCAGTTCTTGATTGAGCTGCGATTTCTTCGACTTGGGCAGTGATTTGTTGGATTGATGCACTCGTTTCTTCGGTTAAAGCGGCTAAATCATTCGCCGTTATTCCAATTGTATTTCGAAGATCTTGTTGAAGCTTTGTAGCATCATCTCTTAACGCTTCAATTTGGTTGTCATATGCTTCCAGCACGAGTTGTTGTTCTAAATTCAACAATTTTGTAACGACTTCAATCGCGAGCATTTTGTCTGTTTTGCTTAAGGTGCTTTCGTGAATAATCGTAATTAGATATGTAAGAATGCCTTGAAAAGATGCAATGTACCACTTTTGAGTAAGACCTATCCTTACATGAACATGCGCAATGACTCTCCGTTTCTTTATAAAATCAGCATCAATCACGCCATTAAACATTTCTGAAATATGTACGTTCAACGTTTTTTGAAGTCGTTCCACAGAACTATTGTCATCAATAATTTTCATTAATTCACTCGCATGCTCTAAGTTCTTATAAAAGCCGGCTACAATGTTTTCCATATGGGGTTCGACATACTTTTTAAGAACTTGTGCAATCGCTAAATCATCTTCAGTTAAGCCGATAATTTGTAACTGCTTTTCTAAATCGCTCCCTTTTTCGACTTGAAGCTTCGGTTTTGACTGTTTGCTTTCTACTTGTAAAGCTGGCAAATCATCATTTCTTTTTTTATTTTTATTAAAAAAAATCAGCATCATTTACTTCCTTTCCCCTCAATTGCTCTCCTCTCTTATTTATCGACATATTTTATGTTTTCTTTAACTAAAATAAAAAACTCCCCAATGCTAGAACTACTAGCAATTGGGGAGCTGTAAATTTTAAAGTTAAGTTTAATTTATTCCGAGAGCAATTTTTGCCATCCTTGACATCTTGTCTTTGTCCCATGGAGGGTTCCAAACAATATTCACTTCAGCATCCTGTACTTCTGGAACATCTGAAAGAGCTGCTTTTACTTCTTGTTGGATAACTCCAGCTAATGGACATCCCATAGAAGTTAGCGTCATCGTTACGATAGCTTCACCGTCATCATTCATTTCGGCATCATAAACGAGACCAAGATTTACAATATCAATCCCAAGTTCTGGGTCAATTACATTTTCTAAAGCTTGCATGAGCTTATCTTTCATTTCAGTAGCCATTTCAATTCTCCTTTCACAATTCTTTACACTTAGTATACATAATTATTCTTAAAGATTAAAACGAATCGTCTCAATTTAGTTCGCTAAGTATAGCTGGGATAAAAAATTAGAGTCTTACACCCAGCCTCGATCCTCCATCGCTTCTGCAATTTTTAACATGGACACCATGAATGCAGCTGTTCTCCGATCAACGGAGTACTTGTCTGCAATAGACCGCACTTCTTCGTAGGCCGTTATCATTTTTTCATACAGACGGTCATTGACCTCTTTTTCTGTCCAATAAAAATGGGATAAGTTTTGTACCCATTCAAAATAGGAAACGGTAACGCCCCCAGCGTTCCCTAGAACGTCCGGGATGATGAGCGTACCTTTATCATTTAGTACTCGATCGGCCTCAGGGGTACATGGTCCATTTGCAGCTTCTGCTATTATTTTTGCCTTCACTCTACGAGCATTGCTTGATGTAATGACATTTTCCATCGCTGCCGGAATTAGCACATCGACATCAAGCTCCAGAAGTTCTTCACTCGTGATGTATTTTTCAGGACTTGCATAATCGGTAACACAGCCTGTTGATTTACACTCAATAGCCGCACCGATATCCAATCCTGTAGAGTGGTAAATCCCACCTCTTGAGTCACTAATCGCTACAACTTTACAGCCTAAATCCGATAAGAGTCTTGCTGCGACGCGACCCGCATTACCGAACCCTTGAATCGCAATTGTCGCATGTTTAATCGGCATGTTTAATTCTTTTAACGCTTCTTTTATCGTGATGACACATCCTCTTGCAGTAGCTTCACTACGCCCCAATGACCCACCTATGCTTAATGGTTTGCCTGTAATGACTCCTGGGCTATATGTGCCTTTTAATTTACTATATGTGTCCATCATCCATCCCATCACTTGAGCATTCGTATAGACGTCTGGGGCTGGAATGTCCTTATCTGGACCGACAAAATCAGCAATTGCCTCCATAAAGCCTCGGCTCATCCGCTCTCTTTCTGCGAGACTATAGTTACGTGGGTCGGCGATGACGCCTCCTTTTCCTCCACCATACGGGAGGCCTACAACACCACATTTGAATGTCATCCACATTGATAAAGCCTTCACCTCATCTAATGTGACGTCTGGATGGAAGCGAATCCCACCCTTAAGTGGTCCGAGAGCATCGTTATGCTGTGAACGATATCCTTCAAAAACCTCAATTGTCCCATCATCTAATTTGACGGGATAATTTACAGTTAGGACGCGCTTTGGTCTTTTTAAAATTTCAATAATATTCTTTGGGAGTTGTAAAATATTCGCCGCTATATCAATTTGTTCTTTTACAATCTCATACGGGTTCAGTGATTCTTGTTTAGGATTTGTTTCATTCATAGATTGCAATGAAATCCCCACCTTTTCTACTCAAAAATAAAAAATAAATGTTCTATCTTCCAGTACAAACAAGATCTCCAAAAGATAGAACGCGAAAAATTTAATTAAGTTATTCTTAAATTATATACAAAGCTATAAAGACATAGCAATATATTTGCTTATATTTTTTTTACAAGTGATTTTCAAACCAACGAATTGTTTCTAATACACCGTTTCTAGAAACTTTATGTCCACTCGTTTCATCCTTTATAAATTTCAAGTGACCTTCATTCTCTAAATAATATCGTTTCGCATTTAAGTAAAATGTATGCGCCGGCTCAATTGGCACAACATCATCAACTTCACTATGCCAAAACAACAATGGTCGCTTTTGAAGCTTTTCTGGTTGTTGCGACAAATCAAACGTTGCTAACGTGTCATAAACTTGCTCTTGTTCTGCTAATGGAAGAGATTGACCACTTTTTTCGAGCTCTTTCATTTGCGACTTTGCAAGCGATACATAGGCGGGACACCCCATGAGAGATGCGCCGACTTTAATCCAGTTGTATTGGGTTAATGCGCCGAGAGTGACAATCCCACCCATTGAGGTCCCTACGAGTCCGATACGATCGCTATCAATGAGGTTTTTTTCAGAAAGATCTGTCACTAAATCATCAAGCTCTTCAATTGTTGTCAGTACTATCTCCCAAAAAGACTGATTCAATTCGGATTCTGTAACATTTTTATATCTTTCGCCATGCATAGGTGCTTCTGGTAAAACGACTCGAAACCCTTGTTCTGCAAGGTAATAAGCATAATGTAAATTGTGCTCCTTTGCACTTGTAAAGCCATGAATAAACAATACAATTGGAAGTTGTTTTTGTTCAAGCTCCCGTAACACGATATGTAAAGACGGGATATGTTTCGTGAATTTGTGTTTTACGATAATCAACGGTCTGCCCCTTTTTTATTTCAATCATACACTTTTTTTGCTCAAAGAAAAAAATCCACCTTTTAAATCAGATGGAAAAAGCTAAAATAAATATGGATTAAACCTTGCAAATAGATTTTTTTTCGGAGGCGGAGCTGCAACGTCAGACATCTTATCAATCGCATGATTTACTAAATCTTCTATAATTGTTTGTGATTGTGTCGCTCCAGAACCCCATAAATTAATGAGCTTACTACCCGTGTCATTAGCAACTTTTTCAGTTGTATTTGCGTAACTTTCTATTAAGAGGTGGTCAGCTTCAGAAGCATCCACTTGCCTGATAGGTGTGGGCGTTATTAAAATCGTTCGACTTGGTGTTATTTTTTTAACCATGTAGCGCAAATTTGTTTCATATTCTTTAAGTGAAACTGGATTAAACGTTCGTGCATCATGGATTCCAAATAAAATCATGCATAAATCAGGATTATGTAAAAGAACGTCTTCTTGCAACGTCGCCATCCCCTTACGCGAAGATGCGCCGTGAACGGTCGAATCAATTACAACCCAAGACGTCATTTCTTCTCGAATTAACGACGGAATTGTCGTTTCTTGTTGCTCATTATCAATTTTATATGTGATTCGATCTCCAAAAAACACGAGTGTTGGCATAATGATCACCTTTATGAAATAATATCGCGAAGAGTCTACCTATATATTAGACGATGAAGGTTAACAAAATGTTTCATTTTAAAAACATTTTTAGTCATGATCTTTACATTTGCATAACCGAGACTATTCTTTTTTTCCATTCCGACAATAAAGAAAATACTTTCATTTACTATTTAGGGGCATTATTCGATATAATAGATACGGATTATTTCTTAAGTAAGGGGGATATTATGAAAGTTTATTTAGTTCCGAATCATCCTGAAACATATATAATTGAAAAAATTGTCGCATTGCTTATGCAGCAAATGACTCGACATGATTCTGAAGAAGCCCATAATTTATTATTAAACGGAGTTCACCATGCATTGAGAGAAGATTCTCCTGCGCATATCATCGTTGCTGAAGAGGATGCTAACATATTAGGTGTTGCTTTTTTTAACGTTGGCATTAGTTTAAAGATGGGTGGACCTTACGTTTGGCTTAATGATTTATTCGTTCATAATGATTATCGTAATCAAGGAATTGCTAAAAAAATGTTACTGCATTTAATTCGTTGGTCTGAAAAAGAAGAAATCCGTGGAATTGAATTGGAAACTGGCATTAATAATTCTGTTACGAAGCATTTGTATAATTCATTAGGATTTCATGAAATCATCTCGGATCGATACTGTTTTAACTTCTAAATCTATTAAGCTTCCTTTTATCATAAGATATGGTACGATTAGGATAAGAGTAATGAATGGGAGGAATTAGAATTGGCTATTTCTTTTAGAGTTGATGAAACACCTAATCCAAATGCATTAAAAATAACAACAAATCAAACGATCTTTGAAGGGACAAAAAGTCACTCATTCAACAAAGGTGACAATCCGGAACATGCTCTCGCTGCATCTTTGCTTGAAATTGATGGTGTTGACAACGTATTTGGATACCAAGATTTTGTAACTGTTAACAAAACGTTTGATGCTGATTGGGATTCAATTTTGCCTAAAATTGAAGAAGTCTTTAGCAAGCTAGATTAAAAGTCATTCATTCCGAGTTATTATAAGTAACTCGGGATTACTTTCACTTTTATTGTTAGAAAATTGGAAAATCAACATTACATTACTTATACTGAGTAGGTGACTCCATGCTCTCAACGAATGTACGTGACACAGTTGAATTACAACCATTCAAGGAACAAATTGTCATTCCGCTTTGGAGTGTCATGGTGTGGCTTGTGCTAATGAATACATCGATGTTTAACATTGTACTCCCGACAGTCATTCATGATTTGCAAATTACAGCAGCCCAGGGCTCTTGGATTGTAACTGGGTATTCTTTGTTTTTAGCTATTTCAACTGTAACGATGAGTCGCTTATCAGACTTTGTCCCTATCCGCACGTTACTTATAGTCGGAATGACTATGTTTGGTATCGCGTCGCTCGTTGGCTTTTTATCGACATCTTATATCGTGCTTCTCGGTGCCCGGTTAGTTCAAGCCCTCGGATCAGGAGCTTCTCAAGCTCTCGGTATTGTCATGGCTGCCCGCTATATCCCCTTGTCAAGAAGAGGTCGAGCCATGGCATCTATTTCATTAGCTGCATCGCTTGCATTTGGACTCGGTCCGATTGTTGGCGGGGTCATAGCATTTCAATTTGGATGGCATTATTTGTTTATTTTAACTGGTTTTGTTTTATTTTTATTGCCGATATTTTACAAACACTTACCACGTGAAAAAATTGAAACAGGAAAATTTGATTATATTGGCTGCCTCCTCATTGCTTTATCTGCAACGACGTTCCTGTTGTTTTTAACGACTCTTCATTTTCTTTACCTCATCATCGGGAGTGTATCTGCCCTTTTAACAATTAGACATATACGAAAAGTTCAAGCCCCATTTATCCAACCCGAATTGCTGCAAAATTTTGGATACTTAAAAATTATTTTCATGGGATTTGCTGCTTTTGCTACGCACTTTGCTGCTTTATTTTCCCTTCCACTTCTGTTAGCGGAAGTGTATGAGATGCAACCGATGCAAATTGGTTTCGTTATTTTCCCAGGTGCCTTATTATCGACCGCATTAGCAATCTTCGTTGGGCGGCTTATTGACCGCTTTGGAACGAAATCAACGATGATAGTTGGAAATGGATTTTTATTGCTTTCGTCTGTCCTCTTTTCTTTTTTAACTGGACTAGGAACGATTATGATTATGTTTATCTATTTATTTATGAGCATCGGTTTCTTTACAGTAACAACAAGCTTATCGAATGAGCTGACAAGAATTTTACCAGAAAAACAAATCGGTTCGGGACTAGGGCTTCAACAGCTCACTACTCTGTTCGGAGTTGGCTTTGGGGTGTCTATTGCAGGGCTTTTTATTACGAAGCAGCAACATAGCGCTCCGCTAGTTAAATATGAATATACGTTTCTTTTCTTCGTGTGCTTTATGATCATTTCTTGTATTATGCTCTTCCATTATTTATTCAAGAAAAAAAGCAGCTAATTCCGTAATCACAAAACTCGAGAGGACAAACAGGTTATCTCAAAAATTAAAAAAGCACGCCAATTGTTAGGTTGTGTCTAACAATTGGCGTGCAGTTCAACGACATGACAAAATTTTTATTATTGTTTAAATGATTTATGCAGTATAATTTTGTTTTCTTTTCCACTGTCTCGATAAACTTAAAACCACCCTTTGCACGAGAAAACCAACTAACAGAATAATAACAAGGATAAGCGTAATCGTCGCGCCAGGCGGTGTTCCAAGTGCATAGGATGAATACAAACCCATGAAAGTGCTAAATAAAGCAACGACGATCGCTGTCACAAAAACCATTTTAAAACCTTTCGCCAATTTGATTGCAAATGCAGCTGGTAATACGAGAAGTGCAGATACGAGTAGCACACCAATCGATGGAATAATGACAGCAATTGCTAATCCAGTCAAAATACTGAATGATAACGAAAGCAAACTCGTATGAACACCACTTGTGAATGCTGTATCTTCATCAAACGTTAATAAATATAGTTGCCTTCTAAACACTATTAAATATAAATAAAACAGAATTGTTACTCCAAACAGCAAGTAAACTTGCGTTGTGCTAATGGTAATAATGGAACCGAATAAATATTGTTCAATATTTACTGTCATCCCACCTTCAGCAAGATTCATTAAAAACAAAGCAAAGGCAAGTCCTGCAGCCATTAATATCGCAATCGAAACTTCGGAATAAGAGCGATATGCTCGTCGCATATATTCAATTCCTACGGCTCCAAGGATGACGACTAATGCACTCGATAGAGCAACGTTTGAATGTGTGAATAGCCCGATTGCAACACCAGCTAACGAAATATGGGATAACGTATCTGCCATGAGTGCTTGCCTTCTCAAAACGAGAAATACCCCAAGCAGTGGTGCAATTAGCGCCATTAATCCACCGGCCCAAAATGCCCGTCGCATGAATTCAAGGTCAAACATTTCCATCCGCC
>DKGN01000150.1 GCA_002453275.1 Caryophanales bacterium UBA6769
ACTCCGGATCGGCTGCCCAATATTCTTGAGGGTACGGCTGATGTGCAGGTTCGCCTTTTCCAAAGTTGATTGCTTGAATAATGGCTTCCCGATTTATTCCATGTAATAGGGCTTTCCTCACCTCTTTATTGTCAAAAGGAGGCATTGATTTATTAAGTGATATAACTTTAAATGGAAGCGCAGTTCCTTCCTTTACAATTAAATTCGGGTCGCCTTCAAAACTATCGACATTACCAGGTGATATTCGATAAGCAAAATCAAGTTCTCCTGACTTAAGTGCATTAATTTGTGTATTTTCGTCAGGAATTATTTTCACCGTTATTTGATCAAGGTAAGGCTTGCCTTCGTCCCAATAATCTTCATATGCTTCTAAAATTACTTCACCATTCGGAACATGTTTCACCATTTTATATGGACCTGCACCGACTGGATTTTGTGCGAAATCGTCACCATACTTCTCTACAGCTGAAGGTGAAACCATCATTCCCCCACGATCCGTCAAAGCAGCCAGTATCGTAGCGTCTGCTTTGCCTAAATTCAATTGCACTGTTAATGGATCGATCACTTCGACACTCTCTATATTTTTCAATTCTGAAACCTTTGCTTCTTCTGAATTAGCACGCTCAAGATTAAATTTAACTGCTTCCGCATCAAACTCTGTCCCGTCATGAAACGTCACGCCTTCTTTTAATTGAAGAATGATTGTTTTGTCATCAGGCATTTCCCATGATTCCGCTAAACCCGGCTCCAATTCTAAATCAGGAGTAAAGGTAACCAACGTATCAAAGACTGGCCATAACATAACCTGGTCAGCATCTGTTGAACCAAGAATCGGATCATAGCTACTAATATCCACAACGTTAGCAATTACTGCTTCCCCGCCTTTTTGTGGTGTGCCTTCGTCAGAGCTCGTTGCTTGCTTGCCATCTGTTCCTGAGTCCGAAGAACAAGCGACAATGAGAATGGAGAAAATTGTTAATATTAGTAGTTTACTAGTAAAATTACCTTGTTTTTTTACCATTGCTTTTCATTCCCCCAGTTTTCACTTTTTTTAATTCTTGATCTCTCAATTCTTGTTTTAAAAGTTTCCCGACACTCGTTTTAGGTAGCTCCTCTCGAAACTCCACTAGTCTAGGTGCTTTATACGCAGCTAAGTGCTTTTTACAAAACTCAAGAATCTCGTTTTCAGTTGTTTCATAGTTTGCTTTTAACGTAATGTAAGCCTTAACTGTCTCTCCCCGATATGCATCTGCAAGACCAATCACGATTACTTCTTGAACGGCTGGAAATTGATAAATCACTTCCTCAATTTCACGCGGATATACGTTGTATCCGCTTACAATAATCATGTCTTTTTTACGATCGACGATATAAAAATAGCCTTCTTCATCCATATAGCCAACATCTCCTGTATGGAGCCATCCATCTCGAAGTGTTGCCTTCGTTTCTTCTGGATTATTCCAATAGCCTTTCATTACTTGCGGACCTCGGACGAGAATCTCGCCTTTTTCCCCGGCAGGGGCTTCCTTCAAACCTTGATTAGTTTCTATCGCAATCATCGCTTCAGTTCTAGGTATCGGAATCCCGACACTGCCTAATTTTAACCTCGTATAAGGATTGCTAATTGTGCCGGAAGTTGCTTCAGACAATCCATACCCATCTGAAAGAAAAGCTTCATCCGCCATTAACTTTTTAAAACCTTCAAATAATTCAAGCGGCATCGGTGAGCTGCCTACGAAAAATCCTTTAACTTGATCAATACCGTACGTTTCTACGTTGGGGAAATTAAGCATTGCTGTGTACATTGTCGGAACCCCGTAAAACACGAGTGGAGGCTCTTTTTTAATCATCTCCATAACAGTGTCAACGTCAAAGCGTGGAAGGAGCTTCTGCTTATACCCAAATCTAAATCCCATTAGTGTTACATTTGCAAAACCAAAAATATGAAATAACGGTAAAAAACTAATGACAACTCTGTTCTCAATTGAGTGGGATTCCATTCGCTTAAACAAATATTCATAATACTGCTCGATCTGATTGATAAAGTTTTGATGTGTCAGCATAACTCCTTTAGGCATCCCTGTCGTTCCTCCTGTGTATTGGAGGACTGCGATATCTTCGGTCGGTTTAATTTCCGCTTCAGGCACCTCTTCATCCGATAAAGTAAGGAAATCAACAAACGAACGATCACCTTGAGCGAGGGTTATCTTTTCTTTTTCTTGAACTACGATTATTTTTTCAAGCGATGTTTCATTTTGGATATTTTTTACTCTTTCATAAACAGAGTCATGACAAATGATAAAGGTTGCACCCGTATCATTCAGTTGGTACTTTAACTCTCTTTCCACATACATTGGATTCGTTTGTACGACAATGCCCCCTAATCTAAATACAGCAAATGCCGAAAATATATATTCAGGGCAATTCGGTAACATAATCGATAGACGGTCACCTTTCTTAAATCCTTGCTCATCTAAACAACTGGCTAAACGTACAACTGTTTGCTTGACTTGCTCGTATGACCATTGCCTTCCGTTGTATTCTAGAGATATTTCATGTTTAAAACACTCGGTAGCACGATTCAATAATTCATTTAATGACATTTCTTCGATTTCAACATTAGGATCAACATCTTCTGGATAATGTTGTAGCCACCTTTTTCGCTTATTCATTACCATTCCTCACTCCTATTTAGCTAAATCTTGAACGTTACAGCAAAATTTGTCTTCCTATTACGTAGCGTTGTGTAAAATTTGTCCCTTCATAAATTTGGGTAATCTTCGCATCTCTCATCATCCTTTCAACTGGATAGTCGTCCGTATATCCGAAGCCTTCTAAGATTTGGACAGCATCTGTCGTAATTTTCATCGCAATGTTTGAACAGAATAGCTTTGCCATTGAGGCGGTCTTTATCACTTCTCGTCCATTAGAGTCTAGTAGTGTGCCCGCATAATAGAGCAATCGCCGGGCTGCTTCAATTTCTGTTGCCATATCTGCCAGCAAAAACTTAATTCCGTGGAAACTCGAACTATTTCCTTTATGTTTCTTCCACTTTTGGGTATAGGCTAAGGCTTCATCATATGCCCCTTGAGCAATTCCTAATGCTTGAGCCGCAACATTTAATCTAGTAAAGTTCAGTGACTCTTTTAAAATTGAAAATCCTTTACCTTCTCCACCAATTAAATGAGTATGGGGCACTTTCACATCGTTTAAAATAACCTCCCGTGTAGGCACGCCTTTAATACCCATCTTGTTTGCTTTTTTTCCAAATACTAAGCCAGGTGTATCTTTTTCCACAATAAAATATGTGAGACCTGCATTATTAATTGCGGGGTTAACTGTTGCTGCAAATAAGTAAATGTCTGCCTCGCCGGCATTTAACACAAAAATTTTTTTACCATTTAAACTATAGTGTTCCCCATCATACGTAGCTGTCGTTTGAATAACGTCTGTATCCGAACTAACCCCATCCTCAGTAATTCCGAAAGCACCGATTAAATCACCTGTTGTCAAAGAGGAAATATATTTGTTTTTTTGATTGTCAGTTCCACCGATTAAAATTGGATAAATTGTTAATAATTGATTCGTTAAAAGCGTTGATGTTGAGGCACAACAACGTGCTACTTCTTCTATAACAACGAGTTGGTTCACTTGGGAAAGTCCAGCACCGCTATATTTAGATGGTATACTTGTGCCAAAAAGCTTGTTTTGTGTTAACAACTGTACGTGTCCATCAGGTATTTTTTCACGCTTATCTACTTCTTGAGCGAACGGACGAAGTCGGTCTTCTACTAACGTCCGGACAAATTGACGAACTGTATAGATTTCCTCTTCTACCATTTGTGCCTCCTTTTTTCCTCGTACATAGATATAATGCAATTTTCATGCCAACCTTGAAAGCGCTGTCAATACAACCTTTTCAAAAATGTTGTTGCGAAAATGCAACAAAAATAATGCAATTCCGCACCATTCATTTGCGAAATTGCATTATTAGTTGAAATATCTTTGCGCTTTTCTTGATAATGTTGAAGGATCTACCTTTAACTTCTTTGCTGCTGAACGAATGCTTGGGTATTTCTCTAATGCCTCTTTAATGATGCTCTTTTCGTAGTGTTCCACTAGCTTCTTTAATGATTGTTCATTAGAAAGGGAAGATGGCATTGTTTCTATTCGGGCTTGTCTATTTAGTTCTTTCCTCTCCCCATCTAAGTATATCCCGACTTCTTTTTTAATATCTTCTTCATTGACAATCGGTTCCATCACCATCATACAAAGGCGCTCTACAATATTTTGCAGCTCTCGCACATTTCCCGGCCAGTGATAACTTTGCAATAGCTGTAATGCTTCTTTTGAAAATATTTTGTTCACTCCGTATTTCTCCCGTAATTCATTTATAAAATGATAGGTTAATGGAACGATATCATTTTGGCGCTCGCGAAGCGGAGGGATGTGAATCGGAATAATGTTCAGACGGTAAAATAGATCTTCTCTAAATTCGCCTTCTTTAACGGAATCAGCTAGATTTTGATTCGTTGCTGCAATCACTCGTGCCTTAATTTTTATCGGAGTGACGCCACCGACCCTAGTCATTTCAAATTCTTGTAAAACTCTAAGCAGCTTTACTTGTAAATGCAAGGGCATTTCGCCAATTTCATCAAGTAAAATGGTTCCTCCTGCCGCTTGTTCAAATAAGCCAATTTTTCCATCTTTATGTGCACCTGTGAAAGCACCAGCCTCATATCCAAACAGCTCAGATTCTAATAATTCATTCGGAATCGCCCCACAATTTACTTTAATGAACGGTAGATCACTCCGATTGCTATTTTCATGAATTAATTTAACAATTACTTCTTTACCAACACCTGACTCACCTTGAATTAAGACGAGCGAATCCAATTGAGCGACCCTTAATGCTCGTTCAACGACACTTTTCATTTTCGCATCGTAAGCAACGATAGAGCTTAATGCCGCTTGTTTATTTTTTATTTCTTCTAATTGTTTGCTCACTTCTTCATTTTTTCTTTCTAAATTTATGATCTCTTGTTCAAGTTGATTAAGTCTCGTTAAATCCATTATGCTACTAATGACTTTATTTAGTTTCCCATAGTCGTCTTTAATCGGTATAGCTGAAACGAGCACAGTTCTCCCAGTAAACACCTTTTGTACAATCGCTTGTGCCTTACCCGTCTTCAGCACTTTAAGTTCTCCAGATTGGTCAACAATCTCTTTATCAATTAAATCATGATGATAACATCCAATATAATCATTTGCTTTTAATCCTGTATGCTTCTCATAAGATGGATTTAAATATGTTATCATGCCAGCTGCATTTGTAATCGCAATTCCTTCAAAAGAATGTTCGATCATTTGTTTGTACGTCTCATAAGCATCTTTTAATTTATCTATACTAACATGTGCAGCTTGATCGGTCATCGATGTTTTGCACCTCTTTATTAGATAAATTCCTTATAAAATAGCTGCCATTCGTTGCTGTTTTGATAAAAAGAATAAAAGGACAATACGCCCATTACACAAGTGGTTGATTTACTCTTCGACTAATAATCTCCGTAACACTTTACCTGAGCTTGTCGCTGGTAGACTTTCGCGAAATTCAATTTCGCGTGGATATTTGTAAGCAGCAATATGCTCTTTTGCCCAATTGATAATCTCTTCTTCGCTTACTTTGCCAACGTAATCTGGTTTTAAGACGATAAAGGCTTTAACACTTTCCCCTCTCGTTTCATCAGGTATCCCAATTGCAGCTACTTGGAGAATAGCTTCGTGCTCTTTCATTAATGCTTCAACATCCTCGGGAAACACGCTAAATCCTGATGACTTGATCATTTCTTTAATTCGCCCGATAAAATATAAATAACCGTCTTCATCAAGCATCCCTACATCACCAGTATAGAGCCAGCCATCTTTAAGTGTTTCAGCTGTATCAGCTGGGCGATTCAAGTACCCTTTGAAAACACCAGGGTTTTTGAGGACAATTTCCCCTTGTTCACCTATTGATAGGTCACGCCCTGTCTCCGAATCCACAATCCGAATGTCGGTGTCATACGTTACGATCCCGCACGTACCATGCTTGATTTTATCGATTGGCATAAACGTGTCACACGTATGTGTTTCACTTAGTCCAAAGGAAGCTTCAAATAGTAAGCAACCATTCGTTAACTCCCTCCAGGCCTTTGCTAGTTTCTCATCGACTGGAATTCCAAAGCTTGTCGCAAAGTTTAATTTAAGCGATGTTAAATTACGTTTCTCAATTCCTGGAATTTGCAAAATAGCTGCATTCATCGGGGCAATTGAATACATTTTGTTCAATGTATATTTTTCGATTGCTGTAATCATTGCTTCTGGTTCAAATCGGGTTAATAATACGCAACTAGAGCGGCTATAGACGGGAAGATTGACCCCCATTACCATGCCTGCAATATGACAAAGTGGCGCGACAGCTAATGTTTTATCAGTACTTTTTAACTGGTAGCCGCTTGACGTTGCCGCTGTTTTAAATAAAGCGTTACCATAAGTAAGCATCGCTGCTTTCGGTCTGCCTGTCGTACCAGATGTGAACACCATCAAACTGATATCATTCCACAAATCAATATGTGCAGTTTCTGAAATGGGGTCATTTGTTTTCATAATCTCAATAAAATCACATGTGTTGTCAATCGCCCGCTTCTCCATTTTTAATTCCTCTGGCAATGGAATCGTCACTTCATCTGCTAAATAATCGGCATAGTTCGTTGTCACGACAAACGATAATGACGATACTTTGCTTTGAACTTCCTGTATGAGATCATATAACTCTTGTCCGACAATAACTGCCTTTAACTTGACCTCATTCATTAAATACTCTAATTCCGATTGCTTATACATCGGATTTAACGGGACGACAACAGCCCCAAGCATTTGAACTGCGTAATGCGAAATTAAATATTGTGGACAGTTTTGCATAAATAGACCAATCGGGTCTCCCTTTTTTACACCTTGGCTTTGTAAAAAGCTAGCCATCCGGCGTGTGTCATCAGATAATTGACCCCACGTTATATTGTTTCCATAGAAGACATAAGCGGTTTTGTCATACTCATCTTTACCATTTTGTAACAAGTATTCATGTAACGGCTGTTCACCCAAACGATAGTGTAACGTTTTTGGACTAGCACTTGGCCAACTTTTATGTTTTATTTCATTTAACATGAGATCTTCCCCCTCAACACTATTTTTTTATGAAAGTCTCAATAAAGTTTGTCGTCGTTTTTCCTGCTTCATATGCTTCATTGATCGCGATAGTGTATAACAACGGAATGTTCGTTTTGATTCCTTCGACAACATAGTCTTGTAAAGCTGTTCGTAGCTTTTGGATGGCTAATTCACGTGTCTCGGCATGGACAATTAATTTTGCGAACATCGGGTCATAAAAAGGCGTAATTGTATCTCCTTCTGAGATCGCTAGTTCATGACGAACACCGTCACCTTCTGGCAATTCTAGAGTCGTCACTTTTCCTGGTGAAGGGAAAAATGTTTTCGGATCTTCTGCGTAAATCCGAACTTCAATCGCATGACCCTTCATGTCTATGTCATTTTGTTGAAAAGACAACGCTTCTCCAAAAGCAATCTTTAATTGTTCTTCGACTAAGTCTAATCCTGTAATTTCTTCCGTAATTGGATGTTCAACTTGTAATCTCGTATTCATTTCAAGGAAATAATAGTTTTGAGTTTCGTCAACGAGAAACTCGATCGTTCCTGCATTTTTATAGCCAATCGATTTTGCTGCATTAACAGCATCCTCGCCCATTTTCATTCGTGTCTTCTCGTCTAAGAATGGGGATGGTGCTTCCTCTACGACCTTCTGATGGCGACGCTGAATGGAGCATTCGCGCTCCCATAGATGAATCGTATTCCCAAATTCATCGGCTAAAATTTGAATTTCAATATGTCTCGGGTTTTCAATATATTTTTCAATGTACATTGTGCCGTCACCAAAAAAACTTGTCGCCCGCTGTTGATTACCGGCAAATGCTTTCGTTATTTCTTCATCATTATGCACAAGTTGCATTCCAATTCCACCGCCTCCTGCTGACGCTTTTAGCATGACAGGATACCCGATTTCGTTTGCTTTTGTTACTGCTTCTTGTTCATCTTTTACTGGAGCTTTTGTGCCGGGTACGACGGGGACATTCGCCTGCTCCATCATCTCTCGTGACTCAATTTTACTACCCATCTTTTCAATGACATCTGCAGATGGACCGATGAATGTTATCTTTTCCTCTTCACATCTACGTGCGAACGTTGGATTTTCAGACAGCAGTCCATAACCTGGGTGGATCGCTTCGGCGCCTGTCTTTTGTGCTATTTCAAGGATTTTATCTATATTTAAATAACTTTCATTCACACGTGGCCCACCAACAAGGTAAGCCTCATCTGCTTGTGCG
Organism: Caryophanales bacterium UBA6769; assembly: GCA_002453275.1. Taxonomy (GTDB): domain Bacteria; phylum Bacillota; class Bacilli; order Bacillales; family UBA6769; genus Pueribacillus. The sequence goes on from DKGN01000150.1 coordinate 8,439, forward strand.
ACAAATGGTGCTTGCTCATCCGCTTCTGAATAAATTGCGACTGTTTGAATTCCTAATTTTTTGCACGTTCGTATGATACGCGATGCAATTTCTCCTCGATTGGCAATTAAGATTTTTTTGAACATGAATATCTCTCCGTCTCCTAATGTTTTTCTACCGTTATAAAACTATGATTCTTCCACTAAAAGTCTACGCAACACTTTACCTGAGCTCGTTGCTGGTAATTCATCGCGAAACTCTACTTCTCTTGGGTATTTGTAGGCAGATATTTTTTCTTTAGCCCAATCAATGATGTCTTGCTCTGTCAATTTTCCTTCATATTCTGGTTTTAAGATAATAAATGCTTTGACGACTTCGCCGCGAACTTCGTCTGGTATTCCAATAACTGCTATTTGTAATATCGCTTCATGTTCTTTCATTAGTGCTTCTACGTCTTCAGGAAAAATACTAAATCCTGAAGATTTAATCATTTCTTTAAGTCTTCCAAAAAAGTGAAGATACCCATCTTCATCGATCATGCCGATATCACCAGTATGAACCCAACCGTTACGCAACGTCTCTGCAGTCTCTTCAGGACGATTTAAATATCCTTTAAATACACCCTGATTTTTAAGAGTAATTTCCCCTTGTTCACCTAAAGGCAATTGTTCCCCTGTACTTGGATCAACAATTCGAATGGCTGTGTCATAGGTAGGTATGCCACATGTACCAAACTTAATTTTATCGAGTGGCATGAAGGTGTCGGCTGTATGTGTTTCACTAAGCCCGTAGGATGATTCTGTTAGGACGCATCCATCCGTTATTTTCTGCCACTCTTCTGCTAGTTGCTCATTAACGGGGATCCCAAAACTTGTTGCATAATTCGTTTCTAATGAGGATAAATCTCGTTTGTCAATGCCTGGGTGGTTAATGATCGCTGCGTTCATCGTCGCTACGGTATACCACGAATTAATTTTATATTTTTCTATAGCAGTAATTGCTGTTTCCGCATCAAATCTAGTCATTAAAATTGTTTTACAACGACTGTAAATAGGAATATTCACGCCCATTAACATGCCTGCAATATGAAACAGTGGAGAGATAGCCGTTGTCGTAATCGCATCATCATAACTTTTCGATTGCACAGTTGTCGCTGTTTTAAACAAAGCATTTCCATACGTTAACATGGCTGCTTTTGGTCTTCCAGTCGTGCCGGAAGTAAAGACCAATAGTCCGACGTCTTCCCAAAGGTTAATGTCAGCTGTTTCCTGTAATGGGTCCTCTGAATAAATAACGTCAATAAGGTCGTATGCGTCAGCAATTGTTTGTTTTGGCAGCAATAATTCTGATGGTAGTGGAAGCGTTTGCAAGTTTTTGTCTGGGAGATAATCTGCATAGTTTGTCGTCATGACGATATCAATCGATTGCATTTCACTTTTAACGTTTTGTAAACGTGGATACAATTCTTCACCGGCGATAATGGCCTTTAATTCAACCTCTTTAAAGAAATACGTCAGTTCTGATTCTTTATACATCGGGTTCAATGGAACGACGATGCCACCTAACTTTTGAATTGCATAATGTCCAATGATGTATTGTGGACAATTTTGCATGTATAAGGCGACTGCATCACCCTTTTGAAGCTTATTTTTTTTGAAAAATGAAGCAAGTCGGTTCACATCATCGTTTAATTGTTGCCAAGTGATCTCATTCCCATAAAAAATATAAGCTACTTGCTGGGGGTGCTCCCGCGCATTTTGAGCTAAATATTCATGAAGTGGTTTTTCACCAGATTGATAGATTAATGTTTTGGATAAACTTTCTGGCCAACTTTTTTGCAATACATTATTCATGATTTCTCACCCTTTCTTATTACAGACTGTCCCAACCTTACGAAAGCCTTCTCTGACCTTCATGCAATTGGGACAGTTACTGTCTGAATCCTATTGACAGTTATTCAAACGTAATAAGAACATCACCTTCGTTAACAAAGTCTCCCTCTTTTATTTTAATTTCATTAATTTTCCCATCACCTTCAGATTCAATTGGGATTTCCATCTTCATCGATTCTAAAATAATGACTTCTTGTTCTGATTTAACTTCATCACCGACATTAACTAAGATTTTCCAAACATTCCCTGCCATATTTGCTGTAATTTCCTTCATTTTCTCTTCCTCCTAATTTTTATTTATCTATTTATATAAGTTTAACTGTCTGAATGAATTTTATTTAATTCTTCTAAAATTTGTTCCTTTAATTTATACTTTTCGACTTTATTTGTTGGGGTTCTCGGCAAATCCTCGATGAAGCGTATATGCTTCGGCCACATAAATCGTGGCATTTCTTTTTTAGCCCATGCTGTGATTTCTTCGACTGTTAATTGTTCTGACTGTGGCACAACAAAGACAACGATGTCATCTTCATCACCTTCTTCGGCCTTAATTGGAAAGGCTGCTGAAACGCTCACTAGCTCATGTTGATTGATTAAGTCTTCGACTTGGTAAGATGAAATGTTTTCTCCACGAGACCGAATGACATCTTTCATGCGGTCAACGAAGTAATAAATATCGTTTGCATCTTTATAACCGACATCACCCGTATGGAACCATAGATTTTGAAATTCCTCAACTGTTGCCTCAGGCTTATTGAAGTATTCCTTGAGCATGATATGTGGGTAATGAGAGCGAAGGGCAATTTGACCAACTTCCCCGATTTCACATTGTTCATCACGTTCATTCAATATAGCTGCCTCGTAAAAAGATGAGACGACTCCCATGTAACCTTTTCGCAATTTGGCATTTCCTTTTTCAAAAGGGATTGACAGCTTTTCTGCTATTTTTTTAGTTTCTTCACGCGTATAGCCTTTATATAATTCTGCAGGTGTTCCTCCTTCTTCCCCAAGTTCATCTATAATAGCAACAAAGCCGTTCCCCGCCTCTGTCTGCCCATAACCTGCTGAAATGAAGTTTATTCCGAATCGCTTGGCAACGTCATGGTGATACTGAGGAAGCGGCTGCATATGCACTCTATTTAATGTGTTGTGGTGATCGTCTTCCTTTGGCTCTGCATTCATGAGCCATGGAATCATCACATCGAGTAAGATTGCATTTGTCGCTCCACTCACATTGATTCGATTCCAAAATTCAGTTGGGCTAAATTTATCCCACATTGCTACTGAAGAACCAACAAATGCAGATCTAGCTACGAGTGCAAACGCACCACCGACGTGGTACATTGGCAAATCGTTATAAACGACATCCTCTTGTTTATTAAATGCTCTAAATATATACGTGTAGCCATGAATCCAACGATATGACTGGACAACACCTTTGGCAGGTCCAGTCGTTCCTGATGTATAGATAATATTTGCTATATCATGAGCATGTAATTCAACGTTTGGATTCGTTTCATCTCCATCTAAGAAAGCACCAAATGCAAATTGCTCAAAGCGACGATCAAGTTCAACCTTCTCCTGCTTGTAATCGTGATCGTCCTCCTTCGGATCATGCATCACGACGGGAATAGACGGTAAATGATTAGCAACTTGATTTATAATTGGGGCCATCTGCCTTTCGGTAATGAACAGCTTCGGATTCGTATCTTGAATTTGATAGGTTAATAATGTACCCCGATAGTTAAAATTAATTGGGCAGTAGACAGCCCCCGCTTTCCAAATGCCGAACA
>DKGN01000173.1 GCA_002453275.1 Caryophanales bacterium UBA6769
CGTTGCATATTATTTTTCCCCCTTACGTCTTGCGACAAGGGCAAGCCAATCATCTTGGATAAACCTTTCTTCAATGATGAGTCCAAATGATAGCAAGTGGCTTTCAATTTTAGCGCGTTGCCTTTCGATAATCCCAGAAACAATTACATAGCCATCTTCTTTTAGCACTCGCGGTATATCTTTTGCTAAATCCATGATAATGCCGGCAAGTAAATTTGCAACAATAAGATCGACTTGTCGAGCGATACCATTTAGTAAATTATTTTGCTGTATGAAAACTTTTTTATCAACACCGTTAAGGGCGATGTTTTCTTTTGCGCTTTTCACTGCGACAGGATCCAAGTCATAAGCATGGACTTCATTCGCACCTAGTAATGCAGAGACAATACTTAAGATTCCTGTTCCCGTCCCAACGTCGATCACATTATTACCTTGTTGCATATATTTTTCAATCGCTTTAATGCAAAGTGCAGTCGTTTGATGCGTTCCGGTTCCAAAGGCCATTCCTGGATCAAGGGTAATGACTTTTTCATTTTCATGTGTTCGGTCATAAGGCTCCCATGACGGTGTAATCGTTATATTATCCGTAATGGTTATCGGCTTGTAATATTGCTTCCATGCATTTGCCCAATCTTCTTCGTAAACGACAGCAACGTGGATTGTTTTTTCACCGAAGTCAATCTCTGGATCGTGTAATTGCTTCATAATGTGACGGATTTCCGCAAGCTTTTCGTCTAACTGTTCATCCTCTGCTAAATACCCTTTTACATATACTCCTGATAAGGGATAACCGTTCGGATTGAGTTCGTAAACTTCATCGAGTGATGTATTTCGTGCATGAACTAAATCATACGGATCCTCAATAATAACCCCACTTGAACCGGCTTCGTGTAATACATTTGATATAATTTCGGTTGCTTCTTGTGTCGTATGAATACAAATCTCGGCCCAGTTCAATCGCCCTCAACCCTTCCAATCGTATTATTCACCTTTAAAGGCTTTTTTCATTTTAGAGAAAAAGTTTTCATGTTGTTCATCAGGATTTTCGCCACTCACCTCTGCAAATTCACGCAACAATTCCTTTTGCTTTTCATTTAAATTTCGCGGTGTTAAGATGCGAATATTAACATGTTGATCGCCACGACCATATCCTCTTACGTTTGTAATTCCTTTATCGCGCAAACGAAACTTTGTACCTGTTTGCGTACCAGCTGGAATTTTTAGTTTTACCTTTCCTTGCAATGTTGGAACTTCTATTTCATCTCCCAACGCTGCTTGTGCAAACGTTAGTGGTACATCACAATAAATGTCATCACCATCACGTTCGAAAAATTCGTGTGGCTGAATATGAAATACAACGAAAAGATCCCCAGGTGGTCCACCATTTTCTCCAGGTTCTCCTTGTCCCGCAAGCCGAATTTGTTGACCTTCATCAATTCCCGCTGGAACTTTAATGTGTATTTTCTTTTGCCTTTTGACTTTTCCAGCACCATGGCACGTTCGACATTTTTCTTTTATGAGCTTCCCTGTTCCTTGACAATGATGACAAACTCTTCGATTTACAATTCGACCAAATGGAGTGTTCTGCTCAACACTAAGTTGACCTGTACCTCTACAATGGGAACACGATTCAGGTTTCGTACCCGGTTTTGCCCCATCGCCACCACAAGTTGTACAGTTTTCTTCCTTCGGAATAAAAATATCTGTTTCTTTTCCGAACGCCGCTTCTTCAAAGCTTAACGTCATCGAATATTGTAAGTCTGCCCCTTGTCGCGGTGCATTTGGATTGCGTTTTCCTCCACCACCGAAAAACATATCAAATATATCACCGAAACCACCAAAATCAGCGCCTTGACCGCCAAAGCCTTGATTCGGGTCCGTGTGACCAAATTGATCGTAATGAGCTCTTTTATTTGAATCGCTTAAAGTTTCATATGCTTCTTTAACCTCTTTGAACTTTTCATCTGCATCAGGCTCTTTATTTACGTCTGGGTGGTACGTTCTAGCTAGCTTCCGATATGCTCGTCTAATCTCATCGTCAGAAGCATTTGTATCAACCCCTAGAACGTCATAGTAATCCCTTTTACTCATTGTATCCACTCCCAATAAGTCAAGCTATTTCCTCGTGTATCGTTGAAAATTTCTTATCCATCATACCATCTATCGTTCTCTGAAAAAATGGTTACTGCAAAAAAGTCAAAGTCAAGCTAGCTTGACTTTGACTTTTGACGTGACTTTCAAATTTATTTTTTGTCATCCTCGTCATCTACTTCTTCATATTCCGCGTCAACGACATTATCGTCGTCTTCATTGGAAGATTCAGATGCACCTTCTTGTTGTTGTGCGTCTTGAGCCGCTTGTTCATAAAGTTTTACAGAAAGCTGTTGGACAATTTCAGAGAGTTCATCCTTCGCCGTTCTAATGTCGTCACTGCTTTCGCCTGTGAGTGCTTCTTGAAGCTTTTCTTTTGCTTCATTTGCCTTCTGAACTTCAGCTTCGTCTACTTTTCCTTCTAAATCTTTAATTGTTTTGTCAACAGTAAAGATCAGTTGGTCTGCTTCATTACGTAGCTCTACTTCTTCACGACGCTTTTGATCTTCCTCTGCATTTTCTTCTGCTTCTCTGACCATTTTTTCAACTTCTTCATCAGATAAGCCAGAAGATGATTTAATTGTAATCGATTGTTCTTTATTCGTACCTAAATCTTTTGCCCGAACGTTTACAATCCCGTTTGCATCAATATCAAACGAAACTTCAATTTGTGGTACGCCTCTCGGTGCAGGAGGGATATCAGTCAATTGGAAACGACCAAGCGTTTTATTGTCAGAAGCCATTTCTCGCTCACCTTGAAGTACGTGAATATCAACAGATGTTTGATTATCAGCAGCTGTTGAGAATATTTGCGAATGACTTGTTGGGATTGTTGTGTTTCGCTCAATTAGCTTCGTAAAGACAGAGCCCATCGTTTCGATTCCGAGTGATAATGGAGTGACATCAAGTAGAACTACGTCCTTAACATCCCCTGCTAATACACCCGCTTGAACGGCCGCCCCTAACGCAACAACCTCGTCCGGGTTTACTCCTCTTGATGGCTCTTGTCCAATTTCTTTTTTAATTGCTTCTTGTACAGCTGGAATTCTAGTTGAACCCCCAACAAGAATCACTTTATCAATTTCATTTGCACTTAGGCCTGCATCTTGTAACGCACGGCGTGTCGGATCCATCGTTTTTTCGACAAGATGATTTGATAGTTCTTCGAATTTAGCACGTGTTAACGTTAGCTCTAAGTGTTTCGGACCTGAAGCATCTGCTGTAATAAATGGAAGTGATATTTGTGATTGCATCACACCAGATAAGTCTTTTTTCGCTTTCTCTGCAGCATCCTTTAAGCGTTGAATAGCCATTTTGTCTTGTGAAAGATCGATCCCATTTTCTTTTTTAAATTCATCAACAAGATGATCGATAATCACTTGGTCAAAATCATCTCCACCTAAGCGATTATCTCCTGCTGTTGATCTAACTTCAAAAATTCCATCACCAAGCTCTAGGATAGAGACGTCAAATGTTCCACCGCCTAAGTCAAAGACGAGAATCGTCTGTTCGTCTTCTTTATCAAGACCGTATGCAAGCGCAGCCGCAGTTGGCTCATTAACGATCCGCTCTACTTCTAAGCCAGCGATCGTACCCGCATCTTTTGTTGCTTGACGTTCTGCATCATTAAAATATGCAGGGACGGTAATGACTGCTTTTGTTACTTCCTCACCTAAGTAATCTTCAGCATGTGATTTCAAATTTTGTAAAATAATAGCTGAAATCTCTTGAGGCGTATATTCTTTTCCTTCAATTTCTACTTTAAAATCTGTACCGACATGGCGTTTAATTGACTGTACTGTATTCGGATTCGTAATTGCTTGTCGCTTTGCTACTTCACCAACTAGTCGTTCTCCATCTTTAAATGCAACAACCGAAGCTGTCGTTCTGTTTCCTTCTGGGTTTGGAATAACAACAGGTTCTCCACCTTCCATTACTGCAATACAAGAGTTTGTTGTTCCCAAATCAATTCCAATAATTTTACTCATGACGATTTCCTCCCATTACAATCACTAAAAATATATTTTAACCTAGACTAAAATAGTAAAATTGACTGCTTTTAAAACTATTCACTCACTTTAACCATAGCTGGTCGGATAACACGTTCTTTTAAATTATATCCTTTCTGTAATACGTCTATAACTATACCTGAATCATGCTCTTCTGACTTTTCCTGCATCACAGCTTGATGATAATGTGGGTCAAACGGCGTCCCCATAGCTTCAATTTCCTCAATGCCTTCTTGCTGTAGGGCGTCTACTAGTTGGCGATAAACCATTTCTACACCCTTTAAAATTGATTTAGATTCATCAGTAGACGTGTCCACTTCTAATGCTCTTTCAAAGTTATCAAGCACTGGAAGTAATTGCTCAGCTAAGCTTTGTGAACGATATTTGGCTGCCGCTTCCTTCTCAGCTTTCGTTCGTTTGCGAAAGTTATCATAGTCTGCTTGAACACGTATAAATTGATCGTTTAGCTTCGCAAACTCTTCCTCTATTTTTTTTAGTTCTAATTCGTTCTTATCTAGTACATCGTGTTCTTCCACATTCTCGACAGTGTGTTCACTTGTCTCAGAATCTATATCACTCTCCATTTGATTTTCCACAGTATCCTCTGCTTCAGTTGCATGCTGCTCTTCCTTTTGTGTCTCTTTTTTCATAGCCTCATCACTCACACCCGCCACTCCTTACTCTTATAAATTACATATTATAAACAAAGTAAAGGTGATGGAGAAACTACCTATCCATCAGCCATTACACACTATACCCGTATCTAAAATAGACGATACTGCTTCGTTAAGACATTCGTTAAATCCTTGGAAATAAAATCAAGCAAACTAATCACACGTTTGTATTCCATTCTCGTCGGTCCAACGATCGCGATTGAACCCATATTCTCTCCACCTATCGAATAGGAGGCGGTGATTACGCTACAATTTTCCATTGCTTGCAAGTCATTTTCTTTACCAATTTTCACTTCAATGCCTTCAGATTCATGTCGAATTAGCTCATAAATGAGTTCTTCTTCCTCAATGGCGTCAAATAAACTTCTCACTTTTTCAATGTCTCTAAACTCTGGCTGTGTTAAAATGTTCGTTTTTCCACCATAAAACACTTTGTCTCGTTTGTCATTTGTTGAAAACAAGGAGATCATCATCCGCATCGCTTGTTCATAATTATGAACGTAACTTTTCAGAACTGCATGAATTTCTTTGAACATTTTGTTGCGCAATTCCAACAATGAGACTCCTTGGAGACGCTCATTTAATATATTAATGATTTTTTCAAGATCTGCTGCATCGAGTCCCTGTGGAATTTCTACCGTTTTATTTTCTACCTGACCGGTATCAGTCACAATAATGGCGACTGCAGTCACGTCCGAAATTGGAATGATTTGCAGATGTTTAAGCTTAGTTTCTAATGATTCAGGACTTAACACAATTGATGTATAATTCGTAAGCTCAGAGAGAATAACAGCAGAGTGCTGAATAACATTCTCAATTTCAGTAAATTTTTCAGCAAATAATGCTCTTAATGATTCAAGCTCATCATGTTTAAAGACAAAAGGTGACAATAAATGATCAACATAAAAGCGATAACCCTTCTCGGACGGTATTCGACCAGATGAGCTATGTGTCTTCTCAAGAAAACCCATTTCCTCTAAATCAGCTAAGTCATTGCGAATCGTTGCCGGACTATACTGAATAGCACCTCTTTTAGAGATTGAACGCGAACCAACAGGCTCCGCATGCGAAATATAATCATCAATTAAAACACGCAAAATTTTTAACTGTCGCTTCGTTAACATGATCATTTCACCTCTGTTAGCACTCTTATAGAATGAGTGCTAATTCTTACTTTAAATTACCAAAACAAACTTCATCTTGTCAATCCTTACTATCAATTAAAAATGCTTCGAATACTTCATTTCCTAAAAAAAGACCGGTGTTCGTCAAACGAATAGAGTTTTCATCGTTTTCAAGTAAAGATCTTTCACTCAAATCCGAGAGGACTGGACCGTACAGTTCATCAATCGTTCTCGCATACTTTTCATAAAATTTCTGTTTGGAAACTCCGTCAGATTTGCGGAGACCTAAGAAAATTTCTTCTTCAATCATCTCAACTTCGGATAGTTTATTTTCTTCTACAAAAGAATGACCTTGCCCTAAAATTAATGACATGTAATGTTGTAATGGACCTGCATTTTTCCGTCTCACGCCGTTTAAGTAACTATGTGCACCCGCGCCGATGCCATAGTACTCTTCGTTATTCCAATACGTTAGGTTATGGTCACTTTTTTTCCCTTTTTTAGCGAAATTGCTAATTTCATAGTGTTGAAATCCGTTCGCTTTCATTTCGCTTATGAGTAGATCAAACATTTCTGCTTCCGCTTCTTCAGTAGGTAACACGAGCTGACCACGTCTTTTTTGATTATAAAAGACAGTCTTCGGTTCGACTTGCAAACTATACGCCGACACATGATCGATCCCAAGATCTACAGCTTCCTTAATCGATTCTGCAAACATAGAAACCGTCTGCTTTGGCAAGCCAAACATCAGATCAATCGATATATTCTCAAACCCAACACTCCTAGCCTCTTCAATTAGCTTATAAATATGTTCTTCCTTATGATCCCGTCCAATAACCTCAAGCAACTCATTTTGAAAAGCTTGCACTCCGATACTCAGTCTGTTCACGCCATTTGCATTTAATAGCTTCAGCTTTTCTAAATCGAGATTCCCGGGGTTTGCTTCAAATGTAAATTCATATTCCCGTTCAAACGTAAACGAGGAATGGACGGCTTGGAGAAAACGTTCAAGCTGCTCTAGATTTAGAGCGGTCGGTGTCCCACCACCAACGAAGGCAGTTTTCAGTTTAGATTTCTGAAAGCGAGTGACCGTGTTCTCCATTTCCACCGCCATCGCTTCCACATATTCATCAACTGGCTGGTTTTCTAGGAACACTTTGTTAAAGTCACAATAATGACAAATTTTCTCACAAAATGGAATGTGAAAATAAGCAGCACGCCCCATGTTTCTTAACCCCCTATCCTCTCCTCATATTCCATGAAACAAAAATGCGCCCGTAGGCGCTAATTTCAATTATCCTCCATCTGCAATACAGCCATGAAGGCTTCCTGGGGAACATCAACTTTACCGACGGTTTTCATCCGTTTCTTTCCTTCTTTTTGTCGCTCAAGAAGCTTTCTTTTTCGTGACACGTCTCCCCCATAACATTTCGCTAGTACATTTTTCCTCAATGCTTTAATTGTTGAGCGTGCAATAATTTTATGGCCGATAGAAGCTTGAACAGGAACTTCAAATTGCTGTCGCGGGATAAGTTCTTTTAATTTTTCTGTAATTGCTTTTCCACGTTCATAAGCAAAGTCTTTATGCACAATAACAGATAACGCATCAATTCGTTCTTCGTTCAGTAAAATATCCATTTTTACGAGATCAGATACTTGGTTGTTAATGAATTCATAATCAAGCGATGCGTATCCTTTCGTACTTGACTTTAATTGATCGAAAAAGTCATACACAATTTCACTTAATGGCAAGTGATAAACGATATTGACTCGATTTTCATCTAAATATTGCATATCCATGAATTCGCCGCGCTTTTTTTGACACAACTCCATGACGGGACCGACAAACTCCTCTGGAGTCATGACAGTCGCCTTCACAAATGGTTCCTTCACTAATTGTATCGTCTGGGCGTCTGGCATGTTCGACGGGTTATCTACGATTATTTTGTCTCCATCAGTGAGCTCCACTTCATAAATAACACTCGGAGCTGTCGTAATGAGATCAATGTTAAATTCACGTTCAATCCGCTCTTGGATTATCTCCATATGAAGTAATCCTAAAAATCCACACCGGTACCCAAAGCCTAATGCTTGGGAAGTTTCTGGTTCATATTGTAAGGAAGCATCGTTCAATTCTAAACGTTCCAATGCTTCCCGTAAGTCATTATATTGATTTGAATCGATCGGGTACATGCCACAAAATACCATCGGGTTCATTTTTCGATAACCTGGCAATGGCTCACTTGCTGGGTGAGAAACATTCGTTATCGTATCCCCGACATTCGTATCGCTCACATCTTTAATCGAGGCTGTTAAATACCCGACATCTCCAACGGTTAATTCCTCTCTCGATTCTTCCTTTGGCGTAAATACGCCGAGTTCAGTGACTTCGAACTCTTTATCCGTTGCCATCGTTTTGATTTTGTCTCCAACCTTGACGGAGCCTTCTACGATCCGAATGTAAGCGACAACTCCTCGATACGAATCGTACAAGGAATCAAAAATAAGTGCTTTTAACGGTTCTTCGGGATCCTCTTCCGGAGGTGGCACTTTCTCAACGATTTGTTCGAGTATCTCAGCAATCCCTTTTCCTTCTTTTGCTGAGGCTAAGACTGCATCGCTAGCATCAAGGCCGATGACATCTTCGATTTCTTTCTTCACGCGTTCCGGATCAGCGCTCGGCAAATCGATTTTATTTATGACAGGGATGATCTCTAAATCATTTTCTAATGCTAAATAAACATTCGCTAATGTTTGAGCCTCAATCCCTTGTGCCGCGTCAACGATTAATAAAGCCCCTTCACAGGCGGCTAAGCTTCGTGACACTTCATATGTAAAATCGACATGGCCTGGGGTATCAATCAAGTGCAAAATGTACTCTTCCCCATCATTTGCTTTATATGTTAACTGAACAGCATTAAGTTTGATTGTTATTCCTCGTTCTCTTTCTAGATCCATTGCATCAAGCGTTTGTTCTTTCATCTCACGTTCCGTTAACGCGCCAGTCGCTTCTAATATGCGATCAGCAATCGTTGATTTCCCGTGATCAATGTGTGCAATGATAGAAAAATTACGAATTCGTGATTGACGTTTTAACTTTTCTTTTCGATTCATTCATTTCACTCCTAAACGAACTCCACCCATTGATTATAGCAATTGCAATGAGTTCAATCAATCAAGGAGAGTGATATTATAATTCAATCAGATTAAAAAAACTCCCGTAAGGGAGCTCACTGCGTATTCAAATCTAAGTCAATAGTCTTTCAAACAAAGCTAACAAGTGAAAAACAACGGTTCTTGAAACATTTTTCAATGTCACTGAAATGGAATTCGCAATTGTTGAATAGACACTTTTTTCCTGATGTTCCTGTGTGTTTTCTCGACTTTTTTCTAGCTCACTTTTTTGTGTTTCTTGCCAATCTACATAAGCCCCGAAAATTGATTCAGTTTCTCTATCAACAGGTTTCCCTGTTTGATTTTGAGTAATGGATGTCCCAAAAAAAACCCCTAAAAAAAAGATGCAACCAACTAAAAGTGATGTAGCAAAAAATTTACCCATTTTTAAACCCTCTCACTTCAATTTGAAACCTTTTCAGCTTCCCAATAATATTCACTAAATACGTCAGCCAAAGCTTCTGCTGTCCGATAATTTTCTTCCATCGTATTGTCAACGCCCCCCATTTCAACTAAAACAGAGCGATTGGATAAATCTTGATTATAAATTCCATTTCCTTGAGACCGATCTTTTTTTATTATTCCCCGGCTTAGGCCTGGATACTTTTTATCTAACATCGCATGAAATTCGTTAGTGAATTTCAAATTCGCTTCATGGTTTTTATGAGCCTTTCCAATAATAAAGAAAACTCTCGCATAACTCTTTCCGTTAATTGTCACTGTTGTTTTATCACGACGTTGGGAATCTCGGTGTAAATCGAACAAGTAGGTAAGGTTACTATCCTCGGTCATTGCCGATTGCACAATTTCTCTGGATACTTTGTAAGAACTACCAAAGCTTAAGCCTTTTTCCTTTAATTTATTTACCATGTTCGTTTCATCACCGACAGCGCCAATCCCTCTTCTCTCAAGTTCTTCAGTAAATTTCTTGCCGACCATCGTAATATTAACTTCATGATGATGTGCATGATTAGGATTCTCGACACCGTCTAAGTGGGGTAAAAAGGACTCTGAACTGTGTGAATGATACACAAAGACAACATTCTTGTCTCCTGTCGTCCTCTGTGGAGGCTCTATCTCTTTATCAGGATTCTCAATTTTCTCAAGTGAGGCCTTTCTTTCTTCCAAGAGCACCTCCATTGGAGGCGATGATTCAATTGGCAAACTAGTGTAGTCTGTGCCTTCTCCAGCAACATAAATTTCTGCGTCATAAAGAGCAAAACCCGGCAGTTCCCTGCCTAGCAAGCTTCGTATATCTCCTGGCTTTATACTCGTTGCAAATTCAAAAGCAACTGAAGAAAAAGTGGGAGGGCGACTCTCTTCAGGTAACATAGCGACGAGATATCGGTTCTCCATCCCCATTACATACATCAACGATTCACTCGTAAAACTTGTTAGCCAATTGTGAATGGTTGACGAGGCAAACCGGTATTTCATCTCATAAGACGTAAGAAAAGCGACAACGATAAATACGATAATGAGCGCTGTAAAGCCAAACGACACGATCTTTTTAAAACTTGCTTTTTCGATTGAGATTGTAAGTCCTGAAGGTTTGTCCAACATTCCCATCCTTTCAAAACAAGAGGCTTGTCTCGATCATCTATATGCCGAGCCTTGAAAGGATAGAACAGAATTTATTTCGTATACAGACCACTATTATCTTGTGTTACTTGTTTATGAAGGGCCGCATTGAGTCCACCTGCGAGTACATTGGCCATATCTTCAATAAAAACATCGACTTCTTTTGGAGTTACCATTAAGTTGTGACCTAACGGTGATAATACTTCACGGATAAGTTGCTTCTTTTCGTTGTCATCTAAA
>DKGN01000174.1 GCA_002453275.1 Caryophanales bacterium UBA6769
GCAGATGACATCAAAGAATATGCGAACCCATTATTTTTCGCTGGAGCTGTTATCTTAGCATTGTTATCAAAAAATCGCTGGCTTGCACTCGCTTCGATTTTGCCATTTGCAATTTTAATTCAGGGGCTCCGACATCTGTATTGGGGTACTGGAATTGTACCCGAGGATACAAATGTCTTTATTTCATTTTTCCTAGGGATTACAATAGGTCCTGTGATTTTGACTTTATTTGAATTGTTAAATAAAGATAAAAGAGAAAATTTAGAGCGATTTTCTAAAAAGGAAATCGAGATTATTGAATCGATTCGTTCAAGAAAATTTCCGAATCCGTTTAAAATTTTAAGCAAAAAAGAGTTAGGCTCAAGTTCGGTAGCGTCGTTATTAGGTACGGTAACATTTATTATGAGTCCAGTTGGCATGACAATTTTAATTGGTGAGTTATTTTCAAGTCGGATAAAAGATCCCGTTGAAAAAGCTTCTCGCTCAATATCAACGATGGATGCACTCACGAATGCTACGTATCTATCAGGAACATTAATCCCATTAATCGCACTTGGCATCCCATTATCTCCTGTTGCGATTGGACCGGCAAATGCTTTATTTAATGCTCCGCCCGTTTACACGTTAGATAATAATTTGCATCATATTTTAACGACGTCAGACTTTCTGTGGGCAACCATCATTGGTTCAGCTGTAGCGTTAATTTTAACGTACTTTGTTGTTGTTAACTATTCTCAACAAATTTGTCGCTTTGTTTTTAAATGGATCCCACACGAAGCAATGCTAGGATTATTTTTTAGTTTAGTGTTGTTATTAGCTTTTATGGATGCAGGGTGGTTAAACATAGGTGGGGTATTATTAATAGGCTTAGTTGCAGGCATCCTGCATCGTTGGGGTGTAAATTACGGTGTTCAATTTATGATCTTGTATGCCGCTCCTTGGATTATTGAAGTCATTACTCGTTAAAAATATAGATGGTTTTGATTGAGAGAGAGGAAATAACATGCATCACCCGAAAAATAGACAAGCAACTGCTAACGCTCCGGGTAAATTAATATTAATCGGTGAGCATTCTGTCGTGCATGGGACTCCCGCGATTGCAATTCCTTTTCCGCTCGTTCAAGCGATGTCAACGATCCAGACTTCGAACGTAGGCACGAATGAACCGGTAAAGATTCAATGCAAATTTTACGTCGGACCCCTTAAAGCCGCTCCTCCAGAATTAAGAGGGATTGAACGTTGTATTTATGAAACGGTTAATGTGTTAAAAAAAGAACCAAAGGGTTTTGACATTGTTCTTGAATCTACCATTCCGGTCGGCAGAGGTCTTGGATCGAGTGCTGCAGTTGCAGTCGCTCTCGTGAAAAGTTTATTTGCTTATTTCGATGAAAAGCTGTCGCAAGAAACACTTTTAAAGCTCGTACACTTATCTGAAACATACGCACACGGAAAACCGAGCGGTATTGACATGGAAGCAATTGTTTTTGAGAGACCCATTTGGTTTCAAAAAGGAGAAACAACAGAGTTACTAAAAGTAGCGGTGCCTATTAGTCTTGTTATTGCTGATACAGGAAGGGTTGGAGATACCTTTGAAGCCGTTCAAAGTATTGCAAATAAAAAGCAGACGAATCCTACAATTACACGCTCTTCCTTCGAATGGATTCAAACACTCGTTCACAAAGTAAAAGAAGCGCTTGAAATAGGGGATAATCGTCTACTTGGATTTGCGATGAATGAGGCTCAAAAAGAACTAGCTATGTTAGGGGTAAGTGATGAAGGTCTACAAAGTCTCATTGACACTTCCTTGGATCGAGGAGCGATTGGGGCAAAGTTAACTGGTGGTGGGCGTGGAGGATGCATCATCGTGTTAACGAGAGACAAAGAACATGCTAAGCAAATCGCAATCACCTTAAAAAATAACGGTGCTTATGAAACATGGTCGTATCAGTTAGATCAAAACGTTTAGATAAGGAAGTGGCATTTTTGAAAGCAACAGCAAAAGCATATACAAACATCGCACTTATTAAATATTGGGGAAAACGTGACGACCGCTTGTTTTTACCGACAAATAGTAGTGTCTCGCTCACGTTAGATCGTTTTTATACAGAAACCTCCGTTGAATTTCGTTCAGACTTACCTTCAGATCAATTTTATCTTGATGGGAAAATTGTAAATGAAGAAACAGAGATGGCGAAGATTTCTCGCTTTTTAAATTTAATTAGAGATATAGCAAATGAAAAGAAATTTGCAACGATTCAATCGGTGAATAAAGTTCCTATTGCTGCAGGCTTTGCTTCCTCAGCATCTGGTTATGCAGCATTAGCTGCTGCGGCTATGAAAGCAATTGGGCTTCAGACGGATAAAAAGACACTTTCGCAAATCGCACGGCAAGGATCAGGGTCTGCCTGTCGTTCGGTATATGGTGGTTTTGTAGAATGGAACAAAGGCAACAGGGAGGACGGCTCGGATTCATTCGCAAATCAAATTTTGGAGAAGGAAAAGTGGGATATTAGTGTGTTATCTACATTAGTCGAGTCACAGCCAAAGGAAGTGCTAAGCAGGGAAGGGATGAAGCGGACAGTTGATACATCACCTTTTTATCCTGGGTGGCTAGCAACAGTTGAACAAGATTTAGCTATCGCAAAAAATGCAATCGAATTGCGTGATTTTGAAATGCTTGGGGAAGTTGCTGAACGAAATGCATTAAAAATGCATGCGACAACATTAGGAGCAAATCCGCCATTTATGTATTGGCAAAGTGCGACATTACAAGTAATGGAACACGTTCAAGCGTTACGTGCCTCCGGTATTCAAGCCTATTTTACGATTGATGCAGGTCCAAATGTGAAAGTCCTTTGTCAGCAAAAAGATGAACAGATCGTTTATGATGAACTAAAGAAAATTCCAACCGTAAAAGACGTCTATACTTGTCATCCGGGACCTGGAATTAGCTATATAACTTCTAACGATTAAGATGCAGAGAAAGGAAAGTAAAGTAAAGATGGGCACACCACACACAGTTTCAGTTCCTGGTAAGTTATTTATAGCAGGAGAATATGCCGTTCTTGAGCCAGATGGGGAAGCAATTGTCGTCGCTGTTGATCGCTTTATTCATGTGACTGTTGCACATAGTCAAAAGAATACGCTTGAAATTCGTCAATTCGGGATTGAGCATATAACTTTTGATGTTGAAGCGGAGTGTTTTACGTTCCATGAGCACGTAAAGGCAAATCTAACGTATTTGCAAGATGCAATTAGCCTCTTTTACAAATATTTAAGCGAGCAATTAATCCAATGGCGGCCGATTTCTTTAACAGTAGAAAGTGAACTTATCGATTCTTCCGGAAAGAAATATGGCTTAGGCTCAAGTGCAGCAATCGTCGTTGCAATCATGACAGCTCTTTTTCAATTTTATAAAAATGACAAACTAAAGCGATCACAGGAACGAATATTTAAATTATCAGCAATTGCTCATTATACGACACAAGGAAGTGGGTCTTGTGCTGATATAGCCGCTTCAACGTTCGGTGGTTGGCTTCACTATCGGTCCTTTCAACCTTCTTGGCTTTTAAGTAAATTAAGCAGCAACATTTCCCTAAATGAGTTGCTAAATATGGAATGGCCTTGCTTGAAGATAAAGCCGATAAGACCACCCAAAAAACTTAATCTCTGTGTTGGCTGGACAGCAATCGAGATGTCAACTGCTCACATGATTAAACACATACATAGTCTTCGTGAAAATGAGCCAGAAAAATATTCACAATTTCTAACGAAAAGCGGGAAAGCTGTTCACAGTTTAATAGAGAGTTTTGAGTGTAATGATATCGAGAGCGCAATCGCAAGTTTGACAGAAAACCGCCAGGCATTATTAGCTTTGTCACTTCATGCCAATGTTCAAATTGAAACACCAACGCTTAAGACATTAATTCAGCACGCGAACGTATATGGAAGTGGAAAATCGTCTGGAGCAGGAGGTGGAGATTGTGGGATTGCCTTTGTGGATAGCGAAAGAAAAGCACAACAATTATACAAGGCTTGGAGAAAAGCTGGGATCTTACCGCTGGATTTATCTGTCGCAACAATAAAATAACTGTATGAATGAAGTGTGAAAAGTCTCACCTCGATGTTTGATCTATCCTCCATTTCATTTCTCCTATGAACTGAAATCTAAAACTTACAAGTCTAAAAGCGANNAAAAACGTGGAGGAAGCGAGATGCCAGAATTACCAGAAATGGAAACGTACAAATTTTTTCTGTCTCAATTGATTGGCGGACAAACGATTACAGGAGTGACAATTAACCGGGAAAAATCGATTAACGTTTCTTCGTCGCAATTTACCGAAGAGGTCTTGAACGATAGGATTAAAACGATTGAAAGAAGAGCAAAATATTTAATTTTCCACCTCCAGAACGGATCATACTTACTCTTACACTTGATGCTTGGCGGCTGGATGTTTTATGGCAACGAACAGGTACGTCCTAACCGAACCATTCAAGTCATGTTATCCTTCGGTAATACTCATCTTTATTTTATTGGTCTTCGCTTAGGTTATCTTCATCTAGAAACTGAAGATAGTATCAAAAGTAAATTTGACAACCTTGGTCCCGAACCCCTAGAGCCTGGCTTCTCTCTGGATACTTTTCTCGACAGATTAAGTGGCAAAAGAGGGGCATTAAAAACTACACTAATGAATCAAGAATTCATTGCTGGCATCGGCAACCGCTATTCAGATGAAATACTTTGGCATGCTCAATTACGTCCAGATAAAAAAGCAAGTGAAATTGATCGGAACGAAAAGATAAGGTTATACGAGTCGATAAAATTTATTTTACAGCAAGCTATTCAAAATGGAGGTTACATGGACCCCTTGTTTATTGGAGATACGAAAACAGGGGGCTATCAGATGTATGTTCATGGACAAGCAGGTAAAGCATGCCCGCGTTGCAACGCATCAATTATGAAAAAGGAAATGTCTTCTCGAAAAACATATTACTGCGACAACTGTCAGTATTAATTAAGGAGTTTTCAGATGAAATTTGGTTGCCATTTATCAATTAAAGCAGGCTATGCAAATGCAGCGAGAAAGGCATCTTCTATCCAGGCTACTTCCTTCCAATACTTCCCAAAAAACCCGCGCAGCTTAAAAATAAAGCAATTC
>DKGN01000194.1 GCA_002453275.1 Caryophanales bacterium UBA6769
TTTATATTGCTTTACCGATACGGAAAAACACCATGTAGAATTGAAAGCCGATATCTGATATTTGATGTAAAAAAGGGGAGTTAAGAAATGTCATTCGATACAGTAAATCTTGGAATGATATCATCAGATATATATAAGGTACTTCAACAATTAAAATCACACCTTCCAGTTTATTTGTTAAAAACGAATAGGCTGCGCTTAGTTAAACAGTTAAGATAAGGTCCGTTACTTTGTAATCGTGGAATGATTTTAATGACAAGATGAAATGCGTCGGACCCTTACAGCTGAATTCAAAAAACAGGTTGGCAATTCTTGATCATAGTGTTGGACCAACAGTTTAGTGTGATGAAATCAATGTTTTGGAGATGTCATAACTTTTGGTCATTAAAAATCGAGTTAAATGCAAAGAATGTAAAGATATTATTGAATCTATTTCTTCACACCACTTTGTTTATTGTCAATGTATGTCAATTGCGGTTGATGGTGGAACAGACTATCAACGTTTAATCGGGAATGAGGAAGATATTAATTTGAGCTATTCAATTTATAAGGAGAAATAGACATACACATATATTCTGGTTCTAACCAATTTGGCATTTAATTGGGCAGTATTTTTCGATTACCCATATAAATACTAAGGAACTAAGGCAATTATAATACAAGCAAATCATTTATATTTACAATAGAGTGGATCTGCGTCAATATTTTGGACACAAACAAGTTAAGGTTTTCATTAGTGTTTTGTTTACTATTTATATTAAACTGTCGGGGCATGACATGGAGCCTCTGCGGGTACGATTTCTAAGCCAGGAAGCCAGCTAATTTAAAACAATGCTAGCATGCCCGCCTCTCCACGTAAAATTGTGCAGTGAATTGATTATGAAAGAATCACACAGCACAAGTATGTTGGTTTTCCATTTCGTTTGGTGCTTTGTAGCCGATGCTACCGTGAACTCTTTTACGATTATACCAGCCTTCAATATATTGAAATAATGTTAGTTCAGCTGTTTTATAATCTATATATCGAACATGTTTGACTTCTTCTTTCTTTAAAATAACGTGAAAGGATTCTATACAGGCATTATCATAAGGACTACCCAATGTGAAAATATCACAAAAAAGTAACATTTATTTTACAAACTGGTTTTTTCAAGGATGCCTCCGAATAAACACATCGTTTTTCGGAGGCATCCTTTTCCATTTTATGACTAACCGCAGCTTAATTTGTATAGTTTGGAATACAAAACGCCCCTAGAATTAGAATTTTGGTCTAATTCTAGGGGCACACCATTAAGCGAAGGGTTTTCGTTTTTTCTGTCGTTTATTTTTAAATGCTATCCATGTTGTTTTCAAAGAAGAATATGTGCCAACTGCCGCAGCACTATAAAAGCCTCCCATAAATACACCGGCCCACATATCGTGACGATGACTATAAAAAACAGAAATTGAAAAACCTAATACGGAAGCTATAGTAGGAAAGTATTGTCTAGGAATTGGAAATATTTTAAAAAGCTGCGTTAAAATAACGATTAAAGGAACAGCAATTACTCCATCCCAAAAGTTCGTATGAATGACGGGGAATTTCATAAGACCAACCTTCCAGCTTTAAATTGTGAGGGCCTAATTTAGAACAAAAGGAAAAAAATATGTCTTTATTATAACCTTGGGCTTAATAACTTATACAAAAAAGAGGGCTTGCTGTCCTTCATTTTCCAAATTAGAGTCAGCAACCTTATTCCGTCGTTTTTCTTTTTTATCAGCTTTCTCTCGATTAAAACGGAAATATCACAAAAATATGTATGAGCTAATTTCTTGATAACGTAATCAGGCTTCTTCTTGTGTAAATGTAAACTCTTTGTATTATTCGTTTTATAATACTGGCTCGCAAATTAATTGTAGGCAGATACAATTACTTTTAAAAATCAATTTGCTAGAATAGGCAGGGTAGCCATAGCTATACATTCAACATAGAAGGGGATGCTAAATTCATGTCAAATCAGCCATTTAAGGATAAAGAGCAAGTAAAAGAACAAGTGTTAAACGCAATGAATTTCCGCCATGCAACGAAAGAATATGATAAAAACCGTAAAATATCGGATGAAGATTTTAACTATATTTTAGAAGCTGGGCGACTGTCACCAAGCTCATTAGGATCAGAGCCGTGGAAGTTTCTTGTTATCCAAGATCCAACTTTGAGAGAAAAGATGATGGAAGTCGCGCCAGGCGCGGTTGAAAAACTAAAAGCAGCCAGTCACTTTGTTGTCATTCTCTCCCGGAAAGGGGTTCGCTACGATTCTGAATATATATTAAACCATATGAAAACAGTTCAACATTTTCCGGAAGAAATACTAGATACGATTAGCGAGCAATATAAATATTTTCAAGAAGGTAAAAATATTTTAGATAACGAAAGAACATTAAATGATTGGTCTTCTAAACAAACGTATATTGCGTTAGGAAATATGCTGACGGCAGCCGCGATGATAGGCATCGATTCAACGCCAATGGAAGGCTTTCAAGCGGATAAGTTAGATGCGTTACTTGAAAGTGAAGGCTTGCTTGAAGATGGTGCGTATTCAGCTTCTGTTTTAGCTGCATTTGGGTATCGTAAGGAAGACCCAAATCGTCCAAAAACAAGAAATTCAATTGAAAATGTAGTGAAGTGGGTATAAAAAAGTGGTGCAACGGATTGAATGCCGTGCACCACTTTTTAAATTGACGCATTCTTTAATACAAGCTTCTTCCTTTTCTATTTCGTGGTCGGCGTAGTGATCTTGACTCAGCGACTAGATTAATTTTCAACCCTTGGTCGATACGAGAGCCGCTTATGGATAAGAAAAGGTACGCAAGTCCGATAGAAATGAATGTTAGAACGATCACACCGCCAATTGTCGCAACGACTGGATAACTCGCTTTTAAAGATAATAAGCCTAAGATAAATGTAACGAATACGCTAGAGAAACCAGTGATGCCATGATTCAAATCTTGCGGTAATTCATTAAGTACAACATCGGGAATGAGCAAATAACCGACTGGAATAAGAGCGATAATTAAATATATGTAAGATAAAACTAATAAACTAATGGATGCACCGAAATTTAATCGTTGTTGTGGATTTGATGGATTATATTTCGCGCCTAATGTCCCAATCCAAATACCAATTGCGCTTATCCCTAACGTGATGACACCCTTCACTGCAATTCCATATAAAAATTGCCAAATGGTCCAACCTAAAAAGAACATCGCAATAAATTCTATGATTGAAACAACGATAAACGGAAGTAACCAACTAATCAAAAATTTCCCGTATGCCACTTGTCTGCCCGTTACCGGCATGACACGCATAATCCATAGATTTGGTCCTTCTCTACCAATAGAGGAGGAAGAAATGCTTCCATTCGTTAAGGCGTAAATGAACAATAAGATCCCTTGCGCAACCGGCCAAGAAATATTGCCATGTTCTCTAATCTCTGTCAAACTTCCTCCGCTACTCATAAAACCGACCACACCGAAGACGATAAAAAATAAAATGGGCATAAGTGAAAGCCATTCGCGTAAATCTCGTTTAATCGTAAGCCATTCCTTTTTGCTTATGGCGATAATCGGGTGATGTAACTTTGGATTTCCCTGACTTGCTTTTCGGCGTTTGGATCGCTTTTTACTAGAACCCTCATTCAAACGGATCCAGCCTGTTCGGAATCCTTTCTCAACGAGCATTGTTGCGAACGTCATTAAAGCGAGAGCAAGTAAGAATAGCATGGCCAAAGGAACAAAGGCAGTTAAAGAGCCATCGAGTGCATTTCCTACAGCGGAACTCCCCCAACGAACTGGGACCCAATACGGCAAGACAGGTAATTCGGATAAAAAGAGGTCAGAATACGACAAGTCATCATTCGTTATCGTCGGTAGCATAAAGAGTAAGTACACGATAATCCCTGATAAAAAGCTCATCACCGTCAAAAACTCGTTTGCGCGACCAGCAGGAATCACTTGAATGAGCAATAAATTTAACAAAAAAATGAGTGATAAACTAATGACAGTTACGAAAAAAAGCGCAAGGAGAGCGACGATATAATAGAAAATACTGGCCTTTATCCCAATGCCGTAGATAACAATCGGAACAGTCGATATTAGAAAAATGAAGACCGGAGTACCGAAATAGCTTTGAATGTATTTCGTCCAAAAAATATGTTTCGTCGGGATTGGCATTGAAAATAACATGTCTAAATCTGAACCTGAGTAAAGTCCTTTAAACACTTGGGGCAAGCCCATCAAAATAATCATCCCGATAACAGCTAGAAATCCAAACGATAAGAGACTTTCAAACGTTGTTGCTGAAATAGAACCACTAATGGACCAGATGAACGTTCCAAAAACTGACAGAAAAAAAGCAATGATGAGAATACCAATACCGAATCCAATTATATTGTTCATTGGTAGTGTTCGAATCGTATTCAGCATTACTTTCCATTGATTTTTCAGTAAGATGTTCATCATCGTTGGGCACCTTGCGGGTCTTCAGACATTTCATCGATTAAAGCTTGTTGGTCTTCTCCTCCTGTTAATTGTAAAAAGATATCTTCTAAACTTCCGTCAGTCCGGCCATCTCGTTGCCGCAATTCGTCCATCGTGCCTAACGCAATAATCTCACCTTCGGAAATAATCCCAATTCGGTCACACATTTGTTCAGCAATTTCTAGAATGTGAGTCGTAATAAACGCCGTCATCCCCTCACTACAACGCTTACGTAAAATGTTTTTTAATTCGCGGGCACTTTTCGGATCAAGCCCAACTGTCGGTTCATCTAAAAATAAGATAGAGGGACGATGGATGAGTGCGCCACAAATGGCAATTTTTTGTTTCATCCCGTGGGAATAGCTTTCAATCAACTCATCCGCACGATCCGTTAAACTAAAGAGGTGTAACAGTTCCTCTAAATCATGTACATATTCTTTTTCTGGTACTTTATAAATGGAGGCGACAAATTGGATATAGTCACGGCCTGTCAATTTCGGATATAGGTTTGGATGGTCCGGAACGTATGATAGTTGTTTTTTTGCTTCAACTGGCTGTTCCCAAACGTTAATGCCATTTAGTTGCACAGTTCCTGATGATGGTTCTAGTAAGCCTGTCATCATTTTAATTGTTGTCGTTTTCCCAGCACCGTTCGGGCCTAAAAATCCAAACAATTCTCCTTTTTCAATTTGTAAGTCTATATCTTTTACTGCATCATTTTTTCCGTATGTCTTCTTAAGATTCGCTAATGTTATCGATGTTGTGCCCATTGTATTCCCTCCAACTAATCTAAATACTGTACCCATTGTAACGAGAGATGTCAGGAACGGTCAAAGTAAATTCTTATAAAAAAAGCCTGAGAAACAACTGCTTATGCAGACGCCTCCCAAGCTTATCTAGATCTATTTAGTTATAAAGAAACGACAAGTTTTCCTCTTGCGTGTCTTGTTTCTGTTTTTTCTAATGCTTGTAATGCGTCTTCAAATGGGTATACCCGCTCAATAATGACTTTAACTTTATCCGTCACAATCTGTTGCACGAGTTCGCTAATGGCTTGTTGCATATTAAGTTTGTGCTGAAGTTGCTTGACTGTTACATTCCTTTTTGGCTCGACCTTATCACCCGAAAGAGTAATGACTTTACCACCATTTTTAACGACATCCAGACTATCAGACCCTGTGCCTGGCTGAATCGCTAAAGCCGCATCCACCCCTTCTGGCATCCATTGTTTGACTTGTTTTTTCCAATAAGGATTGGCATAATCAACTGTTTCCTCAGCTCCAAGTGATTTCATGTACTCTTGATTTTTACTTGATGCTGAACCGATAACACGAATCCCTTCATTTTTCGCCAATTGGATTACGAGTGTGCCAATCGCTCCAGAAGCTCCTGCGACAAATAATGTGTTATCTTTTCTAAGGTTGAGTGCATGCATGCTTTCAAGTGCGGTTTTACCAGCAACCATAATTGTTGCCCCCTCTGTGAAGTCGAGGTCATCTGCTAGATGAACGATTGCATCAGAGGATACGGCAACGTACTCAGCCCAACAGCCGCCTTTTGGTTGCATACTGCTACTTAAGATGACCCGATCGCCAATTTGAAAGTTGTTCACTCGTTTACCAGTTTTGACGATAACACCTGCTCCCTCGATGCCAATCGGATACGGAAATAAGGCAGTTGGTGGAATGAAATATCGATCATGAATCCCAACTCCGATAGCTTTAACTTTGATCAGTACTTCATGTTCATCAATCGAAGGGATTTCAACTTTCTTCAACTCTACCTGCTTATGATCAGGGCTTAATCTGACAAAAGCTTGCATTTTATTCATCCATTTTAGCCTCCAGATGATCGATCATTAAAGATCTTATTTTAAATAAAGTTATTCCGACTTTTGTGGTTGTTGCGGTTGATAATCTTTTTCAGAGACTAACGGGATCGCTCTTATAAAAAATGCCACACTCATACCGAGAAACATGATAATCGCACCAGCAAAAAAAGTAGTTGTGAGCGCGTCACTGAACACGTCTCTTACCATGTCGATCATTTGATTTGCAAAAGGCAACAAATCAGCAGGCATTTGTTGTTGAATTTGTTCTAATTTAGGTTGGTCCAATAGGACTTCAGGATTCATCAACCCACCGATTTGCTCCGCTTGTTCAGGAGATAGTTGCGACTGTTCTGCACCTTGATTCCCAGCAAACATATCCGCCATTCTTGTTGCCATTCTAGAGCTCATCACCGAACCGAGTACCCCAATTCCAATTGTATTTCCTAAGTTCCTGAATAACTGTGATGAAGCTGATGCGACGCCCAACTCTCTTAGCGGGACAGCATTTTGAACAGTTAATGAAAAAACAGGCATACTTACGCCAAGCCCAATTCCGATAATCATTAAAAAGATAATCATCAAATAGACAGGAGTATTTACTGAGATAAGGGAGAGCAAGAAAATACCAATCGTTGCTGTCGAAAGCCCGATAATCGCCATCCCTTTATATTTCCCAGTTTTCGTCATATATTGACCAGCAAATGCTGTCGCAAAAACCATCACAACCGACATCGGCATCATCATATATCCTGAGCCACTCGGTGAAATTCCTTTCACACCCTGAATAAAGAAAGGTGCGTAGATCATGACACCCAACATTCCAGCACTTAGTAGAAACAGTGCAATATTTGACAATGTCACGATGTCATTTCTGAATAGTGAAAGAGGTAACACAGGTGACTTTACTTTCGTTTGTGTAATAATAAATGCAATCAGACCTAGAATCGTTGCACTAAATAATCCAAGAATTTGCCATGACGTCCAAGCGTATTCTCCAGGTCCACTCCCAGCAAGACTGAACGCGAGTAAGAGGGCAACAATCGTGAATGTTAAGAATGTAGAGCCAAGATAGTCAATTGATTCTCCTTCTCTGCGAGGTACTTTTGGAAACAGTGCGGCAATCATAATAAAGGCGACGACCCCAAGTGGAAGGAATACCCAGAATACCCATTGCCAATTTAAATGGTCGACGATGTATCCGCCCACCAGAGGACCAAGCACACTCGCAATTCCGAACATACCGCTCAATAATCCCGTCCAGCGCGCCCGTTCTCTCGGGAGATAGAGGTCACCAATCGCTGTGAATGAAGTGGACATAATAATTCCAGCACCGAATCCTGTAATCCCACGGAAGATAATTAATTGAAAGATATTAGCGGCAAAACCTGAGAAAAGCGCCCCAACCGTAAATAAACCAATCCCAGTTAAGATGAACGGCTTTCTTCCATAAATGTCTGATAGTTTTCCGACAAGAACGGAAGCAACAGCCATTGTCAGTAAATAGATGGTGATTACCCACGTATAGTAATCCAATCCACCAAGTGTTGCGATTATACGGGGCATGGCGACTCCGATAATTGTCTGATTGATCGCGGAGAAAAACACCCCAACCATAATCGCAATCATGATCGTTATTTTTTTCTTGTCTGTTAAATGAGTCATTAATCAAAATCCTTTCCAATCCTTTTTAAATTGTGAGTTGCTAGCTGGAAAATCGCATTCATCATCTCAAGGTCTGCATTCGAGATGTCACGGAAGACTAATTTCATAATCTTGCGACCTTCATTTTGTAGTTCACTAAGTGTTGATTTACCTTTATCAGTTATTTCTAAATAAACGACTCGACGATCTTGTTCATCTCGAATTCGAGCAATATAACCATGTTCAATCAGCCGATCGGAAGCCGTTGTGATTGCACCAGGTGTAAGGTGCAACACTTCAGCTAGTTCGGACATCTTTTTCGGACCACTCCGAACTAGTAAAAACAGTATATGTGATTGGGATCCTGGAAACGTTTGTTCATAGATTTTTTTCCATAGATAGCCCATTTCTCTAGACACTTGCCAAAATAATTTCTCGAATTCCGGAAATAGATTGTCTTTATGCATTTCTTCACCTCATTTTAACTTTAACGGATAAATACTTTAATGATTAAAGTATTTAACAGTATACGCCGATTGAAATGGTGTGTCAATATTTATAACTTCTTTATGGTGAACGTCGTATTTGTACTATATACAGCTATTGTTATGACATTATTGGGTACAGTCAGTGGCACGATCTGATTCATGCCTCGCCTCAATTGGGTGTGAAAGAGCTGAATAAATTAGGGTGGCAAACTTGTGTACTTTAATCTTGTGAAATACAGTTGAATGGACCGAAAATTACAATTAAGAAAAACGACAGGAGCACTAGCATGGCCTGTCGTTTTTCTCTTACGGCATGTTGGATCACAAAGTTTTTGAACGGAAAGATATGTTATTGCGTAATCGTTACAATTGGAGGCTTTTCAAGGAAAGGCATAATATTTTTTAAATCACCTGTTACTTCTCTTCCAACTTCGGAGCGCAATGCCTCTTGAAGTGCCTCAACGTTTTCGAACTCAATTTCTGCAATTAAATAAAGATTTAAATCTGAATTTTGCACGTTTACGACTCGATTAATTGAACTTCCCTTCACATTTTGAAGCCTCTCAACAATTGGGATATGTATATTAAAATAATAGTCTTCAAAACCTTCCTTATCCTTTGGTGTTTCATACATGACAATCATCTTTGCCATAACGTGTTTCCCCCCTTTATTAATTCCATACTAATTATACACCTAGTTTCCATGTATATTCTAGCTTGAAAAACTAAACGAAAGTTCTAGTGTTCAAGGTTGTGTCAATAAGTTTATGTAATTTGAAATCACTACTTTTTAAATATTTCTCTCGGACTGTTCCGATTGAACCTAAATAAACAGCTTTAATTACGTCCAAGCAAGACAGGAGATTAAGGGAAATCCCAATTGAGCACTTGTCGTGTCTAATCACAACTTGTAACATGAAACTAGGGAAAACAGGTTGTTTTTAAGATTAGGGGGAGAAATCCATTTGGCCAAGCTCATCCATGCACTCACAAAAATCGCAAAAAAGCAGATGCTTGTATACAGCATCATTATCGCATGCTGTGTTGTCTCCATGATCTTTGTTTATAACAATTACAGTCTCTACGAGCGACCAATTGCAAAAGTTATGGAAACGAAATCGGAAGGCGTAACAGAAGAGATTGATATGTTTGAAAACGAAGATAAGCTGTTTTCACAAATCTTAATAGCCGAACTTAAAAATGGACCGGAAAAAGGCAAGCCCATCCATTTAGAAAATACATATTCCTTATCAAAAGCTTATGATCAGGCATACAAGCCTGGCGATGAATTGTTTGTTGTGATAGACGAAGAAACGAAAAGTGCTTCTATCCTGGCAGGTGAAATTCAAGATGTGAAGCGGGATAAGTATATGGCGATTGCTTTTTGGGTCTTTCTGCTCGTTCTGCTTGCAGTTGGAAGAACGCAAGGGTTCTTTGCTGTGATCAGTCTCGCCGTTAACGTCATGTTATTAGTGTATGCAATTGAATTGTACGTTAAAAAGGATACAAATTTATTGCTGTTGTCGGGAATTCTTGCCATTTTGTTTACCGTTCTGTCCTTGTTATTCGTCAATGGATTTAATGGTAAAACATATGCAGCCATTGTTGCAACCTTATTAGGTACAGCAGCTTCCATTGTGATTACGTTACTTGTCATGTGGATCACATCAGAGAATGGTTTGCGCTATGAAGAGATGGGTTTTTTAACCCGCCCATATAAATTGGTGTTTATCGCGGGGCTGTTTATCGGCTCACTTGGAGCTGTGATGGATGTTGCGATTACGATGTCTTCTTCAATCTTTGAATTATGGGAAAAGGACAACAACATTTCGATGAAAGCGTTGAAAACTTCAGGTCTTGATATCGGAAAAGATATTATGGGGACGATGACGAGCATTTTATTTTTTGCTTACATTAGTGGGTCGATTCCGATGTTAATTTTATATTTGAAAAACTTTTCACCTTTAGGGTTTACGTTATCGATGAATTTGTCACTTGAGTTGACACGGGCTCTTGCTGGTGGGATCGGTATCGTCTTAACAATTCCAATTGGTTTATATATTTCAATGTTTTTTGTCAAACGAAAGAGGGCTAGTTTATGAATACAATCGTATGGCTGGCAGCAATTTTGTTTTTATTTATGGTTCTCGTTGGCGGTAAAAAAGGGGTGCGCTCGTTCCTCGCCTTATTTTTTAACTTTTTAGTCGTTCTGCTCACCGTTTTTTTCATGGCGAATCCAGAGAACAATCCGATCCTTTTAACGATTGCTGCTTGTGCGGGCATTAGCTCAATTAATCTTTTTTATATTAACCGCGTAAATGTAAAAACCGGGACCGCATTTGTCTCAACAATTATTACGATTACTATTTTGCTATTGCTAATTTACATCATTACTAAAAAATCAATGATCCAAGGGTTTAGTGAAGAAGAAATAGGCGAGATCGGGATGTTTTCTCTTTATCTTGGGGTGGACTTTGTAAAAATTGCTGTTTCAATGATTATTATGAGTACGATCGGGGCAATTACCGATGTCGCCATCGCGATTGCTTCTCCAATGCGAGAAATCTTCTCTCACCACCCAAACATTAGTCGCAAAGAATTATTCCGCTCGGGCATGAGTATAGGGAAGGATATACTAGGGTCCAATACAAACACGTTGTTTTTTGCCTTTATTGGTGGTTATCTGGCGCTGCTCATTTGGATTAACGATCTTGAGTATTCGGTGGGTGAAATCGTGAACTCGAAAGTATTCGGCGCTGAAATGTTGACGATTTTCTGTGCGGGGATTGGGATTGCTCTCGTTATTCCGATTGCTTCTGGAATTAACGCTTGGTACTTAACACGCAAACAAGTGAAGGAACAAGTTTATTAACGTTCTTCCTTTAGTTTGAAAATTTCCAGTTCGTTTTTAGATGCCTTTTCATAGGTGAATTGGATTTCTGCCTCTAATGAAGAAACTTGTCCGTGCATTTTACGAATGTCTGCTACTAGTCCTTCTAGTTTTGCGTCTGATTCTTCTTGTCGGTCATAGATTGCTTTTGTTAGCTGAGTGTTTTCGTCAAGTTGTGACTTCATAGTGTTTTGAATCTTGGTATTTTCGTCAAGTTGTGACTTCATAGTGTTTTGAATCTTGGTATTTTCTTCAAGTTGCGACTTCATTGTGTTTTGAATCTTGGTATTTTCGTCAAGTTGTGACTTCATAGTGTTTTGAATCTTGGTATTTTCTTCAAGTTGCGACTTCATTGTGTTTTGAATTTGAGTATTTTCATCAAGTTGAGACTTCATTGTGCTTTGTTCAGTTTCCATGGCGGTTACTTTTTCTAATAATAGTTCAAGCAACTCGCGATCAGTCATACGATCACTCCTTTCACTTTTAATTTTACGAAGAAAGTTTAACCTTATCTTTAGAATATATCATTCCTGTCGAATAGCAAAGGATATTTACAGAATAGAGGATTAGCTCGAAGCAACGGGTTTAGCTTTTCTGGTCGCAAATTGTTCGAATGTTGAGGGGTAATTTTCTATGGCTGGCTTCAATCGTATGAACACGATCGTTTAAAGTTTGCAGTTCTTTCAGAATCAAATCGAGTTTTTGTTCGATATTTGGCATGTCGTTATTTTGATAAGCAGGATATTTCCGATAATCAATCTCGTCGCTTTCATCTTGCTTGTTAACGATGAACTGTAATTTATAATGTTTTCCAGTAACGTTATGTAAAACATTTCCGATTAAATTAAGATAGCGTGATTCTATCCAATCTCGTGCAAATTCATTCGCTGTTTCTATTACAAGCGTGTCTGTATCTTCATCATAGGGAAGTAACGCTGTATCTTTAAACCAAGTTTCATACGACGATTTAGATAGATTTTGTTCAATTATCATTAATACTCTATCCCAAATGGCCATTTATTTATCAATCCTCTCATCCAAAATTATTTAGCGCTTTATTTTACTCGCACACTAAATATATAGTTAAGAATATACTAATTTGTTTAGATTAACAAAGGTTTTTTCGCATAATAAATTCAGGGGGATTCGGTATTCGCTAGCGCCATATTTGCTGTATAAGACCAGACAAATAAAAAAAGAGAGGCTTTCCCAAAAACGTTTGGAAAGACCTCTCCTTATCCGCATTAGCTGTCGTTTGCAATGATCATGACGACACGGCGATTTTTGCTTTTGCCTTCTTCATTTTTGTTCGAAGCGATTGGCTGATATTCTCCATATCCAACGGCTTTGAAGCGTTCAGGTTGGAGTGCATGCTCTTCAATTAAGTAGCGGATGACTTCATTTGCCCGTGCTGTCGATAAGTCCCAGTTGGATGGGAAACGGGCGGTAGAAATTGGTCGGTTGTCTGTATGTCCTTCGACTTCAAGTGCATTTGAAATTTCCGCGAGGAGCGGAGCCATATCGTCGAGAAATGCAATCGCTTCATCGAGTAAGTCGGCTTGACCTGATGGAAAGAGCATAATCTCAGGTAACACGACTTCAATTCCTTTTTCCGTTGGTGTCACTGTCATTTTGTCTTCTAGCTTGTGTTCAGAAGCATATGAACCAACGTATTCTAAGATTTCTTTTATATTTTCCTCTCGTTCAATCATTTCTGCAAGCTGATCTTCTAAATCTTTTGAGATGCTCGATGTCCCATCCTCACCGTCTCCATTAAGAATGCCAGAACCATCGTCCATTAGCGAGGCTTTTTTAAATGAACCGACGACAGACTCGAACTTTTCAACATCTGTATCGGAATAAGAATATAATAAGACGAATAGCACGAGGATGACGAGTAACATATCGGCAAATGTGACGAGCCACGGTTGTTGGGTTTTTTTATCTTTAAACCTGTCCTTCTTCATGCAGATCGTCTCCTATTGTCTCTTCCACAATCGAATCGTACACACTTTCTGTTAGAAACATATGGAGCTTATCCTTTAACATTGTAGGCCCCTCTTCATTGCTAATACTTACGAGTGCATCGATAATGATTTCTTTCAGAAAGATCTCTTCTTCCGTGAGTAAAATTAACTTGTTTGCAATCGGATTAAAGACAAGATTAGCTAATAACACACCATAAAACGTTGTAATTAATGCAATTGCAATGGCAGGCCCTAACTCATGAGGGTTGTTTAACTGTTGCAGCATGAGGACAAGCCCGATAATCGTACCAACCATACCCCATGCTGGCGACAATTCTCCCGCTTTCGTAATAATTTGTTGGCTTCGCGCATGTCGTTTTTGCATCGCGTCAATATCCATATTCATGATTTTTTGAATCATTTCTTCATCGTAACCATCAATGACAAGTCGGAGACCTCTTTTTATAAATGGATCGGTCGTACGTTGCCTCTCATTCTCCAGACCGATGACGATTCCATCCGTTCTAGATGTTCTTGATAAATGGACTAGCTTGTTAATGAAATCCTGAACCGGAATTTCCTTACGTCGAAACGTCGTATGTAACACGTTGAACATATTTTTCATTTCATTTACACCGAATCCTACAAATAACGAAGCAAATAAACCTCCAACAACAATGATAAATGAAGATAAACTAATAAAGACTAACACACCATTATATCCACCAGCAAAATAAATTGCTAAAAAAATCACAGCAATTCCTAACAAAATTCCAACTGGTGTAAAAACATCTTTTCTAAACACTGCTGCACCTTCCTTCTGACTTAGGACAAATTGTGTCTACTATTATTATCGGATAGAATTGCAATTATTGAATGTTCGTTTCGGTAATGTAATGGATGCCAACATGGGGCAGATAAGAGAATGAAGAAGAATTGTATTTCATGACCTAAAGCTTGTCAACATAAGAACTAGTATAAAAGAACCAACACCCCATTTTTCGACAAAGTTGTGAACGTTCGAATTTCCTCTAAACATTTAAAGGAAAAGAGTCGATGAATGATATAGAAGGCTAATAGTCTAGCAATCACGGGATGTTTATCATTGTTCTTACAATAATGGCACAGAGGGTGCCATTATTGATTTTTTTTTGGTCAAAACTAGGTATAAAGTCTTTATTCCGTAAATAAATTGCTACATCGAGAAGTTCACTTTAAAACAGACCTTGGATCTTTGTTTGATTGGTCACACATTGTCGTTTTCAAAATAAATAATACATAGATACAGAACAGGGAAGGTTGTGCGCACGATGTTTAGAAGTAAGTCAGTCAAAACAAAGTTAATGGGTATTTCATTTCTTCTCGTTGTTATTCCATTAATTATTGTGGGGTTCATAAGTTACAACTCTAGTAAAACCCACTTAGACGATCTTGGAGCAACGAATTTAAAGAACAGTGTCGAAATGACAATTGAAATGATTAACGCTTTAAATGAAGAAGTGGAAAATGGAAGCTTACCGTTAGAAGAGGCACAGGAACAAGTGAAAATAGCTATTTTAGGAGAGAAATCGGGTGATGGTACACGACCAATTAATGACAAAATTGATTTAGGTGAAAATGGTTATATTTTTATCGTCGATGATAAAGGAACCCAATTAGCACACCCAAATATTGAAGGGGAAAATCACTGGGGAGCTGAAGATTCCAATGGTGAAAAATTTGTCCAAAAACTTATTGAAGTAGGGAACGATGGTGGCGGGCTTGTCTACTATGATTGGCCGTTACCCGATTCGGAACAAATCGAGCCAAAGGTAACGTACTCCGAAACAGATCCACATTGGGGGTGGGTCGTTAATTCAAGTACATACATGATGGACTTTAACAAAGATGCGAAAGACGTGTTAAACATCGTATTGATCGTAACCGGAATTGCACTGTTAGTTGCGATCCTCGTCATTTGGCTCTTTGCCAATAATATTGCTAAACCGATTAACGCTGTGTCGGAACAGATGGGTTATCTTGCAGACGGTGACTTAACACGCGAACCCGTAGAAATCAAATCTAAAGATGAAGTTGGACAATTGGCTGAAGCGATGAACTACATGCAAGCGAACATTAAGGAAATCATTCAAAACGTAGCAGATGCTTCAGAAATGATTACAGGACAGAGCGAAGAGTTTACACAAGCAGCGAATGAAGTCCGCGAAGGTAGCGAACAAATTGCGGCCACGATGCAAGAACTGACGACAGGTGCGGAAACGCAAGCAGATAGCGCAACGACACTTACAGAAATGATGGATGTGTTCAACGGTAAGCTTGGAGAAGCGAATCGGGATGGTGAAGGAATTGCGACAACATCTGAAGCTGTCCTTAGCATGACAGAAGAAGGAAATACGTTAATGAATGAGTCTGTCTCACAAATGGAAAATATTCATGAACAAGTTAGAGAGTCTGTCGAACAAGTAAAAAGCTTAGACGGACAAACTCGAGAAATCTCCCAACTCGTCCAAGTCATTCAAGATATTGCAGCGCAAACGAACCTACTCTCATTGAACGCAGCAATAGAGGCAGCCAGAGCGGGAGAACATGGGCAAGGATTCGCTGTCGTTGCTGATGAAGTGAGGAAGCTATCCGAACAAGTTGCGAGTTCAGTAGACCAAATTACTGAAATTGTCGATGGCATTTTACAAGGTTCCGATCATGTCGTGGGATCTTTAGAATCGAGCTACAAAGAAGTAGAAAATGGAACAAATCAAATACGTGAAACAGGGCAAACATTCGCAAATATTAACGATGCAGTTACTGATGTAGTGACGAACATTCAAAATATCTCTTCCAATTTAGTTGACTTAACGGAAAATAGCGGGGAGATGAACAGTTCGATTGAAGAAGTCGCCGCGGTCGCAGAAGAAACGGCAGCTGGAGTTGAAGAAACCGCAGCCGCCTCACAACAATCAAGCAGTGCAATGGACGAAATTGCCAAAAATGCAGAGGATCTTGCCATACTGGCAGAACAACTTAACAATCAAGTGCGACATTTCAAGCTTTAGATATATGGAGGTATATACTTATAGACCCGAAAATTGATTGCAAATAGACATAAGTCCTTTATCAGTTGACTATTCGTCAAAGGAGAGTAGTCAACTTGATACTAATTAACTGGAGTTGGATAGTAAAGACGACAAAAAAACGATCGCAGATTAGACAAGCTTTAGGGCTTAGATGATTTATAGTCCAAGGTTCTTTTGAAATCTGCGTATATGTTAAAAGGGATGGCAATTACGATGGGGTATAAGAATATAGTGAGTATCACTTACCAGATGGAGAATGTGTTGGATAGGTTCGAAATCAATCTTAATGAAAACGATAATGTCATTGATATTATGGCCAACGCTGTTGGAACGATAAAGCAAATTGCCAAAAGCATGAGGCTGGGGGGAAGCGGCACGAAGGATGTCTCTCATTTAATGACACAATTGGAAAATACACAGGCACAGAAAAGCAAGTTAGCTTCACAAACTTGTACAATCTTGTCGCTGACGAGTGAGGAAGGATGTACAGCTTACCGTGTAGCCATTCAACTTAGTGAAGCAAGTGGATTACAAGCGGCACGTATCTGTATTGTGTTTAAAGTGTTACGCAATCTTGGTGAAATCGCGAAATCTAGTCGGCCGATGGAAGAGTTAGAGAATGAAAGATTTGTTTCGGGCTTTTCGGTCGTTCTTCTTTCCAAGGAAAAAGCAGCAATAATTAAAGAAAAGCTACTGCAAGTTTCAGAAGTAGAGACAGTGCAAGTGAGAGTGATTTCCAGTACAAGTCAAAAAGAGGAAACAGCGACCGCACTAAGTTCCTTTGATTTTTCCAATCCACTTCATGTTAATAGGAATCACATTGAACATTTACTAGCCCTTTTTGAAGAGCTAGTCGTCGATTGTGGACGTTTAGAAGATCTGTCGCAGGAAATAGAAGAAGGTGAGCTAGATGAAGCGCTTGAAAGAATAGCAAGAAGTTCACAAGAATTGAAAAGCTCGTTGCTTATAGTCAAAATGGTTCCTGTTGAAGACGTATTCAATCGATTTCCAAAAAAGGTTAGAGAGCTGGCTAAACAATTAAACAAGCAAATTCACTTAGAAATATTCGAGGCAAAACTAGAGATCGATCGGAGTGCGGTTGTCGGTCTTGCTAATGCGCTAGTCCAGCTTATTCATAATTCCATTGTCCATGGAATCGAAACACCGACAGCGAGGAGAGAAGCGGGAAAACCCCCTGTAGGAAAGATCATATTACGTGCGTATCAAGATACGGATAACGTTTGTATTGAAGTGGGCGATGATGGAACAGGGA
>DKGN01000113.1 GCA_002453275.1 Caryophanales bacterium UBA6769
TTTCACTGCCATTTTTTAATACCAATCGCCAAGATAGCGAGCGGATTGACGTCCGGATTCCAAAAGATGTGCTGAAAGAAATGAACGTAAAGACAAGTGTTGGAGCTCTCAGTCTCGGAACGATTCACGTAAAAGAATTGTCTGTTACAAATGAAGTCGGAAAAATTAAACTAGAGGAATTCGTCGGAGAACGCGCTAACTTACGCTCAGCTGTCGGTGCGATCAAGGTTCTTGCAGCTACTGGCGAGCTTGATATTCGAACAGAGGCAGGAACAATCGATGTGAGTCTTGCTAAGCTTACACATGATGTCCAGTTGAAGTCTGACGTAGGTGCCATTACAGTCGCTCTCGATGAAGTGCCAGATTCATTGCTTGTAGATATTGACAGTGAGTTAGGGAAAGTGGATGTAGAGGGTCTCGGTCTTGAAGAAGTTTCTCGGGCACCGATACGTATGCATAAAGGTGATGGACATCCTCTGCTAAACATTCGCACAGAGGTCGGTCCCATTACCATTAGTCATTAACCTCAACCATTTGCTTCAAAAAACAAAAAAAGTTAACATAAATGAAGATAGTTGTTATTTAAATTGGATGGACATGAGGAGGAAACTACTTGGGTAATACAATTAGAATCGGAATTGTAGGCTATGGAAACTTAGGTAAGGGAGTCCTACAAGCTATTGAGCAAAATAAAGACATGCAGGCAGTGGCTGTCTTTACGAGAAGAAATCCAACTGATCTTCACATAGACAATTCAAATGTTGAAGCAGTGCATTTATCAGAGCTAGAGAAATACAAAGGTAAAATCGATGTTATGATTTTGTGTGGAGGGTCTGCGACTGATTTGCCAGAGCAAGGACCGAGCATTGCGAAGCTTTTTAATACAGTGGATAGCTATGATACACATGCAGAAATCCCACAATACTTTGCAGCTGTGAACGAAGCAGCGGAAGCAAGTGGCAACACGAGTGTCATCTCTGTCGGGTGGGATCCAGGTCTGTTTTCGTTAAATCGCATGTTGACAGAAGCGGTTCTTCCTAATGGAGAGACGTACACATTTTGGGGAAAAGGCTTAAGCCAAGGACACTCAGATGCTGTTCGCCGGGTTGATGGGGTGAAGGCGGGTGTGCAATATACACTTCCAAACGAATCGGCGATGGATCGAGTAAGAAGTGGAGAGAACCCGACGCTAGAAACTGCCGAAAAGCATAAGCGGAAATGTTACGTTGTTGCTGAAGAAGGGGTAGATAAAGCGAAAATTGAGCATGACATCAAAACGATGCCACATTATTTCGTTGATTACGACACATCAGTTACATTTATTACGGAAGAGGAATTGCGTGAAAAGCATTCGAAGATGCCTCATGGTGGCTTCGTAATTCATAGTGGGAAAACTGGTAACGATGAACATAATCAAATTATTGAATTTTCGTTAAAGCTTGAAAGCAATCCAGAGTTTACAGCAAGTGTACTCGTAGCTTATGCACGAGCAGCCTATCGCTTGAACAAAGAAGGACAAGTCGGTGCAAAAACGCTGTACGATGTCCCACCTGGGTTATTATCTCAAAGAACACCTGAGCAATTAAGAAAAGACTACTTATAATTTACATAGAGCTAAGATAGGAATAAAAAAAGTCACTTTGCCTTCGCAGAGTGACTTTTTAATGTAGGTTAATTTCGCACGAGATAATCGAATGCACTTAACGATGCAGTTGCACCTGCACCCATCGAGATAATAATTTGCTTATATGGAACCGTCGTACAATCTCCTGCTCCATAAACACCAGGAACGTTCGTTGCACCGCGGTCATCAATAACGATTTCACCAAATTTATTACGTTCTACAGTATCCCCGAGCCAGTCTGTATTAGGTACGAGACCGATTTGCACGAATACTCCTTCTAGAGCAATATGCTTTTCTTCTTCTGTATCACGCTCAATGTAGGTGATTCCGTTTACTTTATCTGTTCCAGTTATTTCCTTTGTTTGTGCATTTTTTATTACAGTTACATTAGGCAATTTGTTAAGACTGTCTTGTAACACTTTATCCGCTTTTAATTCCGGTAAGAATTCAAGAACGGTCACGTGATTAACGATCCCTGCCAAATCAATCGCAGCCTCAATTCCAGAGTTTCCACCGCCAATAACGGCGACATTTTTCCCTTCGAAAACTGGACCATCACAGTTAGGACAGTAGGCTACACCTTTATTTTTGAACTCTTCTTCACCAGGAACACCAATGTTACGCCAACGTGCACCCGTCGAGATGATAACCGATTTACTTTTTAGGACAGGACCACTTTCAAGTTCAATTTCAATGAAGTCCTTTTTCTCTAAGCGTTTTGCACGCTGTAAGTTCATGATATCGACGTTATATTCTTTCACGTGTTCTTCAAGACTTGCAGCCAGCTTAGGTCCCTCTGTATGCTTCACGCTAATAAAGTTCTCAATGCCTAACGTGTCCATGACTTGACCACCAAAGCGTTCTGCAACGATACCAGTTCGAATCCCTTTACGAGCAGCGTAAATGGCCGCACTTGCTCCAGCGGGTCCTCCACCAACGACGAGAACATCGAAAGGCTCTTTATCCGCTAGCTCGGAAGGATCAGGACTACTTCCTAATTTAGCGAGAATTTCTTCTATTGACATGCGTCCGTTTCCGAACATCTCTCCATTAAGGAAAATCGTTGGAACCGCCATGACATCTTTGCCCTCGGCTTCCTCTTTGAACACGGAACCATCAACCATCGTGTGAGTGATGTTAGGATTGAGTACACTCATGACGTTTAATGCTTGCACAACGACAGGACAGTTGTGACAAGAGAGGCTCACAAACGTTTCAAAGTGATGCTCGCCCTCTAA
>DKGN01000139.1 GCA_002453275.1 Caryophanales bacterium UBA6769
TTCTACACAGGACGTATTCATAAGGTCGGTGAAACGCACGAAGGTGCTTCACAAATGGACTGGATGGAGCAAGAGCAAGAACGTGGAATTACGATTACTTCCGCAGCGACAACAGCAGAGTGGAAAGGTCACCGCGTCAACATTATTGATACGCCTGGACACGTAGACTTTACCGTTGAGGTAGAACGTTCCCTTCGTGTATTAGATGGAGCAGTAACAGTTCTCGATGCACAATCAGGAGTTGAACCACAGACAGAAACAGTTTGGCGTCAAGCGACGACATATGGTGTACCACGAATTGTTTTTGTTAACAAAATGGATAAAATTGGCGCTGACTTCTTGTATGCGATTAGTACGCTACATGACAGACTTGGTGCGAATGCTCATCCAGTGCAAATTCCGATTGGAGCAGAAGATGATTTTGAAGGCATGATTGATCTCATAGAGATGAAGGCTTACTATTACGAGGATGACCTTGGCACTCGTACAGATGCGCGAGACATCCCCGAAGAATATGCTGAGCTTGCTGAAGAGCAACGTGCGAAATTAATTGAAGCAGTTGCAGACTTTGATGAAGACGTCATGATGAAGTATCTTGAAGGTGAAGAAATTTCCACTGACGAACTGAAGGCGGCAATTCGTGCAGCGACACTCGCAGTCGAATTTTACCCAGTTCTTTGTGGCTCCGCATTTAAAAACAAAGGAATTCAGCTTGTCATTGATGCGGTGATCGACTACTTACCTTCACCACTTGATATCGAAGCAATTCAAGGTATTAAGCCGAACAGTGAAGAAGAAGTGACTCGTGAAGCGAAAGACGAAGGTCCGTTTTCAGCACTAGCATTTAAAGTAATGACTGACCCATTCGTTGGAAAGCTAACGTTCTTCCGAGTATACTCTGGAACAGTTGACTCTGGCTCCTACGTATTGAACTCTTCAAAAGGGAAGCGCGAGCGGATGGGGCGTATCCTACAAATGCATGCGAATTCTCGTGAGGAAATTTCAACCGTTTATTCTGGAGACATCGCTGCAGGAGTTGGGCTGAGAGATACGGCAACAGGTGACACACTATGTGACGAAAAGAATCCTGTCATTCTTGAATCAATGGATTTCCCTGATCCGGTTATTTCCGTTGCAATTGAACCAAAAACGAAAAATGACCAAGATAAAATGGGAATTGCCCTTGCAAAGCTTGCAGAGGAAGATCCGACCTTCAAAACTGAAACAAACGAAGAAACAGGCCAAACGATTATTGCAGGAATGGGTGAACTTCACCTTGATGTTATCGTTGACCGACTGAAGCGTGAGTTTAAAGTTGAAGCAAACGTTGGGGCGCCACAAGTGTCATACCGAGAAACAATTCGTCAAGCAGGTCAATGTGAAGGGAAATTCATCCGTCAATCTGGTGGACGTGGACAATACGGTCACGTATGGATTGAATATGAACCACTTGAAGAAGGCGAAGGCTTTGAATTTGATGATGCAATTGTTGGCGGTGTCGTCCCAAGAGAATATATCCCAGCTGTGCAACAAGGGCTTGAAGACGCGCTACAAAATGGTCTCCTAGCAGGCTATCCATTAATTGACCTTAAAGCAAGGCTTTATGACGGTTCATACCACGATGTTGACTCAAGTGAAATGGCATTTAAGATTGCAGCATCTATGTCATTGCGTCAAGCAAGAGAAAAGTGTAACCCAGTCCTACTCGAGCCGATGATGAAAGTTGAAATCGTCGTTCCAGAAGAATACATGGGTGACATTATGGGTGACGTCACAAGTCGACGCGGACGTGTTGAAGGGATGAACGCACGCGGAAACGCACAAGTCGTTGATGCATTCGTTCCACTCTCTGAAATGTTCGGGTACGCAACGTCACTTCGTTCAAACACACAAGGTCGTGGAACATATACGATGGTGTTTGACCATTATGAAGAAGTTCCGAAAGCCATTTCGGAAGAAATTATTAAAAAGGCAACAGGAGAATAAACAACCTTAATTATTAACTGTTTACTTCTCTTTTTGCTATAATTGATGATAGGCATTCGTCTATCAAAGATATATAACTATGACTAAACTTAAAATTATCTTTTCTTGAACTAAGGAGGAATTAAGAATGGCTAAAGAAAAATTTGATCGTTCGAAACCACACGTAAATATCGGTACACTAGGTCACGTTGACCACGGTAAAACAACATTAACAGCTGCAATCACTACAGTGCTTTCAAACCACGGTGGTGGGGAAGCACAAGCGTATGACCAAATCGACGGTGCTCCAGAAGAGCGTGAGCGTGGAATTACAATCTCCACATCACACGTTGAGTATGAAACTGAAAACCGTCACTATGCACACGTTGACTGCCCAGGACACGCAGACTACGTTAAGAACATGATCACGGGTGCTGCACAAATGGACGGCGCAATCCTTGTCGTATCCGCAGCAGATGGTCCAATGCCACAAACTCGTGAGCACATTCTACTTTCACGTCAAGTAGGTGTTCCTTACTTCGTCGTATTC
This sequence comes from Caryophanales bacterium UBA6769, assembly GCA_002453275.1. Taxonomy (GTDB): domain Bacteria; phylum Bacillota; class Bacilli; order Bacillales; family UBA6769; genus Pueribacillus. The sequence goes on from DKGN01000139.1 coordinate 2,516, forward strand.
ATGAACAAATGTGACATGGTAGATGACGAAGAACTACTAGAGCTAGTAGAAATGGAAGTTCGTGACCTATTAAGCGAATATGAATTCCCGGGTGACGATATTCCTGTCATTAAAGGTTCTGCACTGAAAGCACTTGAAGGTGAAGGTGACTGGCCTGAAAAAATTATCGAACTCATGGCAGCTGTTGATGAGTACATCCCAACACCTGAGCGTGACGTCGATAGACCATTCATGATGCCAGTTGAAGACGTATTCTCAATTACAGGTCGTGGAACTGTTGCAACTGGACGTGTTGAGCGCGGTCAAGTAAAAGTAGGCGACGAAATTGAAATTCTTGGACTCGTTGAGAAGCCAACAAAAACAACGATTACAGGAGTTGAAATGTTCCGTAAGCTTCTTGATTATGCTGAAGCTGGTGATAACATTGGTGCACTACTTCGTGGTGTCCAACGTGAAGACATTCAACGCGGTCAAGTACTTATCCAGCCAGGAACAGTAAACGCGCATACAAAGTTTAAATCTGAAGTATACGTATTATCAAAAGAAGAAGGTGGACGTCATACTCCATTCTTCTCAAACTATCGCCCACAATTCTACTTCCGTACAACGGACGTAACAGGAAGCGTTGAGCTCCCAGAAGGCGTAGAAATGGTTATGCCTGGTGACAACGTAGAAATGACAGTAGAATTGATCGCACCAATCGCAATTGAGCAAGGTACTAAGTTTTCAATTCGTGAAGGCGGACGTACAGTTGGCGCTGGTGTTGTAGCTGAAATTATCGAATAAGAAATTGAATAACACGTTGAGCCCCCTTTCATTTTAATGTGGGGCTCAATTTTTTCGTTTCGATAAAAAGAGAGTTGCAATCAAGAGTTGGACTCTTTATAATAGACTTTGTGTCTAAAAAAGTTGCTAAAAACCTCTTGCAATAGACACTTATTTTCTATATAATGTTGAATGTTGGACAGTGAACTAGCGATGAAGTGAAAGGTTGCTGACACACCCGGCCCCTTTGCCATGGGCGGTGTGAAGGAAATTTTCACGGAGAATTGTCTATTCAGTGTTCGTTCGCGTTTGACTTTATAAGGGGATGAACACTAGAAAAATGGGCGAAGGAGGGAAAATAATGGCAAAGCAAAAAATTCGTATTCGTTTAAAAGCGTATGATCACCGTATATTAGATCAATCCGCTGGAAAAATTGTAGAAACAGCGAAACGTTCTGGAGCAAAGGTATCTGGTCCAATCCCATTACCTACGGAAAGATCGGTGTATACAATTTTGCGTGCAGTACACAAATACAAAGATGCTCGAGAGCAATTCGAGATGCGCACTCATAAACGTTTGATTGATATTATCGAGCCGACACCACAGACAGTCGATTCGCTTATGCGCTTAGACTTGCCTTCGGGTGTGGACATTGAAATCAAACTCTAAAGTAAGAGGAGGTGGAAAGAATGAATAAAGGAATCTTAGGGAAGAAACTTGGCATGACGCAAGTGTTTAGTGAGAACGGTGATGTCGTTCCTGTAACAGTCATCGAAGCGATGCCAAACATAGTTATGCAGAAAAAGACAATTGAAACAGACGGCTATGAAGCAATTCAAATTGGCTTTGAAGATAAAAAGAAAACTCGTGCTTCACAACCTGAAAAAGGTCATGCTGATAAAGCGGGTACTACACCTAAGCGCTTCGTTAAAGAAATTCGCGGCGTGAACGTAGAGGAGTACGAAGTTGGCCAAGAGATAAAAGTTGACCTATTCAGTGAAGGTGAAATGGTTGACGTGACAGGTACATCAAAAGGGAAAGGGTTCCAAGGTGTAATCAAGCGTCACAATCAATCCCGTGGTCCAATGAGTCATGGTTCACGCTACCACCGTGGTCCAGGATCATTAGGAGCAGTTGACCCAGCCCGTGTGTTTAAAGGTAAACCTTTACCTGGTCGTATGGGCGGAGAAACGACAACACTACAAAACTTAGAAATTGTCAAAGTAGATGCCGAGCGCAACGTAATCTTAGTAAAAGGCAATGTGCCAGGCCCGAAAAAAGGCTACGTTACGATTCAATCTGCTTTAAAAGCAGCTAAAGCTGAGTAAGAAAGGAGGCTAATTCCATGCCTAAATTAACTCTAGTAAATCAAGACGGTTCACAGGTTGGAGATATTGAACTATCCGATAAAATCTTCGGAATTGAACCAAACAATCATGTTCTTTATGACGCTGTCATTATGCAACAAGCATCAGAGAGACAAGGCACACACGCAACGAAAAATCGTTCGCAAGTTCGTGGCGGAGGACGTAAACCTTGGCGCCAAAAAGGAACAGGGCGTGCACGTCAAGGCTCTATTCGTTCACCACAATGGGTTGGTGGTGGAATCGTATTCGGTCCAACACCGCGAAACTACAGCTACAACTTACCGAAAAAAGTACGTCGGTTAGCATTGAAGTCAGCATATTCAACGAAAGTAAAAGAAGAGAACATTATCGTCGTCGATACACTTTCGCTTGAAAAGCCTAAAACAAAAGAAATGGTTGCTATTTTAGATAATTTAAAAGCAGACGAGAAAGTACTCATCGTAACGAATAATTACGACGAGACGGTTACACGCTCAGCTCGCAACATTCCTGGCGTAACAGTAAAAAAAGCTACAGATGTCAAAGTGCTAGACATTTTGAAACATGAAAAGCTTGTAATTACGAAGGATGCGGCTGAAAAGGTAGAGGAGGTGCTAGCGTAATGGACGCACGTGATGTGATTAAGCGCCCCGTTATTACAGAACGTTCTTCAGACATTATGATGGACAAAAAATACACATTTGAAGTTGACCCACGCGCGAATAAAACTGAAATCAAAAGCGCAATTGAGGAAATCTTCGGTGTGAAAGTCCAAAAAGTGAACACGATGAATTACAAACCAAAATTCAGACGTTTTGGACGTCATGAAGGTTTTAAACCGAAAAGAAAAAAAGCAATCGTTCAACTTACTCCTGAAAGTAAAGAATTAGACTTTTTTGAAGGAGTATAACGAAGTTTCAGTGAAGGAGGGAAACTAAAAAATGTCGATTAAAAAGTATAAACCAACATCGAATGCACGTCGTGGCATGACAGGTTTGGATTTCACAGATATTACGACAGACAAACCGGAAAAGTCACTACTTGCACCATTAAATAAAAAAGCAGGAAGAAACAACCAAGGAAGAATCACAACACGTCACCAAGGTGGAGGGCACAAGCGCCAATACCGTCTGATTGATTTCAAACGAAACAAAGATGGCATACCTGGACGCGTTGCTACGATCGAATATGATCCGAACCGAACAGCGAACATTGCACTTATTCATTATGCTGATGGTGAAAAACGTTACATCTTGGCACCAAAAGGCTTAAAGGTTGGTATGGAAGTGATGTCAGGTTCAGATGCGGACATCAAGGTCGGGAACGCATTACCTCTTCAGAACATCCCAGTCGGGCAAACGATTCATAACATTGAATTAAAGCCAGGTCGTGGTGGACAGCTCGTTCGTTCTGCTGGAGCAGAAGCACAGTTGCTTGGAAGAGAAGGAAAGTATGCTCTTGTGAAGCTAGTCTCCGGAGAAACGAGATTAATTTTAGCGACATGCCGCGCGACAATTGGTCAAGTCGGTAACGTTGAACACGAACTCTTAAGTATTGGGAAAGCAGGTCGCTCACGTTGGCTTGGAAAACGCCCAGGTGTACGTGGTTCTGTTATGAACCCAGTCGATCACCCACACGGTGGTGGAGAAGGACGTTCCCCAATCGGATTGCCTTCACCAGTGTCACCTTGGGGTAAACCGACACTCGGTTACAAAACACGTAAAAAGAACAAAGATACGAACAAATATATCGTACGTCGCCGTAAAAAATAATAACAATCACTTGCGGTTGCATACCGTGGTGTCATTGCGAAGGGAGGAAAAGCTGTGGGTCGTAGTTTGAAAAAGGGACCTTTTGTAGATGAACATTTAATGAAAAAGATTGAAGCTCAAAATGAAAAGAACGAAAAAAGAGTTATCAAAACGTGGTCACGTCGCTCAACGATTTTTCCTGATTTTATCGGACATACGTTAGCAGTCTATGACGGAAGAAAGCATGTTCCGGTTTACATTTCAGAAGATATGGTTGGCCATAAGTTGGGTGAATTTGTCCCGACGCGCACGTTTCGTGGTCACTCTGCTGATGATAGAACAACTAAACGTTAATAAGAGAGGGGGTACATCCCAATGCAAGCTAAAGCTGTTGCAAAACAAGTGCGCATTGCTCCTCGAAAAGTTCGCCTCGTAGTTGATCTCATTCGAGGAAAAGAAGTCGGTGAAGCAATTGCGATTTTACGGCATACACCTAAAGCGGCTTCTCAAGTCATCGAGAAAGTGATCAACTCAGCGATTGCAAATGCGGAACACAACTATGAAATGGAACCAAACAATTTAGTAGTGAGTGAAGCATTTGTCGACGAGGGTGTGACACTAAAGCGATTTCGTCCACGTGCGCAAGGTCGTGCTAGTCGGATTAATAAAAGAACAAGCCATATTACAGTCGTTGTATCAGAAAAAAAGGAGGGATAATGCGTGGGTCAAAAAGTTAACCCAATAGGATTGCGGATCGGAATTAACCGTGATTGGGAATCTAGATGGTATGCAGATAAAGATTATGCAGAACTACTTCATGAGGATATTAAAATCCGTGAATATATTGAAAAACGTCTCAAGGATGCAGCAGTATCTGGAATTGAAATTGAACGTGCTGCAAATCGTGTGAATATAACAATTCGAACAGCAAAGCCCGGCATGGTTATCGGAAAAGGTGGTTCTGAAGTAGAATCACTACGTAAGGCGTTGAACGAATTGACAGGCAAGCGTGTACACGTAAACATTTTTGAAATCAAAACACCTGACCTGAATGCAAAGCTCGTCGCTGAAAACATTGCGACACAACTTGAAAACCGTGTTGCTTTCAGACGTACGATGAAGCAAGCGATTCAACGTGCTGTCCGTGCAGGAGCAAAAGGAATTCGAACAGAAGTTTCAGGACGTTTAAACGGTGCAGATATCGCCCGTTCAGAATCATATAGCGAAGGAACAGTACCACTTCACACATTGCGTGCAGATATTGACTATGGCGCAGTTGAAGCGGACACAACTTACGGTAAATTAGGTGTGAAAGTATGGATTTATCGTGGTGAAATCCTTCCAACGAAAGGTACGCAAAAAGAGGAAGGAGGCAAATAAACATGTTAATGCCAAGACGTGTAAAACACCGTAAAGAATTTCGCGGCAAAATGAAAGGTAACGCAAAAGGCGGCACAGAAATCACATTCGGTGAATACGGCCTACAAGCGCTTGAATCTGCTTGGATTACGAACCGTCAAATCGAAGCAGCAAGAATTGCAGTCACTCGCTTTATGAAGCGTGGTGGGAAGGTCTGGATTAAAATCTTTCCATCAAAACCAGTTACAGCAAAACCATTAGAGGTCCGAATGGGTTCTGGTAAAGGTGCACCTGAAGGTTGGGTCGCTGTCGTAAAACCAGGGAAAATCTTGTTTGAAGTTGCTGGTGTTTCCGAAGAAGTTGCTCGAGAAGCATTACGACTCGCCTCTCATAAGCTTCCGATCAAAACAAAATTTGTAAAACGAGAAGAATGGGGTGGTGACTCAAATGAAAACTAGTGAGATCCGTAATTTGACCACTGCTGAAATTGAGACACAAGCGAAAACATTAAAGGAAGAATTGTTTAACTTACGCTTTCAATTAGCGACAGGTCAATTGGAGAATCCAGCCCGTATTCGTGACGTCCGTAAATCAATTGCACGTGCAAAAACCGTTTTACGTGAAAGAGAACTCGGAATAAATAACGGATAATGAGGGGAGGTCAGAAACATGAGTGAACGAAATAACCGCAAAGTTTACACAGGTCGTGTAACATCTGACAAAATGGATAAAACAATTTCAGTCGTAGTTGAAACGTACAAAGAAAACCGACTTTACGGAAAACGCGTAAAGTATTCAAAAAAGTATCAAGTGCATGATGAAAACAATAGCGCAAAAATGGGCGACATCGTTAAAATTATGGAAACTCGTCCGCTTTCAAAAAATAAATATTTTCGCCTCGTCGAAATTATTGAAGAATCGGTTATCGTGTAACAACGGTTAAGTCCAGAAGGAGGTTCGTCAAATGATTCAACAAGAATCCCGCCTAAAAGTAGCAGATAACTCTGGTGCACGAGAAGTTCAGTGCATTAAAGTGCTCGGTGGCTCAGGTCGTAAATCAGCGAATGTTG
>DKGN01000071.1 GCA_002453275.1 Caryophanales bacterium UBA6769
TCGTTAGATAGTCAACAGGTTGTAGGACGTGCGGGTGGTGACCGATAATAATGTGAGCCCCTTCATCTGCAACAAATTGTGCGAGTTCTTTTTGTTCCTCGTTTGGCATTCGCTCATATTCAATTCCAAAATGTAAGTTAACGACGATGACATCTGATTGCTTTTTTGCAGCGGCAATATCTTCTTTTATTTTTTCTTTATCAATTAAATTAACGAGATACGGTTTCCCTTCAGGGACGGGAATGCCATTCGTACCATACGTATAAGCTAAAAAGGAAAAGACAATCCCATGTTTATCAATTGTACGGATTGTTGCACGGTCATCCTCACTTCGGTATGCTCCAATATATGGCATGTCAATCTTGTCCCAATGATTAAGTGCATTTTGAACGGCCTTCTCACCGCGATCAAGTGTATGGTTATTGGCAATCGATACGATGTCGACACCAGAACGCTTTAACGTATCGCCAATTTCAAATGGGCTGTTAAACTGCGGGTACGTTGAGAGGCCGAGTTCTTTTCCCCCGATCATCGACTCTTGATTGGCAATTGTAATATCAGCTGCTTCTAAATAAGGCTTAACAGCACTGAGCATACGATCAAAATTGTACGTATCTCCTGTTTTCGCGTCCTCGTAAACCGAACTGTGAAGCAACACATCACCAACGGCGGCAACAGTTGCACTTGATACGATTGGTTCTGGCTCGATAGTTTCAGATTGCTTCATTCTCTCATCATCTGAAACGTTAGGCGCTTTAACAGCGCTTTTTTGTAAGCCTATGTAGCCTGCAATTACAGCAAATAAAAATAAACCTAGTAATGTAATTGTTCTTATTTTCTTCATAAAAAACAACCCTTTTTAACATAGTAAGAAAGATGCGAGAATATTCTCTTATTCCTTCTATGGTAGCATAGATTTAATGAGGAAGCGGATAGAAAAATAGCGAAAAAAGGAGAATGCACATGTCTGCATTACCTAACGGCATCACAAAACTTTTTCTTCATAAGGCTTGGAAAGACTCTCAATTTCAGCATTTAACAAAAGTCCAACAGGATGCAATCCCGCTCATATTAGACGGCAAGGATGTCATGGCTGAATCCCCAACAGGAACGGGCAAAACACTTGCTTATGTCTTGCCAATTGTAGAAAAAATTGATCCTTCAAATAAAAACGTCCAAATGGTGATTTTGGCCCCGTCCCGTGAGCTCGTTATGCAAATTTTGGCAGTAGTCGAAGAATGGACGGAAGGAAGCGAAATATCAAGTGTTGCTCTTATTGGCGGCGCAAATATAAAAAGACAGATTGAACGGTTGCGAACGAACCCAGAGCTCATCGTCGGGACTCCAGGACGTGTCATGGAATTAATTAAAGCAAAAAGGTTAAAAATGCACGATGTTAAAACAATAGTGCTTGATGAAGGAGACCAACTACTTATTAACGAGCATTTGAATGTAATCGACTCGATTATAAAAACGACACTTCGCGATCGGCAGATTGTCATGTTTTCAGCAACTTTACCTGAACAAACGGCAAAACTCGGGGAAAAATTTATGCACGATCCTGTTTCTATATCAGTGAACAAAACGGAAAAAAATGTGGACCACATGTACTTCGTGTCAGAGCGACGGGACAAGCCAGATATTCTCAGAAGACTTGTTAGAGGAGAAATAGAGACGGCTTTAACGTTTGTAAGAGATATCGGAAATTTGAATGTGCTCTCACAAAGATTGGAATACATGAACATTAAACATAGTGTTCTGCATAGCGAAGCAACGAAAAGGGAAAGAGTCGCTTCAATCCAAAAATTTCGTGCGGGTCACGACTCAGTACTACTTGCAACTGATATTGCAGCGAGAGGACTCGATATCGATAATTTAAGTCATGTCATTCATTTCGATCTCCCTGACAATGCTACCCAATACACACATCGTTCGGGAAGAACAGGAAGAATGGGAGCAGCAGGAACAGTGATGTCAATTGTAACGGCTAGCGAAGCAAGGGTATTGAGAAAATACGCACGTGAATTAGGCATCGAGCTCAAAGAGAAAGAGCTCTATCGTGGAGAAATAATCGATAAAAAAATGCGAGCAAAAACGAATAATCGAAGAACAAAGAAAAAGAGGTAGCCCCGAATTTTCAAAGGTTACCTCTTTTAAACTTCTTCAGTTCATCCCAAATTACTTTGCTTGCTTCCAACTGTTTACTAGCGAGTCCAATTTTACTAGGCTTAGCGTATTGGGGTCCACCAGGCCATGTGTGTCCTCCGTTGATCACTTTGTATAAAGTTACTTCTGTTTGTTGTCCGGCGTGCTTGTACTTTTTGCGAATGACTTTTGTTTTATCAGTTTTAACAGGTTGTACTAGTGTTTTAGTTGATGGCTTACTATCTAGAGCGTTGGCATTTTTCCAATAATCCACTGTTTCTTCAGCAGATAATGAATATCCACTTACTCCTTCATAAGGAACGATTGGATCTTCGGTCCCCATCATGAGAACGACTGAAACAGGACTACGTGGCTTTTGTGTTGCTATCGGTGTAGCGATCGTACCAGCGACAGCCCCAATACCAGCAAGCCGATCAGATAATTCAATTGCTAAACGGTTCACAAAATAGGCACCATTTGACATCCCAGTAGCATAGACACGATCCAAATCAACGTTATAATGCCTAGCAAAATAATCAATCATTTCAGAAGTAAATTTAACATCATCGATCCCCGCTCGATTAACAGGTGTATCAAATCTTCCATCATTCCATTGTCGTTCATGCCCCGATTTTAAATTCGGCTCATTGATTTCCGCGCTATTCGGAAAGACAGCAATAAATCCTTCTTTTTCAGCTAATTGATCAAAGTTCGTCAACTTTATTTGTTTTTCGGCATGGCTCCCTCTTCCATGAAAGGAAAATAAGAGAGGCACAGGTTTTCCACTAGAATATGAATTCGGGATGTAATACTTGAATGTTCGCTTATGTCCTTGAAGCGTAATAGTGCCTTGTTGAAATCCTTCCTTTGGTTCAGCTTGCAGCCCAAAGGACGATAACAAAACGATGAACAATAGTGGAATAAGTACGATGAAAAATCTACGAAAAAAAGTCATGTCAATGTCCTCCTATCAATAGTATGGATCGAAAGGAGAGTGAACTATTCAACAAAACTAAAAATGAGGCACGTGATAGTCAAGCGCTAACACGTTCTTCGACCATATTAAGCCATACCCCTCATTATTTAATCTTAATCTCATTGACACGTGTTCGAATCTCTATGAAAAACAAAAAAGCTGACTTCTGCTTAAAGAAATCAGCTAATTTGATGTGCGAGTTATAGCATCTAGCTTTAAACCTTAATTACGAAAGCTTATGGATCTTTAGTACTTGCTAATTGCTGTCTTCGTAAGCGCCTCTGTCTAAATAATAAGCGAATTTCATTAAATGATATAGCGACTAAAATAAGTATAATGCCAATCCATTGTAAAAAAGAAACAGCCTCAGACAGGAGGATACTGGCGGCAACGACGGCGACAGGTAGTTCAATCGATCCGAGGATTGTAGCCAAGCTTGATGAAAGGTGTGGTGCACCAATTGAAAAACATAATGGTGGAAGAACTGCTCCGAATAGAGCCCCACCTAAGCCATAAAGCCAATAAGATTGAAACACTGTTTCTGTAAATAGAAAGGTTGGTCGAAAAATGAACAGCACTAAAATCAAAGAGCCTGTAATCATTAAAGGCGCCCGCAACAGCGGATCGATTTGTGTTGCAACACGACCACTCACTAAAATAAACCCAGCATAAGTAAAGGCCGATAGCAACCCAAAGACAAGGCCAATCACTGGTAGCTTAGCAATGTCTCCAGTAATAATATTTGCCGCAAAAAAGACCCCGATTAATGTGAGGATAACACTAATAATTGTGGGGATTGATGGCTTTCTTTTGTCAAGTACCCATTCGTACAAAACCCCGACCCACACAAATTGGAATAGCAGAATAATTGCAATCGATGCTGGGACATATTGCATCGATGTATAATAAAAGATTCCCGTTATACCATTAAAAGTTCCTGCAATCATTAGCGAAATTACTTGTTT
>DKGN01000092.1:0-2408 GCA_002453275.1 Caryophanales bacterium UBA6769
TACAGGATATGGAGGTCATCGCGATGGCTAAGAGAACAAGTTTGCTAGAGTTACACCCTCGGGTACGAGAATTTTTATCGATGCCAAGAAGGATGCTCATTCATGGCGAATGGGTTGAATCAACGACTGGAAAAAGCTTTGAAACTGTCAATCCTGCAACTGGGAAAGTTTTAACAACTGTGGCTGAGGCGAATGAAGAGGACGTGAATCAAGCGGTTCAGGCGGCACGTACAGCTTTTGATAACGGTCCATGGCGTACGATGAAGCCAAGTGCACGAAGTCGATTACTCCGTAAGCTCGGCCAATTAATTGAGGACCATGTTGAAGAATTGACACAACTAGAAGTGCTAGATAATGGGATGGTATACAAGTTTGCGAGACGCTTAATTTTAAATGCGAGTGAACGATTTTACCAATATGCGGGTTGGGCGACACAAATTGAAGGCACGACTAAGACTGTTTCATCACGAGGGAACCATTTTACGTTTACAAGACGAGAACCGCTCGGTGTTTGTGGGCAAATCACCCCTTGGAATATTCCGATGTCAGCTGCCGCCTTAAAAATCGCGGCCCCATTGGCAAGTGGCAATACAGTCGTCCTCAAACCAGCGGAACAAACCCCATTAACCGCGTTATATCTTGGCGAACTGATCGAGGAAGCAGGCTTCCCTCCCGGAGTTGTGAATATTGTGCCAGGCTTTGGCCCGACAGCAGGTGCTGCTTTGGCTAAACATCCCGATGTCGATAAGCTCTCGTTCACAGGTTCAACGGAAGTTGGAAAAATGATTATGAAAAGTGGCGCACATACTGTGAAGCATGTCTCCCTTGAGCTAGGAGGGAAATCACCGAACATCATTTTTGCCGATGCTAACTTACAGAAAGCTATTCGTGGAGCAATCTCAGGCTACATCGCGAACACAGGTCAAGTGTGTATCGCTGGCTCTCGCCTATTCGTCGAGAAAAAAGTTTACGAACAAGTTGTCTATGGATTAATTGAAGGTACAAAGACGATCCAATTAGGCAATGGGCTCGATCCAAATGCACACATCGGTCCTCTCGTGTCAAAGGAACAACTTGAGACGGTGTTGGGCTATATTCAGTCAGGTATTGACGAAGGAGCAGAGTTACTCTTAGGCGGAACACGGGCAGAAGGTGGAGACTTAGCTGATGGCTACTTCGTAAATCCGACGATTTTTGGTAACGTCAGTGACGACATGACAATTGCACGGGAAGAAATCTTTGGTCCTGTCATATGTGTCATCCCCTTTGAAGATATAAATGAAGTGATTGAGCGGGCGAACGATACACATTATGGTCTCGTCGCCGGAGTGTGGACACAAGACATGGCAAAAGTTCACCGAATGATCGAAGAACTACAAGCAGGGACGGTTTGGGTGAACACGTATGGGAATTTAGATAACGTCATGCCGTTTGGCGGATACAAACAAAGTGGGCTCGGTCGCGAAAACGGTCGAGATGTCATTGACTTGTATACACAAGAAAAAAGCGCTTGGATCAATTGGGATTCCTAATAAAATAAGCTTGCAACGAGCCGTTCATTTTGTTGCAAGCTTTTTTGATCTCTTGACAAAAGGGTGAGAGAATTCTTACAATTTAAATAAAGACAGACTAGTCGGTCTGACGAAAAGTATAGGAGGGATCGACACGGTAGACGGAGGATAGTGAAAGATGGCAACAATACAAACAACGAAAGAGAAAATTACGGAGACAGCACTTTGGTTATTTGAAACATATGGCTACAATAAAGTAACAGTCGATAAAATTGTGCAAGAAAGCGGAACGTCGAAAGGCGGCTTTTATCACAATTTTAAATCGAAGGATGAACTTTTGTTTAACATTCATGATTATTTTATTACGTTCGTGCTTGATAAAGCGGAGGATGCTTACCAAAAATGGAATACACCAGCAGAACGTCTTTATGAAATTGTAAAATCATTTGTCATGATGTTTGAAAACTATCGCTCACATGTGACAGTCTTTTATCAAGAAAGCTTATACTTAGCACCCGAATTTACAGAAAAAGTAGAAACAAAGCGTGATCGGTATAAAGAAATTATGTTTTCCGTCGTCGAAGAAGGCATTGACATTGGAGAATTTCGTCAAGAGCTTCCGGTTGAAATTATGTCGATGGCAATTTTCGGAATGATAAATTGGACGTACCGATGGTATAAGACAGACGGAACATATTCAATTGAAGAGATCGCAACGATCTTCGCTGACTTTATTATGCAAGCCTCTTTAACTGAGGAAGCGAAACGAGAAAAAAAGTACAAACGTTTTTTCTTAAAAGCCGTTATCTAAGCAATGGGTGCTAGTAGACAATATCGATAAACTGGGCGTTAACTTGAAATTATAAGTGAGCATGGAACCGCTCCGAAAATACACCT
>DKGN01000092.1:2681-2810 GCA_002453275.1 Caryophanales bacterium UBA6769
CCGAAAATACACCTCGCTTTCCACGGGCGGCTGGTGAGTCTTCGACGGACAGGACGTCCTAGTGTCGATGAAGCCACAGGACGTGACGTTTTCATCGACCTCGAACTTCACAGTGAGCGAAGCGAACGA
>DKGN01000147.1 GCA_002453275.1 Caryophanales bacterium UBA6769
CTGTCATGTATTGGTCCAGTGTGCAGGCGGATAAAGGTGTTATTTCAGCTACAGTAATAGCTGGATTTGTACTAATGATTATGTCGACTTCCGATTCGTTGACATCTGTCTCCCATGCGATTGAACCATTGCCAGCCTTCGAAGATTCAATAAGTAGAATTCAGCAAATCGAGAAACTTGACGTTCGATCTGTTGAACATACAGAAGAGAAACAAAACGAATTTGAAACGAAGTTGCAAGCAGGTATTCAAATTGATAATCTGTCATATCGTTATCCAGAAGGTCATGAGCAAGCTTTTGAAAAATTTTCGCTTCAGATTGAACCAAAAAGCAAAACAGCGATTTTAGGGAAAAGTGGGACTGGAAAATCAACATTATTAAAACTACTCGCTGGTGTTCTTAAACCATCCGAGGGGACAATCAGAATCAATGGCTTGGAGGCGAATCGTTCACTACTCGGTACACAAATAGCTGTATTAAATCAAAAACCACATTTATTTGATACGAGTGTTGGAAATAACGTCCGAATTGGGCGACCTGAAGCCTCAGACGAAGAAGTATGGTCTGCTTTGGAACAAGCACAAATAGCAGAATACATTTCAAGTTTGCCGCAAGGACTTGATACACCGATGCGTGAAATGGGCGGAAGATTTTCAGGTGGTGAACGTCAGCGCATTGCCTTTGCCAGAATCTTGTTACAAAACACACCGGTGTTCATTTTTGACGAACCGACAATCGGACTTGATCCGAATACAGAGCATGCTTTATTAAAGACTATGCTGAAAGCATCCAAGGAAAAGACAGTCATTTGGGTTACCCATCATTTGGCACATATCGAAAAAATGGATAATATTATTTTCTTACAGGACGGCAAAATTGCAATGCAAGGAACTCACGAAAAACTTATGAAGACAAATGAAAAATATAACTATCTATACACTCTTGATAAAGGTTATGCGGTCGATTGAAGCTCCTTCATGCTTGGAGCTTCTTTTTGTTACAGACGGTAGCTGCACACCATGACACTACACTCAAAGTAGATGGGTAAATGATAGTGGATACACTCACAATTTTATTAAAAAAGCATAATTGCCTTTCCAAAATTGGTATCCACTTCATTATATAATAGTGAGGTGAGAGGATGACAAAAATTTTTATTGATCCAGGTCATGGTGGCAGTGACCCCGGTGCAGTAGGCAATGGGCTTATGGAAAAGAACATTACGTTACAAATTGCGAAACGAATCGACGCGATGTTAAATAATGAATATGTTCGTGTGACGACTCGCTTAAGTAGGACCGGTGATCAGACAGTCAGCCTAACTCAACGAACGAATATGGCAAACGCTTGGGGTGCAAATTATTTTCTCAGTGTGCACATTAATTCAGGTGGAGGCACAGGATTTGAAGATTATATTTATAACGGGACAGTGAGCAACTCGACAGTTTTATACCAAACGAAAATGCATGCAGCAATAAAGCAACAAATCGACCTAAAAGACCGAGGCAAGAAAAGAGCAAACTTTCATGTGTTACGACAATCAAAAATGCCGGCAATTCTTACAGAAAATGGGTTTATTGATCATTCTGTCGATGCAAAAAAACTCGCGACTAGTGCATATATTGAACGTCTTGCGAGAGGGCATGTGAATGGCCTTGCAAACGTATTTGGATTAAAAAAGAAAGTGAATCCACCCCCACCACAACCTTCTCCTTCAACGCCTAATGGTAATGCGAACGCTTTATATAAAGTCCAGGTCGGTGCATTTGCGGATCGGCAACATGCGGAACAACTTGTAGCGGATTTAAAGAAAAAAGGCTATTCCGCTTTTATAAGAAAAGAATGATAGTCCTGACTCTTAGAGTTAGGGCTTTTTTGTAACTAAAAAGCAAATCATAGTTGTCGACATGGGCACGATATTTATCATTGGATACGTTGACTGTTATACTTGAAAAAAGAGTGAGACAAAGGGTGAAACTCATATGTTAGCTAGTCAATTTGATTTATTTTTATTTGATTTGGATGGTGTCGTTTATGTTGGGTCTGAACCATTACCGGGAGCTGTTTCCTCTCTAAAACAGCTACGTGATGCAGACAAGAACATTCGCTTTCTGACGAATGATCCATGCGCCACAAGAGAGTCAGTTTGCAAACGGCTACATAATATTGGTGTAGAAGTAGAAATAGAGGAAATGATTACGTCCAGTTTTGCTACGGCACGTTATTTACAAAAAGAAGGAATTCAATCGGTCTACGTCTTAAGTGATGAGCATTTAATTGACGAATGTGAGCGACTTGGCATTCAAACAAATGCTGGAGAAAATGTAGAAGCGGTTGCGATTGGTTGGGGTGGAGATATTACATTACAAGAAGTTCAACATGCAGCGAGGCTTATCTCGAATGGAGCCAAGTTTATCGGGACGGGACCAGACTTATCCTTTCCAACAAAGAAAGGTCCAATGTTAGCCACAGGCTCCCTTATCGAAATGATCGCGCGGGGAACAGGAGTGAAACCAATTATTGTCGGAAAACCACATTCCTTAATGTTTGAGACAGCGCTAGAGCAATTTCCAAACATTAAAAAAGAAAGAGTCGTCATGATTGGTGATAATCCAAGCACTGATATATTAGGAGCACATCAAATAGGTATTTCATCGATCCTCATTTCAGACGCTATAGATAAGCCATTTTCTGGGGAATATGATTTTCGAAATCCGGATGCGATGATTCCAAATTTGAAAAGTTTATTTAAACGAGAGGTTAGGTTGAAGCCTTGGACTCAGCCAGCATTCCAGTGGCCAGAAGCAATAAAAGCTGCGGTAACAGCGATTCTTTTTGATGAAGAAGGTCAAGTACTTCTAATGAGAAGACGAGATAATCGTTTGTGGGGCTTACCGACGGGCCATGTCGAACTAGGAGAATCAGTTACAGATGCGATTAGACGTGAGGTACTGGAAGAAACGGGACTAGAAGTTGAAGTGAATCGACTAATCGGTGTGTACTCTGATCCGAACACACAAATAATGAATTATCCAGATGGTCGGATCGTGCACTTTGTGACAACCTGCTTTGAATGTAACCAGGTTGGTGGGGTACTCGCAGACGAAACAGCTGAATCGTTAGAAGTTAGATTTTTTAAACCCGATCAATTGCCAGATGACATGCTTGAGATGCATCGCCATCGCATTGAAGATGCACGTCAGGAGAAAGGCGTTTTAATTTGTTAACCGGACAGTCTACCCCTCTGGGGATACTGTCCATTATCCTCTTTATAAATCGCGGTGAATAAAGCTTTCCCAAAATTCCTTTCCTAATTTTTCTCGTCCACTTTTATTTTTTTAAAAAGTTGGTTTTATAATCATAAGCAGGATAATGATAATAAAAATGAAACTTGTTACCCTTTCGTACCGAAAAAGTTTTTTAGCGTATTGGGCATATTGATGAGGGATTTCCTCACTTTCGTAGTTTTCTAATAACGCTTTAATTGGTTCTGCAAGCGGTTTAAGCAATATTGGTCCGAGTGCAAGGGCAATTAAATATAATAAAATACTTGCGATGTACCATCCAGTTTTGAAAAGATACGGGTGAATGGCCCCCATGACAAGTCCCGTAGTTAGTAAGAGAATACCGCCTATCATGACAAATATGTGGAGCCGATGCCTAACTTCATATGCATGGCGAAGCTCGGACATGGATTGGGCAGCTGAAACGACTTGAATTAAAACAAAGCCAGGACCCATTCCAAGTATTGCTGAAAATATATGAATAATAAGCATGATTTTATAAATAAATTCCAAATAAATCACTCCTTGCACCTTAACGTGCTACCCCCATTATACTTTCAGTATAGGGAGAAACAAAAATAAACTTTTGAACTTTTAATGGATAAAAAGATTTTTTGAAAAAAGTTGTTTACAAAACATGCCTAATTGTATAGAATGATTTTAAAAGTTGCCCTAAGGAAACATTTTGGCTTCAGTGCAAATATATTGTTTTATTTTGTTAATTAAACGAGGTGAGAAAGAATGGAAGAAGCGATTACAGTCCGAAATTTGTATGTTTCTTATTCAGGAAATGAAGTAGTAAGGGATGTTTCATTTTCCTTTGAAAAAGGAAATCTAATTGGAATTATTGGGCCAAACGGTGCGGGAAAATCAACAGTAATGAAGGCGATTTTAGGATTGGTCCCTAGAGATAAAGGGGATATTACAATCCATGGGATGTCAGTTAATAAGATGCGGAAACAGATTGCCTACGTTCCCCAACGGAACAATATTGATTGGGATTTTCCAATTACTGTGCTTGAGACCGTTTTGATCGGAACGTACCCAAGTCTTGGTTTATTTCATAGACCAGGTAAGACGGAGAAAAAATGGGCTAAAGATTGTCTAAAGAAGGTCGGAATGGAAGACTACAGCCATCGTCAAATCGGTGAACTGTCAGGTGGTCAACAGCAACGGGTATTCCTCGCTCGAGCACTTGCTCAGAAAGCAGAAATGTTTTTTCTTGACGAACCTTTTGTTGGCATTGATGTCTCTAGCGAAGAAACGATTATTAATATTTTAAAAGAATTACGTGATGCAGGAGAAACAGTACTCGTCGTTCATCATGATTTGTCAAAGGTGGAAGCTTATTTTGATGAATTGCTTTTATTGAATAAAGATATGATTGAATGCGGCCCTGTCCAACAAGTACTCCAGCCCGAGCTGATGACAAAAGCATATGAAGGACAGTTTACTTTTTTAGAAAAAATAGGAGTTGGCGTGTAATGGAATTTTTATCCGATTTAATGACGACGGGCTATTTGCAAAAAGCACTGTTCACGTCGATTATGGTTGGGATTATATGCGGGGTTATCGGTTGTTTTATTATTCTTCGCGGGATGGCACTTATGGGTGATGCGATTTCACATGCTGTTTTACCTGGGGTTGCGATCTCATACATGCTCGGCATTAACTTTTTTTACGGAGCGGTTGCAACCGGTATTTTAACAGCGTTAGGAATTGGCATCGTAAATCAGAACAGTCGAATCAAAAACGACTCTTCAATCGGAATTGTTTTTAGTGCTGCATTTGCTTTAGGGGTTATTCTCATTACAGAAGCAAAGAGTAGTACTAACTTAAACCAAATCCTGTTCGGAAACGTGCTGTTCGTACGCTCATCCGATATGTGGATGACAGTAGCGATCGGAGTACTAGTACTAGCCGTCGTCATTCTGTTCTTTAAGGAGCTATTAGTAAGTACATTCGATCCGACAATGTCTGCGTCATATGGCTTACCAAACCGGTTTATCCATTATGTGTTGATGGTTCTACTTACATTAGTGACAGTTGCTTCGTTGCAAACGGTTGGAATTATTTTAGTTGTGGCTATGTTAATCACACCAGCATCAACTGCCTATTTGCTGACGAATCGCTTGTCGACGATGGTCTTATTATCAGCCGTTTTTGGTGTGTTTTCTTCAATCATAGGTCTCTATTTTAGTTTTGTTTATAACTTTCCTTCGGGAGCAGTGATCGTACTTGTTGCTACACTGTTTTTTATTGCGGCCTTTGTGTTTTCTCCAACGCAAGGGGTTTTATGGCGAACAATCCGCACACGGAGTAAGAAGGCTACGCTTTAGAAAGGAATGGCACGAAGTTAGATAAGCTATATCTACTGAAATCGACGTGTAGTTTTTACGCTAGTTTTTGTTGTGCAAATTTCAATTATAGCACGCCAAATCTACTTAACAATAACTGCACTGTAAATAGAAAAATAGAAAAGAAGGGAGATTTTTTAAATGCAAAAAAAACGTATGTTTAAAGGAGTTATTACCGCTTTTATCGCCATTTTTATGTTAGCGGCATGTGGAGCGGGTGAAAAAGGAAATCCAAATGGAGATGGCGATAAGCTTCAAATTGTCGCTACATTCTCTATTTTGTACGATCTTATGAATCAAATCGGTGGGGATAAAGTTGAGGTTCACAGCATGGTTCCATTAGGAACAGACCCACATGAATACGAGCCACTTCCAGAGGATACGCAAAAGGCATCAAATGCTGATCTATTAATTTATAACGGGTTGAATTTGGAAGGTGGAGAGGATGGTTGGTTTTTTAAATTAGTAGAAAGTGTCGGGCAAGAAGACGAGGTCATTTATGAATTGATGGAAGGAGTAGAACCGAAATATATTGGTTCTGAGGATGGGACGGAACGTGAAATTAACCCACACGCATTTTTAGATCCGCATGTTGGGATGGTTATGGCCGAAAATGCGCGTGATGCTTTAATTGCTGTTGATCCGGCTAACGAAGAGTATTACGAAGAAAATGCCAACGCATATTTAGAAGAATTAGAAGCTATTGATGAGTTGTATAAGGAAAAAATAGCAGAGATTCCTGAAGATAACCGTATATTAGTTACGAGTGAGCGAGCATTTCAATATATGACGGAACGATATGGTTTAAAAGAAGGTTTCATTTGGGAAATTGACACAGAAGAAAATGGTTCACCAGAACAAATCAGATCGTTAGTGAAATTTATCGAAGAAAATAACGTTGTCGCTTTGTTTGTTGAATCGAATGTAGATCCACGTCCAATGGAAACTGTATCGCAAGAAACACGTATAGAGATCGCGAGCGAGATCTATTCTGATGAGCTCGGCGCTCCAGGTAGTGATGGAGAAATTTACACAAAATTATTGCGGGCAAATATTGAAAAAATTCATGAAGGGTTAGCAAAATAACAATCCTTGGTTCAGGTGAAGTTCCCTATTCACCTGAACCTTTTTTAACGATTTTCTTTCCGTCCTTGAACTCATGTGCTATATTTAGTTAGATTCAATATTCTAACGAGCAAGAGGAGTTTACGTATGGTTAATGATAGAGAAGAACAGTATGAATTCTTATCTGAAAACCCAAATATTCGTGTAATGCCGATAATGCTATCGCTCATTATCGGTGCTTTTTTTGCGATTCTAAATGAAACATTATTAAATATCGCTTTGATTCGTTTAATGGATTATTTCTCTGTGTCTGTCACGACCGTTCAATGGATGGTAACGGGTTTTATGCTCATAATGGGTGTCGTCATTCCAATGTCAGCCCCACTTTTACAGTGGTTTACAACGAGGCAGCTATTTTTAGGAACAATGACTATTTTTACGATTGGGACGACGATTTGTGCCATCGCTCCAACCTTTTCGGTATTGTTAGTCGGACGTTTTTTACAAGCGGTTGGATCAGGATTACTCATTCCGATTATATTTAATACATTCCTTCTTTTGTTTCCTCCACATCGACGTGGTGCGGTTATGGGGATGGTCGGTCTTGTTATTATGTTTGCTCCAGCGATTGGTCCAACGTTATCGGGGATTATCGTCGAACATTTGGGCTGGCGGTTTTTATTCATTACGGTCATTCCATTTACGGTATTCTCTTTCTTGTTTGCGTATAAATATTTGATAAATGTTTGGGAAGTTACGAAGCCACGGATTGATTACGTATCGATTGTTTATTCAACGCTAGGCTTTGGGGGCGTCGTCTTTGGCTTTAGCTCGGCTGGGGCAGAGGATGTTAATTTTTTAAGCCCGACTGTTTATATACCAATATTAATCGGTGTCATTGCTTTAATTTTATTTTCCATAAGGCAATTCAAGTTGGAAGAACCTTTAATGGATTTGAGAGTGTTTAAATTTCCAATGTTTACGCACGGGGTTATTATGTTTTTAATTATTATGATGGCGATGTTTTCCTCTGAAATTATTTTGCCGATGTATATGCAAGGTGCTTTAGTTTTGACGGCGGCGACTGCGGGGTTAATTTTGCTTCCTGGGAGCTTGTTGAATGGCCTTATGTCCCCGATTATGGGACGGTTATTTGATAAGTACGGACCAAGAAAGTTACTTATTCCCGCTTCAATCGTGTTAATGATTACGATGTTTATCTTAAGCCGTTTAACATTACAGACTCCGATATGGCTTATCATTGTCTGTTATATTTTATTAATGCTGTCTGTTGCAGCGATTATGATGCCTGCAGAAACGAACGGATTGAATCAATTACCAAAAAGATTTTATCCTCATGGGACCGCTGTTATGACAACATTGCAGCCTGTTGCGGGAGCAATTGGCGTTTCGGTCTTTATTAGTCTCATGAATACGAGGCAAAACACGTACTTGAGTCGTGCTTCAGATCCGACGGATCCATATACGATTAGAGAATCGCTCGTTGCCGGAGTAGAACTTGTCTATTTTATTGCGCTCATTTTTGCAATCGTGGGCTTTGTTTTATCATTGTTTGTTTATCGAGCCGTCCCAGAAGAAATCGTAGATACGTCCGCAAAGGATAGCAAGACTGAATAGGTATAATTAAGACTCTCGCTCGGTCAAATAGTGAGAGTCTTATCTTTCCCTTAAGCCCATGGACAAGCTTAGCTTTATATGATTGTCCTTTTGTAAGAATTGCGAGAAAGATTGACAAGCCTACCCTCATGTATTTTCTACATTTATGATATGATGGCAATTATAAAGAAATCATGTTCAAAAGAATGAATACACTAAAAGGATAGTATGGTCGGAACAGTTGTGGAGTGTTAGAAATGAATAAGAAAATTTTTGGTATTGGATTTACGATATCAGTCATCACTTTCATCCTGACGCATTTTTTGCATTTAATGTTTGGCAGTTCACTTTTTCTGCATTTATTGTCGCTTAGTGGATTGTTAGCACTCGGATTTGCACTTTTGTACCTCGAGACTAGAGAAGCACTTTTACCTTTATTTTTAATCTTACTTGCAGTGGGTATTAGTTTATTTGATGATAACACTTCGTTGTCTTTTGTCTTTTGGGATGGGGCAACAACGATGCGCGCACTTATTTCAGTATTACTCATTATTCCGATCGTTGGCTGGGTATTGAAGCAAGAGAATTATGTGGAAGATACTATTATTTTACTGAAAAACCAATTGAAAAATAGTAAAATTTTTTATTTCTTATTAATGTGGTTGACACAACTAATTTCATTTTTTCTCAACTTTGGAGCGATCGCTGTCGTTCATCAGATCGTACAATCTTTTTTTTCGAAACAAAATAGTGAAGGGTGGCAACGATTTAAATCAACGGTTGTTTTACGAGGGTTTGCATTTTCAACGATTTGGGTCATAAGTATTCCAAGCTTCGCTTATGGTGTTGAAGTCATGAACGCCTCACTCATCGTTGCATTGCTGCAAGGTTTAATGATAGCAGTTATCGGGAGTGTTCTTGCTCTATTTTTTTTACATCGCTATGAAAAAAGAAACGAGCTTTCATTTTCAAAAGATATTCGCAGTGCGATTTCTGATGCTGTCGAGAATGCTCCCCAAAAAGGGAAGTTGTATCGAAATCCAAGCGAATTTGTACTACTATTTTTATCCTTGCTCGCTTTCACACTTATCGTAAATTCTTTGTTTGATGTCGGACTACTTACAGTTATTCCTGTTGTCGTTGTCATATGGGCGGTTTTTTATTTCATTTTGAAAAGAAAAACAAGCGAGCTTGTACACGAAGGTAAAGCATACGTGCAAAGTGGGCTTGCTCCTCGATCACGAGAGATATCATTGCTTTTTGCAGCAGGTTTTTTTATTACGTCATTAACGTCTTCAGGATTGTCCGTTACTGTTATGAATGGTTTATATGAATGGACTGAAACGATTCCAGGTTTAAACTTTCTCTGGGTACTTCCTATTATCGTGTTATTACTTGGGTTTTTTGGACTCGGTCCACTGACGGTTATGGTTTTAATTGCAGGAATTGTAAAAAGCATTCATTTACCATATCCACCAGAACTAATTGTTCTTGCCATGACATTAGGCAGTGCACTTAGTAACCTGTTATCGCCACTCGTCATTCCAGTGCTTTTTTTAAGTAGTGTGAATGGGAATAGTCCATATCAAAATAGTATGAAGCAAAATTGGGCGTTCGCTATCGGTTTTTACTTAATTGTAGAGTTCTATTTACAAATACGTATTTTATAATTTGCTCCATCTTGACATAGGGAGCATCGTTATATAAAGTTTAAATCGTAATCATTACGATTTAAAAGGAGAAACAAATGAGCAAGTTAAAACTTAGGCAGGCATTCATAGTTATCCTTTGCCTGTTAGCGATAACTGCATGTCAGAATGCGGCTAATCCTAATGGGAAAGAGGATGAAAAGCCTGTTGTCGTTACATCTTTTTATGCGATGCATGAATTTACGAAAAGTATTGCACAGGATCAAGCAGATGTACGATTGCTTATCCCGGCTAATACAGACCCACATGATTGGGATCCGTCGCCAAAAAACATTCAAACGATTCAACAAGCTGATCTTTTCATATATAGTAGTGAATATTTTGAGACATGGGTGCCTACAATTGAAGCAAGTCTAAGAGAACACAACCTTCGGTTCATGGAAGCGAGTGAAGGTATTACTTTTAGAGAAGATGGATTAGACAACGATGAACATAGCGATCATAGCCATACTATCGATCCTCATGTTTGGTTAAGTCCTGTACTCGCACAAAAACAAGTAGAAAATATAACGAAAGCATTAATAGAAGTCGATCCAAAGAATGAACACATTTATGAGGAGCAGAGTGCTCAATATATAAAGCAATTAAAAGAGCTCGATGAAGACTTCCGCACGACATTAAATACAATAAACCGAAAAGAGTTTATTACTCAGCATGCTTCCTTCGGATACTTAGCTCAAGAATATGGATTGAAAGAAATTTCGATTGCGGGATTATCACCATCCCTTGAGCCAAGTGCTGCAAAATTAGCAAAACTTAAGAAGTTTGCAAAGGATAACGATATGAACGTTATTTATTTTGAAGAATTATCATCCCCAAAAGTGGCACAAACGTTAGCAAGTGAAATTGGAGCGGATGTGGAAACCCTGAATACACTTGAAGGGTTAACGGAAGAACAACAAGAAAAGGAACTC
>DKGN01000096.1 GCA_002453275.1 Caryophanales bacterium UBA6769
AACGATAAAGTATTCCAATTGTCTTAATTCCACTCAATTCCCTCCGATCGTAAATCGAAATATTAATAGGTTAATGCTATCATTATAAATCAAACTATAATAAAATTTAATAGTATAAAGCTAAACTTTTAAGGATATAGCCAAATGGTGAGGCAAAGTGTGCAAAATCTTAAGGTCAGATTCGAATTGAGATACTTCCTCCAAAACAACATTTACCTTTTATAAGAAATGGAGCATATATATGACTAAACTAATGATTGAAGAACAATTAAAGCGAGTGAAAGAAAGAATGCATTTAGCTTGCCAAACTGCTGGTAGACACCCTGATGAAGTGAAATTATTATTAGCTACAAAAACAGTCTCGGCTGAAAATATTAATCATGCGATTGACCTTGGGGAAACATTAATCGGTGAAAGTAAAGTTCAAGAGTTACAGGAGAAATATCCATTGATTAATACTAAGAAAGCAGAAACGCATTTTATCGGCCATCTCCAAACGAATAAAGTGAATACCGTATTAAATCATGTGAATTTTATTCATTCGGTCGATCGTTTAAGATTAGGACAAAGATTGCATAATCGTCTCACGCGAGAAAAAAGAAACATTGATATTCTTGTGCAAGTGAATACGTCATATGAAGAGAGCAAATTCGGTATTGCGCCTGAAAAAACTTTACAGCTTATCGAAGAATTAGCACAATTCGATACATTAAATATTAAAGGCTTAATGACAATCGGAAAATTATCTGCTGATCCCGCCGACGCAAGAAAGTGTTTTCGTTTGTTAAAATCCATTCAACAACAAGTAAAAAAACAAAATTATCCAGGGGTGGAGATGGACACCCTATCAATGGGTATGTCTGGAGATCTTGAGGTGGCAATTGAAGAAGGCTCAACAATGGTACGAGTAGGTACAGCCATTTTTGGAGAAAGAATATACCCTGATAGCTACTATTGGAATGAGCAAATGAACATAACCGAAGAGTAAAATTTCGACATAAAGTAAAGTCATATAAAAGGCTATAAATAGAAGGATTTGGCACAATTTGCTAGAATGTAAGGAAGTTACTAAATTGGAGGCGATTTTATGTCACTAGAAATTGGACAAGCAGCACCTGAGTTTGAATTGTTAGCGAATGATAGTGAGAAAGTGAAGCTTTCAGATTTTAGAGGGAAGTATGTTGTCGTTTATTTTTATCCGAAAGATATGACACCGGGCTGTACAACGCAAGCATGTGACTTCCGAGACAATCATGCAAGTTTTGAGGAACTAGATGCCGTTATTCTCGGGATTAGTCCGGACCCGATTGAACGACATCAGAAATTTATTGATAAGCACGATCTTCCCTTTATGTTACTCGTAGATGACGAGCACAAAGTGGCAGAAGCTTATGACGTATGGAAGCTGAAGAAGATGTTTGGTCGGGAATATATGGGAATTGAGCGTTCAACCTTCCTTATCGACAAAGAAGGCAAGCTTATGCAAGAATGGCGAAAAGTACGAGTGAAGGGGCATGTTGAGGAAGCTTTGGATTATTTAAAAGAAAATGTATAAATTTTAGAATAAGGAGAATCTGTATAGACTCTCCTTATTTGTTATAATCGATCATCATCTTGTTGAGAATCTTTGGATTGAATATCAGTTTCTTCGGCAAACTCAGTTGCAAAGTTTTGGTCACTAAGTGTAGTATTTTTATCTACATCTTCACCTTTAAACACTTGATTGTTAACGTAATAATGGTAGAACCACTCGCCAACTCCAATCGCAAGTGCCGAAATTAACGAAGCACCCACAATAGAAATCGGTTCATTTATAACCGCTAAACCAATGAACCAAATGGTTAAAAATGAAAGACCGAAGTCTGCAATCGTTGCAATCATATTATTAAAATAGCGGAGAATAAGTAAATCCCCAACGACATACGCAATCGGTGTTAAGATGACGGAGATTGTAATAATCTCTCCAAAATCCACGCCATAAAATAACCCAAGAATAACCCAAAGAATTGCTGTCACCATAATAAACTTAATAATTAGCGCCTTCACATGTTCCAATCCTTTCACCTCCTTTGGAATTCTTGTTTATCGTTCTCTTTTTTCAGAAAAATATCCGCATACTGAAACCTTTTTCTCAGAAGTAATGTTTAATTAGTAAGAAGAAATTAAAAGGGTGGTCACGTGAAAAAAGTAATGAAGGGTATACTGTTATTTGGATTTTTAGTAGTTATATCGGCTTGTACACAAGAACGTACCCAATTGAGCGAAAGCGATACTGAGCTCGCGATCCAACAAGAGCAAAGTGCAGAAGAACGTGATATTAACCAAGTGGAAAAATTGCCCGCACAATCGAACGGGCGGATCGTAAACGAGGAAAGGAAAATTGCTTATCAAGCTCATGTAGATATTATCGTCAATGATTTTCAAGCGGCAGAGAAAAAAATCAAACAAGCTGTAACGAACATCGAAGGGTATATCGTTAGCTCTGATGTTCATCGTTCCGAAAATGAACTGTCCGGCACGATCACAGTCAAAGTCCCGCAAGAAAAATTCGAGCCATTTTTAACAGAAATAAAAGAATTAAGCTATGAGGTCATGAACGAGAATATCCATGGTGACGATGTAACAGAGGAATACGTTGATTTGACTGCTCGATTAAAAGCGAAACAAGATGTTCGCAAAAAACTTGAAACCTTTTTAGAAGATGCTAATACGACAAAAGATTTGCTGGCAGTTTCAGAACAGTTAGGAAACGTTCAAGAAGAAATTGAACAACTAGAAGGTCGTTTGAACGTGTTAAAAAACCAAACGGACTTTTCATCTGTTACGCTTTCGATGACAGAGCAGAATCTGAAAATTGGAGAGCTTGGTTCAAAAGAGCAAAACACATGGACCCGAGCCAAACAACTTCTCGTTTCGACGGTGAATGGGCTCATTGCAGCGGCATCCAATGTTGTCGTCGTTTTGATTGGGCTTTCGCCGATAATTGTCCCGCTAGGTATTATTGTGTTTGGAGTCTGGTTGTATAGAAAACGAAGGAAAAAAGACCAATAAAAACAAGCACTTGAGCATAGGTTCAAGTGCTTGTTCATTTTTAAAAATAAGTTGAATTGATTTTATTTCGTTTCGCTTTTTATAACGTTATCAATCTCTTGCAATGATGTTATTTCATAATCCGGAACGATCTCATCATCTCGCTTCATTTCGGTTCGGTTAATCCATACTGAAGCAATACCTGTTTGATTAGCTCCAAGAATGTCTGTCGTTAATTTATCGCCAACCATAATCGCTTCATCGGGTGACACATTAAGTAAATCTAGAGCATGTCTAAATATAGACGGATCTGGCTTCCCTCGACCAAAGCCACCAGAAATGACGATATGATCGAAATAAGGAGGTAAGTCGGGAACACCTGTTAATTTCTCATTTTGCAAATCAGGAGAACCGTTCGTTAACAAAAGGAGTTTATAGTTTTCTTTAAGTGAATCAAGAATTGAATAGGTTTCGTCGTATACGTAATGTTTTGTTCGGCGTATCGTTGGAAACAGATCGGCTAGCTTCGCTCCTAATTCTGGATCGTCTACACCGAGTGCTTTTAAGCCCTCAGTCCAAGAGTCGATTCGATATTGGGGAACGATTGCGGCTAATTTCTTAAAATCTTCAGTGTCATCACGGAATTTCCCCCAAAACCCTTCGAATGGATTAATCCCGATCATTTTTGTAAATTCATACGTTTCGTATGTAGCGTATAATTTTCGGGCTACTTTTTTGACCGCCTTTTCTAATTTTTGCGGATCAATGGTATGTTTTTTTGCTGCAAACTCACAAGTTTCAGCAAATGCTTCATTCACACTTCGAGCGTCCCAGAGAAGTGTATCGTCAAGATCAAACATAATCGCTTTCACCAATTATTTCCCCTGCTTTCTCTTTCTCATATAATATTTAATTTTAGCACACTCGATTTTCGGTACAACTCATTTTAAATTTAGTCTCAGTATGTACAATTCATTCCATCCCTCGATCATACCTACGGACTTGATACGTAATAGTTTATCATGAAATTTTCCTGTTACCAAACTGTAATCATTTGTAAACTGTCTCGGTCTAAAAATCGAGTAAAATGGAAATTAACTGGAAATATACACCACAGACTTTACAGCTTTGGAGGGATTTTCTGGTGGTACCTACAAGTAAAGATTTTATTAAGCATATGACAGTTTCGGCAGCGTTGGCCGGTTCGTTTGCATTATCTTCGTTCGTAACTGATAGTGACCGCAACATTCCGTCAGCCGAAAAGAAGGATGTTCCTAAAATCTTAAAAGTCGGATCACGTGGCGTTCAAGTAGTTAATCCTCAGTTAAGTAATGCTGGAATATATGGACTTGTAAAGGGAAATGCTGTAAGACTCTTTCGAAGTAATAAACCATTGGCTAAGTTGTATACGAACACTCGATTTGTAAGTGCATCGGCAGAGCAACTAACTTTCCAACAAGAAAATATAGAGGCAGAAAAACAACAAATAAAATCAACTATACGAACTAGTAGCCCCGAACAAATAAAGCGAGTGCAAACGACACGAACATTACAAAGCGGGAGCCAAGGGCAGGCGGTAAGGGAGCTACAGGAACAACTGAAAGAATTGAATTATGATGTCGCTTCAGTTGACGGGATCTTTGGTTCACAAACAAAGGCTGCGGTGCTAGCCTTTCAACGAGACAATCGTTTAGTCGTTGATGGGATAGTAGGTCCAGAAACATTTTCAGCAATGGAAAGTCCAAAAAAATCTCCTCCAGAGACAAAGCAAGTGAAGCATGGGATTGTCGCTAACGTAGCAAGTCTCATTCAATCAGCAAAGTCACACATAGGTACTCCATATGTTTGGGGAGGAACGGCACCGAGTGGTTTTGACTGTAGTGGATTTTTAAAATACGTTTACGAGGATCACGGTATTTCAATTCCAAGAACAGTCGCTTCGATATGGAATAACAGCTCACAAGTAAAGAACCCGAGCGTTGGAGATATCGTCTTTTTTAATACGTCGGGATCCGGTGTTTCCCATGCGGGACTTTATCTTGGAAATAATGAATTTATTCATTCAGGGACCTCAACAGGAGTAACCATTTCCAAGTTAAGTGAGAACTACTGGCAGTCTCGGTATGTAGGAGCCAAAAGAGTGCAGTAACGGACTATACAATTGAGCATCTTCATCTGATTATATCGGGTGAAGGTGTTTTTTTGTTTAAGATCAGACTTAAGGCGGAGGAAGAACCAACCTAGAGCTCGTTATCCTCCGATGTTCCTCTTGGTAAGATTAGAGACAAGCAGAGAGCCGAAGGGAAGGTGAACGTACAATTGATTAAAACAATGGTCGGGGTCGTGTTACTTTTTTTAGGTGGATTATTATTTTTCAATCTACTCGGATTAGGCTGGCTCATTCGAGTTGTCATTTCCTTGTTTATCATTATCTATGCAACTAAAAAACTAAACCGGGCGGAAACCTCTACTCATAAAGGTGTTGCAATTGCGGCTCTCATATTTGGCATATTACTTTTGTTTGGTGGAGTGCATAAGCTGTTTGGCTTAATGGTAGGAATTGGACTCGTTTACGTCGGAATGAAACTGTTCAAGCGTGATGAACCACAAAATGCTTCCAACAATATGCTTAACATGCCCAGAAATACGATTAGTGTTCAGGAAGATGCCTTTGATAAAGAATGGAACAAAAAAATGAAAAAATAAGGAGAGATATGACATGGTATTTAGACGATTACGTGAGGTTATGACAGCAGGTATTCATGAGTTAATTGACACGTTTGAGGAACCAGAGATGATGTTGAAGCAATCGATAAGAGAGATGGAGGCTGAAATTACGAAAGCTGAAACGACCATTGCAAAGCAAAAAACGTTAGCTAACAAATTTCAAGGTCAAGCAGATGAAGCGAGAAAACTCATCGCAAAGCGAATGGGTCAAGCACAGCTTGCTATAGAAGCGGGTGAAGAAGAACTGGCGAGACAAGCACTGCACAGTAAGCTACAATATGAAGAACAAGTACAACACTATGAAAAACTCCATGCAGAGGCGGAGAGACACGCGGACGAGTTAACGAAACAGCTTGAGGAAATGAAGGAACGTTATCAGCTACTAAAGGATCGAAAACAAGCGACGATAGCGCAAGCCGAAGCAGCAAAGGCAAAAGAAAAAATAAGTCACACGATTGCGAATTTAGATTGTGAGCGTATCATCTCGGGATTCGAAAGAATTGAAGCAAAAATAATGGAAAAAGAAAACCTCTCTAAATTGCGAAATACGCATGAATCATACGATGTGCAAATGACAAAGTTCGAACAGGCGCAAGCTGTTGAAGAGGAATTAAAGAAAATGAAAGCTTAATTCCTAGTCAGCGAAACAAGCGACTATTTTCATTCACAACAAACGGTCCAAAAATAAGTAAGCACGTCCGATAGAGAAGAAAGGGGGACACGATGCAGACACGAACAAATCGTTATATTGGAATTGCTATCGTTGTAATTGGCATTATTATTTTAATTAACAGCTTAAACATACATGGATTTGTCACTCGATTTTTATTGCCAATTGCATTAGCGTGCATCGGTCTTTATTTCTATCGGCGCAATCAAAGGTTAATGGCTGGTGTTGCTTTTGGATTAGCAATTGTTTTATTTTTAAAAATTAATATTTTTGGTCTTATCATTGCCCTTCTTTTTATATATTTTGGATATCGTATGCTTCAACAGGAAGAACGAGTGGATGAGCAACAAGACCGTGAAGAACAACCCTTTCATACGTATACTGAGGCAAAAAATGTGAAAAAATCATGGATCGGTGAAGTTCATTATACGCATGATCGTTTTGAGCTTGAAGATTTGACGATTCAGCAGGGTATCGGTGATGTGAAGATTGATTTAACGAAGGCCATTATCCCAGATGGAGAGACTGTAATTGTTGTGAACGGATGGATTGGGGATATCGACATTTATGTTCCGTACGATTTGAATGTGAACGTGACCGCTTCAATTACACTCGGTGACCTCGATGTTCTTGGTCAGCGTGAGGGTGGCGTCACTAGAAGTGTTTCTACGAGAACGGCCCATTATACGGACGCAACAAAGAAAGTAAAGCTCATTCTTTCTCTCGTTATCGGAGATATCGATGTGAGGTATTTATAATGGGTAGAAAAAGACTGTCGAACATTCAGTGGCAATTTGTCCGTTTAGCAATCATTCTTTGTCTTATCATGATAGTCACAACCCTGCTCATTCTGTTTCTTAGTAATCCAAGAGAGCTACTTATTTTCATCAAAACACAAAAATGGGGGGTTTCAATTGTAATTTTGCTGCTCGTTACCGCGATTGCGATTGGTTCAATTTTTGGATATGCAAATGGAAATCAAATAAAAAAACGACTTGAAGTGTTAACCGAAGCAACCCTCGCGTATGAACGAGGTAATTTTGCTTATCGTTTTCCGCCATTAGGTGATGATGAAATTGGACAAATGAGTATTCACTTAAATGAAATGGCTAAACGAATAGAAGCTCAAGTAGCATCGTTACAGCGGCTATCTTCGGAAAAAGCCGAATGGAATGAGACATTAAAACAAACAGCAATTACAGAAGAAAGACAGCGATTGGCACGAGAGCTTCACGATGCAGTGAGTCAACAGCTGTTTGCCATTTCGATGATGACTTCAGCAGTGAGAGAAACCGTCGAGGAACAACCATCGAAGGCAGGGAACCAGATTAAAGCGATTGAGCGAATGGCGAGTGAAGCACAGTCAGAAATGCGTGCTCTTCTACTTCACCTTAGACCGACACACCTAGAAGGAAAAAAGCTAAAAGAAGGCGTTGACAATCTACTTGAAGAATTACAAACGAAATATGAGTTATCGATCAGATGGCAAGTAGAAGAAATCACCGGCTTATCAAAAGGGATTGAGGATCATTTATTCCGAATCATTCAAGAGGCTATATCTAATACACTTCGGCATGCAAAAGCTTCTTCAATAGAGCTTTTACTATACATGGTAAATAAACAAGTAAGGCTAAAAATTAACGATAACGGGATTGGATTTCACGTTGATGAAAAACGGACATCATCGTATGGACTTCGTTCCATGGTTGAACGAGTAAATGAAATTGGCGGGGTCATTGAAATTTTCTCGCGACCACAAAAAGGAACAGAAATCGAAGTGAAAGTACCAGTGATTAAACGTTCGGAAGACGATGCCAACTTTGAAAAAAAGAGGGATGCTGATGATTAAAGTATTGCTAGTCGATGATCATGAAATGGTGCGAATGGGACTTGCCGCTTATTTAGCGACTACAGAGGATATTGAAGTCGTTGGAGAAGCAAAAAATGGAAGAGAAGGGGTACGTCTAGCGAAGGCATTAAAGCCTGATGTTATTTTAATGGATCTAGTTATGGACGAGATGAATGGTATCGAGGCAACGAAAATCATTACAAAACAACTACCTGCAACGAAAGTTATCGTGTTAACAAGCTTCGTTGATGATGAAAAAGTGTACCCTGTTATCGAAGCAGGCGCATTAAGTTATTTACTTAAAACATCAAAGGCTTCAAACATTGCTGACGCCATTCGAGCTGCGGCAATCGGAGAGCCTGTCGTTGAAAGTAAAGTCGCCGGAAAAATGATGTCCCATTATCGAAAATCAAGTCAAACTGTCCTCCATGATGCGTTAACAGAGCGTGAGCGAGAAGTATTATCTCTTATTGCAAAAGGAAAAACAAATCAAGATATTGCAGATAAGTTATTTATCGGAATAAAAACAGTCAAAACACACGTTAGCAATATTTTTCAAAAACTTGAAGTTGAAGATCGGACTCAAGCCGCGATTTATGCGATAAGAAATAAACTCGATGACTAACAGGGGTAAGCTTCAAAATTTTGCTTTCACTTTATTTATCGACTGAAACGCATCCGTTAACATGCTCCGACGTGTGTCTAGATTAAACCCGAAGTGAGCCGCGAAACCCTCTAACAGAATAGTAAGATTCTGCACCGTTATGGTAGACGAATACAGTGTCATAGCGACGGTCACAAAAAAGAGCACCACCGAGTTCTCTAATCCTAGAAGGTGTTTTCACCCAACTCGATGTTTTTAAATCGAAATTTCCAAGCTTTTGCAATGTTCGATATTGTTCCTCTGTCAAAAGCTCAATGCCCATGGCAATCGCCATATCAATCGCATTATTTTCTGGTTTATGTTTCTTTCTTGATTCAAGGGCTTCGCGATCATAGCAAACACTTCTACGACCTTTTGGGCTTTC
>DKGN01000187.1 GCA_002453275.1 Caryophanales bacterium UBA6769
CGTATGCTTGAAGCGTTGCACCCTAATCGCATTGATCTTGGGCTTGGACGTGCCCCTGGTGGGATGCCAAGGGCAACGATGGCGTTACAGGAAGGAAAATTACAACGAGCCGATTACTCACAACAAATCGATGATCTGATCAAGTACATCACCGACACCGTGCCGAAAGACTTTCGCTTTCCTGGTTTAAAAGCAACACCGCTTATCGATACAGTTCCAGAAATGTGGTTACTCGGTTCAACGAATGGTAGTGCTTCAATTGCAGCGCAAAAAGGAGCGGCTTTCTCCTTCGCTCATTTTATTAATGGAGATGGTGGAGAACAGAGTGTTCGACTATACAAAGAACATTTTCAACCTTCAATTTTATACGATAAGCCAAAAACGAGCGTGGCAATCTTTATATTTTGTGCAGACACTGATGAAGAAGCCGACTTGATGGCGTCCAGCTTAGATCTTTCTTTGCTTTTTGCCGTAACGGGACAGCGATCACCAGGACTTCCTTCAATTGAAATGGCGCAATCGTATGAATATACTCCATATGAACGTACCTTCATCCGAGAAAATCGCAAACGAATGATTGTCGGGAATCCGCAGACAGTAAAGGCGCAAATTGAAGCATTAGCTGAAGCCTATGACACAGACGAAATTATTGCTGTGACAAATGCCCATCAAATTGAACACCGTCTTCGTTCATATGAATTACTTGCAGAAATGTTTGACACCAATAAATCTAAGGAATGATAATTCGAAAGGAGCGATTTTGTTGAGTGGGAAATATAATAAAGAGGAACTGAAGAAAAAGCTTACACGTATCCAATATGAAGTAACACAAAACGATGCAACGGAGCCACCCTTTCAGAATGAATATTGGGACCATTTTCACGACGGCATTTACGTTGATATCGTTTCAGGAGAGCCTCTCTTCTCCTCCCTCGACCAATACGATGCCGGCTGTGGCTGGCCGAGCTTCACAAAGCCACTGAAAAAAGAAGAAGTCTACGAAAAAGAAGATTTAAGTCATGGCATGCGCCGCACCGAAGTTAGAAGCGATACAGCCGACTCCCATCTTGGTCACGTCTTTCCGGATGGACCTCCTGACAAAGGTGGTCTTCGCTACTGCATTAACTCGGCAGCGTTACGCTTCATCCCAAAGGAAGATTTAGAAAAGGAAGGGTATGGAGAATACGTAGATTTGTTTAAATAGTCAAAGGTGATGACATATAAGCTAAAGAAACCGCCAAATCTTTACTAGAAGGCGGTTTCGTTATTATAAGAAATCAAGCAACATAGTAACTGGATTATTTAACTTCTTCGGCCTTAAAAGTCCATGAAACTTTGTTCATGTAATGTTGGTTGTTTCCATCAAAAAAACCGAAAACGATCATATATTCATCCGTACTGTCACGCATGCCTATTGCAATTTTTTGCTCTACTTTCTCACCTGGAGCCACATTTAATGAATTCGTTGGATTGTCGTCTAAGTCTATCTTGCCATTTTCATCGAGATATCGCTCACCTATCCCGATTAACTCTCCCATATTTGTCATTTCTTCATTTTGAATCGCTGATTCATCAGAGCCTTTCGCTGCATGTGGTTTCTCTACTTTTATATTATCTTCACCCAAATTTTCTAGTGTGAAATCTGCCACTAAGAAAAAATCATCATCACCTACTTTTGACTGTCCGATATCTTGTGCCTGTTCGACGCCATTCAACGTGATCGCAAGTGGATGCTCTCCGTTGAAAAAGCTTGGCACTGTATAGCCAGTCTCTCCGATTGCAAGACCCATTTGATGCTCCAGTTCAATTGGATCAGCATCCGCATCCTTAATGACTTCGTCAGGAATCTTTGCGCTTCCCTCTTCTCTGTTCGTTTCTTCTTGATTTGCATTATCCCCATCGTCAGTCGCAACACTTTCATTTTCATCCGCTCCACAAGCAATGAGGAGCAAGCTACTTACAAGTAAAACTGCCATCGTCATTATGTATCTTCTCATCTATTCATCACTCCAATACTTTTTATATAAAAAGCTCTTTCTGTTCACCAATTATAATTGCTGCAGCGCTTCCGTTATCCCATTTTCCCCTTGGATTAAATCGAATGAACGGTTATATGTATTCTTTTCATTAAGAGTTGCAAATACCGTTCTTGCGACATCTTCTCTCGTTACTATCCCACGCGGTAAGTTTTCTGCGATTGACACTTTGCCTACCCCTTTATCGTTCGTAAGACCACCTGGCCGAACGATCGTGTAGTTTAAGTTGCTATCCATTAACGCTTTGTCAGCATAGTGCTTTGCAACGTAGTAGTGACGAATTTTTTCATTCCAATTTTCACGATTATGGGCTTGAAGTGCACTTACCATAACATAGCGATCCACATCCGCCTTTTCAGCGGCTTCGATTGATTTAACGGCTCCGTCTAAGTCAACGAGCAACGTTTTGTCTGCACCCGTATGCCCTCCTGAACCTGCCGTAAAGACAATCGCGTCACAGCCACTTACGGCTTCCACAAGTTCATCGACTGTTCCTTCCACATCTGCAACGACAGCTTCAATACCGTTCTCCTTCAGATCCTGCGCTTGCTTCTCACTTCGCACCATCGCCCGAACGGAATGAACTTCACTTTCATGCAAAAGCTGAACGAGTTGCTTCCCGATTTGCCCATTTGCTCCAATAACACAAACTTTCATGTTTTTCTCCTCCTTCAAATTAATTGTAGTGCCTTTTTATCAAGGACTTTAATTTTTCGTTGACCGACTTGGTCAATGATACCTTGTTCCTGGAAGTCAGCGAGTTTTCTGCTCACTGTTTCAGGCGTCGTCCCTAAGTATGATGCAAGATCTTTTTTCGGCATTGGTAATGTAATTGTTTCTGAATATTGTCCAGCGATTAATACTAGCAAGTAAGCTGCAATGCGTTGTTCTGTATCTTCAGATGTTAAACTACTCAGTTTTTTGCCGTTTTTTCAAGTCGTCGACTGAACTCTTCTAAAATTCTAATGGAAATCTCTGGATATTTCATTAAAAATGCTTGTAAATCATTGCGTCTCATTATACATAGCTCTGTCTTTTCCATTGCAACAGCAAAGTGAGCAAAAACAGATTCAGAAAATGGAGCTAATTCGCCAACGAAGTCTCCAGGCTCTAAAATCCGAATGAGTTGTTCTTTTCCTGATTCTGATAAACGAAATATTTTCACACGACCATGGTGAACGATATACAGATGAGCTGAGCGATCTCCCGCGCATAAATTTCTTCGTTACGTTCATATCGTCGAGTCTGTGTCGTTGCCACGATTTCTTGCATTTCCTCAACCTGTAAATGATTGAAAATTGGAACTAAAGAGATAGAAAGGTGCTGCATCTCTTTAATAGAAGTGTGTTGATGGTGACATGATCCTTTCACTTGCTACACTTCCTTTCTCGTTACGAAGCTTGTCGCAACGTCCTTTTTTTCCCTGTTTTGCATTAGTATAACGCACAAACTAAACCGTGTTCAAAACGACAAACAAGACTCACTATTCTTGGATAAGATGTAAGCAAGACTTTTAGTAATAGGACACCAATTAAAGTAAAGGCGGCGGTTTCAATTAATGAGTATGCATGATTAAGCTAATCCAATTGATTAGCCATTCTTACAAAAACAGCGATGTGAAGGGTCCGTTCATTGCCATTACAAGGAGATTATTAATCCCATCACCAAAATTTTTTGTTTCAACGACAAAAAGCTCACTGTTTCCATGTTATTTCTGAATTTTTTACGATCCATTCGTCTTTTTCTAATAAAAGTGTCATGTACATTCCGATACCACCAAGGCCTGCTGTGTTAAGCTTTTCACCATGTACGACGAGTTCGTCTCCGCTTTTTGACACGTCAATAATTTTTAAAAATAATCCGTCGTTTGCTAACGTTTCCTTTCCGTAAGGGCCTGCTTCGCTAAGTTCATCAAGCGTATAAAAATAGATGTCTTTTTTTGTATATGCGCTTTCAAAATAGCTTTTAATAGAGCGGATTGTCTTTTTCGTGAGCTCATCTTTTATAAAAAGTGAAAAATAGTGACTAGATTCGTTCAGTTGGCGTTCATGATTGAGCAATGTTTCGAACGCGAGAATATACGCATCACTATCCTTTTCTTCGTTTGTAAACGAACAACTCGTTCCAGTAAATAGAATCAATGTTGCTACGAAACTAGTGAACATTAGTCGTCTCACTCAACCACCTCTTATCTTATGCAATAATAATCGCCAGCCATAAGCTTCCAGCATATAAAAGCCCAAATGCCCAGTGGTGCGATGCTGCCCACTTCATCCCGCTACATTCTTCTTCCCTCGATGCCCCAGGACGAAATGCGAGCAACAATTTTACCGCGAAAGGAATAGCGAACAAAACTAAGCTTGCCAGCCAACTCATCATGAATCACCACCTCTTTTTGTGGGGATTTCATCCCTCAATAAAATTATCTCTTTTTACAAGCCGTTCTACCTTGATCTAGATCATGTTTTAGCTTAATTTTTCAATCTTTTGGAACACTAAAAAGAGATATATGAATGAAAGGGTGATGTTCATGCAAAAAGCTTTATCAGAAATTAAGCAGCGTCCGTTTCCTCTTCCCACTTCACCGTGGCTGTTAACACAAGAGTGGAATCACCTTTTGATGCTCCACTGGCCTGTTCCTCTCTCATTACTTGAACCGCATATTCCGAGGCAACTTAAAATTGATACATATGAAAAAACAGCTTGGATTAGTTTCATCCCTTTTGAAGTGACGAACATGAGACTAAGAAGATTACCGAAGGTTCCCTATTTACATACGTTTAATGAAATCAATATTCGTACGTACGTTACGTATAAAGGAAAGCCAGGTGTTTATTTTTTTACGTTTTATGCCAACAAATGGCTCAACGTCATCGGTCCGAAATTATTGTTTTTACCTTACAATTACGCAAAAATAACCTTGCACAAAGGTAAAGCGTTTCAGTTTGGATTAGAGCGACGCAGTGAAAAGTTCAAATGTTCTTATTATCCAACGTCTGACTTCTTTTTACCGTCTGAGGATAGTCTTGATTACTGGTTGTTAGAACGTTATTGTTTTTGGATAGAAAAAGGAAACTTATTGTTTCAGGGAGATATTCACCACGATCGGTGGAAAGTGACTGAGGCCAAAGCACATGTTAGTGAAAATTCGCTTACTCACTTTCTACCTCGTTCCATTTTTCAAATAACACCAAAGTTACATTTTACGGAGCATAAACAAGCATTTGCATGGCCATTAAAAAAAGTCAAAACGTAACTACCTAGTTTAGTTTTAATCGGTTAAAAATTTTAAAAATGGGTAAAGTAATTT
>DKGN01000160.1 GCA_002453275.1 Caryophanales bacterium UBA6769
ATATCGGGTTAAAAGGGGTGTTCAACTGTATCCGTGCTGTTGCACCAATTTTTAAAGAGCGGGCAAAACAAAATCCAGAGTCGCTGTCCAACGGTAAAGTTGTTAATGTTACATCAGTCGCGGGTTTAACTGGAACAATTGGACAAATTAATTACGGGGCTGCCAAGGCGGGTGTCGTAGGGATGACGATGTCAGCTGCACGAGAATGGGGAAAATACCGTATCCAATCAAATGCCGTTGCTTTCGGAGTCGTCGAAACACGTATGACTGAAACAATCCGAACGGATAAGTTTGCCGATACGTATAAAAATAAAATTGTGTTAAACCGATTTGCTAGAATAGAAGATGTTGTGCCGGGTATTCTTTTTCTTTCTTCAACAGGAGCAGACTATATAACCGGGCATGTGTTAAACATTTCAGGCGGTTATCATATCGGAGTGTAAGGAGGTCGGTTACATGCAGTGGCCTAGAGAAGTTACGATTAAAGAAGTTGGACCACGGGATGGATTACAAAATGAAAAGAAAGTTATTTCTACTGAACAAAAAATCAGTTGGATTAATCAGTTGTCAGAAACGGGATTAGACTACTTAGAGATTACATCATTTGTTAATCCAAAGTGGATACCTGCTTTAGCTGATGCGTATGAAGTAGCGACAGGTATTGAAAGACGAGAAGGTGTGACGTATGCTGCTCTCGTTCCGAATGAACGTGGGCTAGAACGAGCGTTGGAAGCAAATATAGATGAAGTTTCCATTTTTATGTCGGCAAGTGAAACACATAACAAAAAAAATATTAATAAAACAATCGATGAGACGTTTCCCATTTTAAAAGCAGTCGTTAAAGAGGCGCTTGCTGCGAATAAAACCACGCGTGGTTATGTTTCGGTTGCTTTTGGCTGTCCGTATGAAGGCGATGTTGATGTACAATCTGTCATTCGTGTTTCTGAAAAGTTGTTTGAAATGGGTATTCAAGAATTGTCGATCGGTGATACGATCGGTGTGGCAAATCCGAAGCAAGTGCAGGACGTTTTGGCATTATTATTAAAGCAATTCCCGGCTGAACGACTTGCGATGCATTTTCACGATACGCGAGGAACAGCGATGGCGAATATACTTGCTTCAATGGACATGGGGATTACAACGTTTGATGGCTCGGTTGGAGGACTTGGTGGTTGTCCATATGCACCTGGTGCATCCGGTAACATCGCAACCGATGATTTGCTCTATATGTTTGATGGCATGGGAATTCATACAGGTATTAGTCAAGATAAATTAATCGGAGCGGCACAGTTTATTGAGCAAAAAATTGGACGTTCATTAGCAAGCCATCAACTACAAGTATTAAGCTAATGGGAGGAAAATGAGATTGGATAATCAAGTTGTTATAACGAAAAGTGAACGTGGCATTGTCACATTAACATTAAATCGTCCAGAAGCTGCAAATGCATTTTCCCTCCAGCTTTTGCAAGAGTTTAGTGACATATTAAATGAAATTCAATTTGATCGTTCCGTACGGTGTGTCATTATTACAGGTGCAGGAGAAAAAGTGTTCTGTGCTGGTGCGGATCTAAAGGAGCGTGCCGGAATGGATCACGTTCAAGTCCAGAAGACATTAGCGTTAATCCGTAGTACTGTTAATAATGTTGAAGCATTGCCACAGCCAGTTATCGCGGCAATGAATGGTATGGCTTTCGGTGGTGGCTTAGAGCTAGTATTAGCCTGTGATCTACGGGTTTGCTCTGAGCAAGCAAAGGTAGGATTGACAGAAACATCACTCGGAATTATTCCGGGTGCTGGCGGCACACAACGCCTCCCACGCTTAATCGGAAAAGGACGAGCGAAGGAGTTAATTTTCACTGCAAAACGAGTAAGTGCACAAGAAGCAGAAAAAATCGGACTGATTGAATATGTTGTACCGCAAAATCAGGTTTTGTCTAAAGCATTTGAAATTGCCGAACAGATCGTGCAAAATGCGCCTATCGCTGTTGCACAAGCAAAGCAGGCAATCGACAAAGGATATGATTTAGATTTATATACGGGTTTATCAATTGAACAGAGTGCTTATAACAAGACAATTCCAACGTGCGATCGGCTTGAAGGCTTACGAGCATTCAAAGAAAAACGTGCACCTATATTTGAAGGTAAGTAATCGAAATGCGTTTGGACAACTCGTGTCCAAACGCATTTTTCTATTCTTTTATTCCGGTAATGAGTACAACAGGGCAGCAATGTCTTCATACCAATCACTCATATTACGAACTCCCCAGCCAATGATGTCAAGATGGTCATAATGCCTCATCTTGCCTAAATGGTTCCATACCCCTTTTTGTGGGTTACCATCATATTCGATAATGTGATCATCTGAACCAATTGTCGGTCCTTGCATAGAAGAGACGCTAACAAGACCATCGTTCTCCCACCATGTTCTATCGATAGTAAACCCATCTTTCTTAAATGTTTTAGATCCGACATATCGACTAAACGGACGTAAGGCTGGATTCATGAAAAGGTCGGGAATGTGGTGACCTGTCAGAAGACTTCGATGGGTTTGTGAGTTGCTCACAGAAAAGTAATAAATATCTGACTGTGCTTTTACCCATTGGTTTAGTTCGAATGCTCCTTCAGGCTTTAAATCCCAGTTAGCGGTATCTTGGGATTTCCAACCAGGGTTATCTCGAATTCGCTTGACATATTGAGAAAAACGTTCGCCTTTTTCTTTTTTAATCCCCCACTGATCGAGCTTAAAGTCATAAAAATCTTGATTGATGTTCCCGGCAAAAATAGCAGCGCCAATAATCAATTCTTGAACGATCGGAACGACGTCATTAATTTGATAGGCTGCTGTCGATCCGTCATGAGGAGTTGAGATGGATAGAACTGAATGGACCCAAGGCTGTTCTTCGGCAAACAGTGAGGAGACTTCGTGACCACTATTTCGTTCTTGTTCGTCACCTTCGCTTAATAGTTGAGTAACTGTCCGAATCGTTTGGCCTCCCATGCTGTGACCGATTAAGTGGACTTTATTCGGTTTTCCTGTTTCAGGGTTAATTTCTCCCCATTCAGGGTACAATCCAGGAAAGGTTTTGCCGTATCTAGCATGTCCGTGTGTTTGTGAATGAGCTTCACCGTAATCTACTGTCCCACCTTTAATTTGATAGTACAACTCGACTGCGCGATCCCAGTTACTTGAAACAGGGCCGACAGCAGCAGTGTGGACCGTATAGCCTGCATTTTTTAAGTTATTCTCAATATCATGGATCCCGCCCCACATTTTAATTATTCCACCAAACTCATCTCGACCGAAGCCACCTAAACCGTGGACGAGAATAATCGGATATTCATTTCCTTCACCCAAATTAAGTTCATCTACACTTACACTTGGCTCAATGCTTTCTTCATTTTCATGGGCTTGAACAGTGTAACCGAAAGGAGCTATAGAGAGGAACAGGATGATAACGAGACTAGACACAATATTTTTACTCATGAAACAACCTCCTAAAATGTAAAGTATATTGCGTCTCATTATATACACATTCTAAATATTATGAAAATTACGAAATACCTAATACTATTGAATCTGTGCAACTAAAGGTGTAGAATAAAAACTTGTAATGACCATTTGACCAATTCGGTCAGAAGGGAGTGAGTCATATGTCAGTTGATCGTAAAAGAAATATTTTAGACGCTGCAGCGCGATCGTTCACACTCTTTGGCTATAAAGCAACAACAATGGATCAAGTTGCGCGAATCGCTACTGTTGCAAAAGGTACAATCTATACTTTTTTTAAAAATAAAGAAGAATTATTTAATGATATTATTGATCAATTAATTTTGGAAATGAAGTTTGTGGCGAAGAATGCTATTCAACCAGATCAGACATTTGCTGAAAATTTACACCAAGCCCTTTTTAAAGTATTAGAATTTAGGAAGAAACATCAACTTGCACTTCAGCTTTCACAGGAAGTGAAGGAAATTGGTACACCCGAAGCAATTGAAGCCATTCAGAAGTTAGAGGATGCCGTTCTTAGCTTTGTGAAAAAACAAGTAGACGCTGCGATTGAGAAAGGCGAAATTAAACAATGTGATCCAGAAGTAACGGCTTACGTTATGGTGAAAATGTATATTGCCCTTGTCATTGATTGGGAGAAAGAAAATGAATCATTAGACAAACAGAAAATTGGGGAACTTTTTAGACTTTATTTGCTGGAAGGCTTAGCGACAATCTAACGTATATAAAGTAAAGGCTACATTTTTTGGACTAAAATGACTGTTTGACTGAAACGGTCATTCGGAAAGGATTGGAAATATGAGTATTAACCAATTGAGACAAGAGTTTTTAAGTATAATTAAAAATAAAAAAGTTTTAATCCCTATTTTTGCCGTCATCTTCGTCCCTGTTATGTACAGTGCTATGTTTTTATGGGCGTTTTGGGATCCTTATGAAAGACTCGATCAAATTCCTGTTGCGATTGTAAATAATGATACAGGGTCCCAGTTTCATGATGAAGAGCTCGAGATTGGTCGTGAATTTGTTGATAAATTAAGAGAAACACCAGAGTTTAAATGGGATTTTGTAGATGAAGCAACTGCTGATCGTGGCATGCGCAATGAAAAGTATTATATGAAAATTGTCATCCCGAAGGATTTTTCTGAAAAAGCAACAACGATTATGGATGACGAGCCGCATCCACTTGAATTGCATTATGTCCCGAATGAAAGCTTTAATTTCTTAGCAGGTCAAATTGGTGAAACAGCCGTTGAAAAAATGAAA
The DNA here is from genome assembly GCA_002453275.1 of Caryophanales bacterium UBA6769. Classification (GTDB taxonomy): domain Bacteria; phylum Bacillota; class Bacilli; order Bacillales; family UBA6769; genus Pueribacillus. Next base: position 4,772 of record DKGN01000160.1, read on the forward strand.
GAACAAATGGCTAATGAACTAAGCGAAACGTATATTGAAGTTGTTTTTGATAACATTGAAAAATTGACAGATGGGATTGAGTTAGCTGGCGAAGGAGCCGGGAAGCTGGCTGATGGTACAGCGGATGCAAAAACAGGTGCCGAAATGATAGAAGACAATCTTAAAAAAGTAGCGGATGGCTCGAACACATTACAAGCATCTCTCGTTGATGCGCAAAGTGGAGCGCAAACGTTAAGCTCAGGACTCCAAAGTATTCATACGGGGAATGATGAGCTACTTCGACAGCTCAAAGCAAATGCTCCAAAAGTGGGAGAGCTTGCTGATGGAACGGAACAAGTAAACAGAGGCGTCCAAAGCTTAAATACGGGGTTAACTGATTTGCAAGCAAGTTTAGAGAGTAGATTGATTCCATCAGCGCAACGGATAAGCACTGGTCTTAATGAATCAAATAAGCAATTAATAGAAGCAAAAAAGAAAAAAGATGAATTGGCGACTGTAATTCGCCAGATTGATGACATACTTGACAAGTTAAACAATCTAGACATCATTGAATCAAATCCAACAATTGCGAAGCATATTGAAACGCTTATTGAGTATTCAAATCAATTGAAGAATGTAGAAGCCCAATTTGATAGCCTTGTTGTAGGGCAAGACCAACTAGCGAAAGGATCAAAGGAGTTGTCCGACGGTTTACAGACGTTTGGAGAAAAATTTGCAGGTGCCCAGCAAGGCTCGACTGAACTTGTAAAGGGTACAAATAAACTTGTAGCCGGAACAGTCACTGTTTCTGAAGGATGGGATTCTCTCGTTGATAACGTTGGTAAACTATCAAACGGTAGTGAGCAATTACTTGCTGGAGGTAGTCAGTTAACGAATGGTTTATTACAAATCCATGATGGTTCGACTACGTTAGCGAACGGAACGAACGAACTGTATGATGGCTCTAAAGAACTCACCACAGGCCTACATGAGCTTGACGACGGTGCTGGTGAATTAGCCGAAAAGTTGACTGAAGGAGCTAGCGAGGCATCAGATGTATCAGCAGATGACGGGAATTTTAAAATGTTCGCCGATCCTGTGAAAGTAGAATCAGAAGTTGTTGCACCTGTTCCTAACTATGGAACTGGCTTTGCGCCGTATTTCATATCGCTTGGCTTGTTTGTCGGCGCGCTTTTATTGTCGATTGTATTTCCTTTACGTGATCCAGCTGTTGGCCCGAAGTCAGCTTTCAGTTGGTTTGCAAGCAAGTTTTCGTTGCTTATTTTCGTTGGCATTGCACAAGCACTCATTGTTGATGCACTATTATTGTTCGGTTTAAAAATCGAAGTAACGAGTGTTCCTTACTTTATTCTATTTACGATCATTACGAGTGTCGTCTTCATGTCACTTATCCAATTTTTGACGACCGCCTTCGGGGATCCAGGTAGATTTGTAGCGATTATTATTTTAATCATGCAATTAACAACGAGCGCTGGAACATTCCCACTAGAGTTAATTCCAGAAGGACTACAAGCATTTAATGCATTCTTGCCTATGACATACTCTGTTTCTGGATTTAAAGCTGTTATTTCAAGTGGAGATTATTCATTCATGTGGGAAAATATAGGTTTCTTAACAATCTTTTTAGGATTGACAATTATCGGAACGATCGGTTACTTCAAGCTGCTTTATAAGAAAACGTATAAACAGTGGAATGCAAGTGAAGAAGTTGTATAAAAACAAAAGCGTCCCTTCGTGGACGCTTTTGTTACATAATTTGGAAGAATAAGTGCAAATCCTTTTGCTCAAATCGATGCTTTCTCATAGTTTAAATTAACGGTGAAAGCCGATTAACTTACCAGCGCTCGATGTAATACGATGAGTAATATCGATGTAGCCATTCTCTTCTAGCAAAACTTCTCCTTTAGCTCTTCCTTCTGTATCGTTAGTGGCTTCAAAACGTTCTTCAAATAAAACTTCCCCTGATTGACTAAAAGCTGTAGCAACATAATCCTTCATGAGTGTTGTTCCTCCTTTTTATCCTCTAACAAAAAAATAGCATAAAAACAAGAACATTTCCATCAAGATTACTCGAAACAGAACACACGCTCTTATGATGTGTTAAAATGAATGAAAGAATTACATTAAAATTGAGGTGGACTTATTGAGCATTTCATTTATCCATACAGCGGATTTGCATTTAGGACGTATGTTTACAGGTTTACGCCATTTACCAAAACATATTTATGAGTATGTTGTTGAGGGTGTCAATCGTTCATTGGAAAATATCATTTCCACAGCAATTGAACATGATGTTGATTTTGTTCTGTTCGTCGGAGATGTATTTGACTCCAATGATGTAAGCTTACGTACGTATTTACGCTTTCGCCAGCAACTCGAACGACTTGAACGCCATGGCATCCATGCCTTTATTAGCCATGGTAATCATGACCCGCTCGTCAAAGACCGTCGCACTGTTGATTGGCCTGAAAATGTAACGGTTTTTACAGATGAAGCTGTAACTGCCTCACTATTTACAACGAAGACCGATCATACTGTGAAGCTTTACGGATTTAGTTATATGAGCAAAGAAATCGTCATCGATAAAAGTGAAGAATATAAGAAAATAGGGGATGCTGATTTTCATATCGCGATGCTTCATGGGAACATGGATGGACAAACAGGTCATGACCCGTACGCTCCTTTCTCAGTTAAGGAATTACGCAACAAGGGGTTCGACTATTGGGCGTTAGGACACGTCCATAAACGACAAATACTCTCACAGGAACCACCAATCGTGTATCCTGGCAACATTCAAGGG